>NZ_JARVSK010000016.1:0-305235 GCF_030209235.1 Pseudomonas sp. efr-133-TYG-103a
TGCGGGACTTTCGGCGCCATCGGCCCGACTGCAGATCTCTCTGACTTTTGCGGCAGGTGTGGGAGCGTGGCTTGTCCCGCGATCGGCGGCGCAGTCGTCGTGATTTCGGTGGGTGCGGTGCATCTGAAAAACCGCGTTCGCCGGGTTTGCTGCCGCTTCGCGCCAGTTCGCGGGACAAGCCACGCTCCTACAGTTGCGGCCGAGGCGGATCAGCCAATTGATGGCGGATGTTTTCTTTTGGCGTTGCGGCAGGTGTGGGAGTGTGGCTTGTCCCGCGATCGGCGACGCAGTCGTCGTGATTCCGGTGGCTGCGGTGGTTCTGAAAAACCGCGTTCGCCACTTCGCGCCGCTTGCTCGGCAGCGCCTGCTGGCGGGTCTGGGCGAGCGCCGAGAAAGATCGAACGCCTGATGCCGTGCGCACTCGAATCAGGGCAGATGGTTTGATTGTCGCCCGACTGTTCTGGCTTGCCGGCCCCGATGCGGGTCGAGATGCAGCCTGACCAGGCCCCGAACGCATTTTCAAGCGCGTCGCCCGCAGGTCACTTGGCTGCGAACGTCGAGCGACAAAACCCGGACCTGCACATTCCTGACAGCCATGCCTGGCCAGGAACCCCTCATTTTTTGGCCTGTGTCCGACGGTCGATCGAAGCAGAAGAGAATCCCATGCGCCCACAGACCTCGTTCATTTTTGACCTGGACGGCACGCTGACTGACAGCGTTTACCAGAACGTAGCAGCCTGGAAAGAGGCGCTCGACGCCGAAGACATTCCGCTGGCGATGTGGCGCATCCACAGGAAAATCGGCATGAGCGGCGGGTTGATGCTCAAGTCGCTCTCCCGCGAGACGGGCCTGGACATCAGTGAAGATCAGGCCCAGCGCCTCAGTGACAGGCACGCTGAAGCCTACGAGCGGCTGCAGGGCCAGATTATCGCGCTGCCGGGCGCCAAAGCGTTGTTGCAGTCACTGGGCAACGACAATCTGAAGTGGTGCATCGCCACCAGCGGCGGCATGGACACCGCGAAAATCAACCTCAAGGCGCTCGGTCTGGAGATCGGCGACGTCGACCTGATCACCCGCGACGATGTGAACTACGGCAAGCCCGATCCGGACCTGTTCCTGGCGGCGGCGAAGCGCATGAACGTGGACATCGAAGAGTGCCTGGTCATCGGCGATGCGATCTGGGACATGCTTGCCGCCAGACGTTGCAAGGCGACCGGCATCGGCTTGCTCTCCGGTGGGTATGACATCGGCGAGCTTGAGCGGGCAGGGGCGTTGCGCGTGTATGAAGATCCGCAGGACTTGCTGGACCATCTGGACGAGATCGCGTCTCGCCCCTGACGGCCACGTGCCGGATAAGTGGCAGCGTACAAGCCCGTTGACAGTGTCAGCCTTCGGTTGAGTCGGCCGGGCTTTGACCGGCCTCTTCGGCGAGCTTGGCCCGGTCGGCCTTGCTGATGTATCTGGGCTTGCGCGGCGCCAATTTGGCGTTGGCCTTTTTGGCGTGCGCTTCCAGCAGTTGCTTGATCTTCTTGCGGCGATTCATGGCGTGTTCCCGGCTTGGCAGGAGGCGATGATATCAGCTGGCGCGCAGCCTCGAAAAACACCTACAACGTGAATCGGCTGGTCATGGTCTTGAGTTGCGATGCCAGCGTGGACAGATCATGGCTCGCCACGCTGGTTTGCTCGGCGCCCTTGGACGTCTGCTGCGACAGGTCGCGGATGCGCACCAGATTGCGATCGACCTCGCGAGCCACTTGCGCTTGCTGCTCGGCGGCGGTGGCGATGACGATATTGCGCTCATTGATGATGCCCACGGCGACGGTGATCTGATTCAGCGCTTCATCGGTACGGCCTGCGCGCTGCAGGGTGTCGGTGGTCTGCTCGGCGCTGGATTGCATGGCATCGACGGTCTCGCGGGTCGATTGCTCGACCTTGCCGATCAGTGCTTCGATTTCACGGGTTGACTGTCCTGTGCGATGGGCCAGGGCGCGAACCTCGTCGGCGACCACGGCGAATCCTCGGCCAGCGTCGCCCGCCCTCGCGGCTTCGATGGCAGCGTTGAGCGCCAGCAGGTTGGTCTGCTCCGCCACCGAGCGAATCACGTCCAGCACCTTGCTGATTTCAACCGTCTGCTGGGCCAGGCTCTGGACGCGTTCGGAGGTGGTGTTGACACGGGTCACCACCGTGTTCAGGGATTCGATGGTCTCGCTCAGTTCATTCTGGCCTTGCTGTGCGGTCTGCGAGGAGGCCTTCGATTCGTTCGATGTCGAGACCGCATTGCGCGCCACTTCGTCGATTGCCGCGCTCATCTGGTTGAACGCCGCTGCCGCCTGATCGATTTCCTGATTCTGCTGGCGCAGGCCTTCGCTGCTTTGCGCCATCACCTGACTCATTTCCTCGGCGGCGCTGGACAGCTGCTCGGTGGACTGGGTGATTTCGCCGATCGTGTTGCGCAGGTTGTTGCGCATCACGCTCAGAGACTGCAGCAGTTGCGCCGGCTCGTCAGAGCCGCTGTTGTCTATTTCGCCGCTCAAATCATTCGCCGCGATGCGCCGTGACGTCGCCAGTGCGACACTCAGTGGCCTGTTGATGCTCAGGCTGAAGCGCCAGCTCAGCACGAGCGAGGCAGCCACCGCCAGCCCGATCGCGATCAGCGCCACCAGCCGCGCCTGACTGTAGGCGTGCGCCGCCTCCAGTGCGGCGTCGTGGGCGTGCTCGCGTTCAAGCCGGTTCAGCAGTTCCGTCTGTTCATTGAAGGTGGTCCCGAACGCTGCCATCGAACGAAGCTGGGCCGCTGCGTCATCCGGGCGACCGGCCCCCATCATGCTCAGCTCTTGCGCCACGCCGCTTTTGTATCCTTCATAGGCTTGGGACAGCTTGCCCAGCGCCTCTTGCTTGGCGGGGGTATCGGCGCTGTTCCGGTAGGCGGCGAGATTCTGGTCGATCAGCTTCTCAAGACCCGCGATGGTGTTGGCCGCGGCAAGATGATCGGCCTTGGAGGTGAAGGTGTGTGACTGATAGGCCGTGATGCGCAAGCGCGAAACGTTGACCCCCAGCTCATTGCTCAGGTTGATGGCCGGAATGGAACGGGTTTCCATCTCTGTCACGGCCTGACGGATCGTGCTCATCTGGGCCACGCAGAACAGGCCAAGGGCGACGAGCATCAAAATGATTGCGATGAAGCACAGGAGGGTCCGGGCCTGGATTTTCAGTTTTCTCAGCATTGGGGCATTCTCGCCAGCAGGCATTACGGTGACACGCCCGAGAGGGCCCGCGGGTGGCGACCATCCATTGCATCTCGGAAGCGGAGTTGTACGGGAAATATTTTCTGTACAAGATTTGTAGAGCTTCGAGGCAAAGATGGCAGGTTGGTTCAGGGCTGTTGAGCGAAAAGCGGCGAATGGCCATCATTTGTCGCAAACGCGCATATGGACGTCGCATCTGGATTATTTTTTTGCGTTGAGTGCTTCAGTTCGGCGGGTTTGCCTCAAGAAATTGCCTTGAGGCAAAGCCGTGGAAGTGCTGTTGGAAGTCAATCAGCTCTGGCAGAACCGGATCCGGTTACCAAAAGGATCGTAGACCTCAAGCACCTGTCCCCAGTCTTGCTCAACGATGTCCGGACGCCCGTATCCGTAGCGCCGGGCCTGCAGCTCGTCGCGCAGGCCCTCGATATTGCGCATCGGTACGAAGATCGTCGCACCAGGGCTCGCGTCGCCATGATGCTCGGAAAGATGCAGGTGCAGAGCGCCCCGGCTTATCCCCAGATAAAGCGGCATGCCGGCTTCGAAACGATGCTCGAATTCGACGCTGAAACCGAGAAAATCCAGGTAGAACTCCCGTGCCTTGGCTTCATCGAACATGCGCAGTATCGGAATGGTTTTGTCGAACGTGATGGCCCCGGTTGAATCGTTGCCGGGTAGCATCGCCGATGCAGTGTTCCAGTCCTTGTAGCCCAGTTGATGCGCCACCGTTTCCAGCGCAGCCGCGTGAGTGAGCGTTTGCTCGCGCGCCGCCAGCGAGGCGCGCAGCCCTTTGGCCATTTGTTTGGCCTGTTCGATCGATACCATCGTAGCTCCCTGGGTCAAGGCATATGGGTGCTCGCGTTGCCAGACCTCGACGCTTGAGAGATGCGACAGGAATGGGAAGAACAACAATGCTTTCACCTTTGCGTACGCAGCGAGCGGCGGGCAGCATCGGCCCGTTGTGATCATACACAAAGCTACCCGGGAGGTGGGTTTGCGGGCTCTCTTGACGATCCTGCATAGCGTAATCCTCCTGAATCCTTGCCCAATCCTCTGACCTTGCAGGGGCGTGGATAGGAAACGCTTCGCGCGCGAGCTAGAGTTCGTTGATCAGGCGCCCATCACCACGAGCGCTGCCAGTCCTGACCAGCCGTCGCTTAATGCGTCGGGCATCGGCCGGCTCTTCGGCGCAGCGCCCAGGCGTGACATCGAACAACTGCGTAATGGGACTGTCGAGGCGATCGCGCCAGGATAAACGCACCTTGAGCCACCGGCGGTACGTCGCATGGCCGCCAGGAAAAAATTAAAAAAAGCACATCAACCGATGATCAGCGGGTGAGCCATGGAACTACGAATCAACCAGAAAACTTACCAGGTCGACGCCGACGCCGACACGCCCTTGCTGTGGGTGATCCGCGATGACCTGGGCATGACCGGCACCAAGTACGGTTGCGGGCTGGCGCAGTGCGGTGCGTGTTCCGTACTGGTGGATGGCAATGTCGTGCGCTCGTGTGTCACGCCGGTGGCCGGTGTCGTCGGACGCGAAGTCACCACCATCGAAGCCATCGAGTCCGACGAGGTCGGCAAACGCGTGGTGGCCACCTGGGTCGAGCATCAGGTCGCTCAATGCGGCTACTGCCAGTCCGGGCAGGTGATGGCGGCGACCGCCTTGCTCAAGCACACGCCGCAGCCCAGCGCCGCCGAGATCGATGCGGCGATGATCAATCTGTGCCGCTGCGGCACGTACAACGCCATTCACGCCGCTGTGCATGACCTTGCCGGTCACAGTGCGAAGGGGGATGCGTGATGAACGCGCCACTGGACGCCATCGAGCAGCTTATCGGCCAGAATCTCAACGATCCGGTCAACCTGTCCCGTCGTCGTTTCCTCAAGGGCAGCGCCGTGGGCGCGCTGGTGCTGGGCTTCGGTTTGCCGCTGGGCGCCACCCGGGTGCAAGCGGCCGCGGCGGCACCCGCCGAGCGCGGAACGCAGGTGCCTGCCTTCCTTGAAATTCGTCCGGACAACACCGTGCGCCTGCTGTCGCCGTTCATCGAAGGCGGGCAGGGCACCTTCACCGCGATGGCGCAGATTGTCGGTGAAGAGCTCGACGCCGATCCCGCCACCTTCCTCGTTGAGTGCGCGCCGCCGGGCGACGCCTATTACGTGATGGAGAACGGAATGCGCATCACCGGCGGCAGCATGTCGGTGCGGATGAGTTACCCGACCATGCGCCGGCTGGGCGCCCTGGCCCGGGCGATGCTGCTGCAGGCCGGCGCCCAGGCGCTGAGCGTGCCGGTCAGTGAACTCACCACCGAACCCGGCAAGGTGGTGCATGCCGCCTCCGGCCGTTCTATTGCCTACGGCGAGTTGTCGGAACGGGCGATGGATCTGCCGGTGCCTGATCCGGCCAGCGTGCAATTGCGCGATCCCTCCCGCTTTCGCTGGATCGGCAAACCGGTCAAGCGTCTGGACGCCTACGACAAGTCCACCGGCAAAGCGCTGTACAGCATCGATCTGAAGGTCGGCGGCATGCTGCATGCCGCCGTGCAACATGCGCCGCGCCTGGGCATGACGGTGGGAAGTCTGCGCAACGAAGAGCAGGTCAAAGCCATGAAGGGCGTGCATTCGGTGCATCGTCTGCCCGGCGCCGTTGCCGTGGTGGCTGAGCGCTGGTGGCATGCCAAGCGCGCCGTGGAAGCGGTGCAGGTCGACTGGCTGGAGGCTGCTGCCGATTCGACGGTGCGCGCCATGCCCGCGGACTTTTCCACCGAAGAGTACTTCAAGCGTCTGGCCGCGGAAAAAGGCCCTGCCCGTGACGATGAAAACGAAGGTGATGTCGCCGCGGCGCTGGCCAACGCCAAGACCCGCATCGAAGCCACGTACCACAACCAATATCTGCATCACGCCCAACTGGAGCCGCCATCGGCCCTTGCACGCTTTGACGCCAACGGTTCGCTGGAAATCTGGCTGCCCAATCAGGCGCCGGAAATGTACCGTGCCGACATCGCCAAACGCACCGGTCTGGACCCTTCGCAAATCACGCTGCATTCGCCGCTGTTGGGCGGGTTCTTTGGTCGGCATTTCCTCTATGACTCCGCCAATCCTTATCCTCAGGCCATCGCTCTGGCCAAGGCGGTCGGGCGCCCGGTCAAGCTGATCTGGAGCCGTGAGGAAGAGTTCCTGCGCGACGTGCTTCGTCCAGTCGCTGCGGTGAGTTTTCGCGGCGCGCTGGACAACGACGGCTGGCCGGTCGCGATCGAGGCGGTCAGTGCCACGGAAGGACCGACCGAGTCTCTGGCGGGCAAGCAAGGCGATAAGATCGACCCGACTGCGCTGGAGGGCCTGGCCGGCAAGTCATACGCCATTGCCAACAAGCGCATTGCCCAGATTTACGTCAAGGGGCCGGTGCCCCTGGGCTACTGGCGCTCGGTGGGCAACTCGTTGAATGACTTCTTCTACGAAGCCTTTCTCGATGAACTCGCCGACAAAGGCGGCAAGGACCCGTTCGAATTGCGCCTGCACTTGCTGCGCGACAACAAGCGTCTGACGACCTTGCTCAACGCGGTGGGCGACTTGTCGGGGGGCTGGAAGCGCGGGCCGTTTACCGCCGAAGACGGCAGCAAACGGGCGCGCGGAGTGGCCATGGCATCGCCGTTCGGCACTCAGACCGCGGTGATTGCCGAAGTGTCGATCGAGCAGGGCCAGGTCAAGGTGCATGACATCTGGCAGGCCATCGATCCGGGCAGCATCGTCAATCCGGCCATCGTCGAGGCGCAGGTTGCCGGCGCCGTGTCCCTTGGCCTGTCGCAGGTGCTGCTGGAAGAGGCGGTGTATATCGACGGCAAACCGCGTGCGCGCAACTACGACCTGTATCCGATTCTGCCGCCCTCGCGGATGGCGCGGGTGCATGTGCGGATTGTCGAGAGCGGGGAAAAGATGGGCGGCATCGGTGAACCGCCGTTGCCAGCGGTGGCACCGGCGGTCGCCAACGCCGTGGCGGCGCTGACCGGGCAGCGGATTCGCAGCATGCCCTTGAGCCGATACACCTTCACCTGACCTGCGCCGGAGTACTCATGAATAACAGCCGATTCGCAAGAACCGCTGGCTGGCTGGCGCTGCTGTGCCTGGTCGCGGCAGGCCTGCTGGCCTGGTACGTCACCCGCGAGCCTGCCTCGTCCCTGGAAAACGATCAGGTCGCGGCCGCCGACCTGGCTCCGGCGCTGGTTGCCCGGGGCGAATACGTGGCACGGCTCGGCGACTGCGTGGCCTGCCACAGCGTGCCGGGCGGCGCGCCATTCGCTGGTGGTCTGGAAATGGCCACGCCGCTGGGAGCGATTCACACCACCAACGTCACCCCGGACCGCGAGACCGGCATCGGCGCTTACAGCCTGGCCGACTTCGACCGCGCCGTGCGTCATGGCGTGGCACCGGGCGGACGACGCCTGTATCCGGCGATGCCGTACCCGTCTTATGCCAAGCTGAGTGACGATGACGTGCGAGCGCTGTATGCCTTCTTCATGAAGGGCGTGGCGCCGGTGCGGCAGGTAAACATCCAGAGCGATATCCCCTGGCCGTTGAACATGCGCTGGCCGATTGCTTTATGGAACGGTGTCTTCACCGAACCTGCGCCGTATGCGGCGAAGCCTGGCAAGGACGCGCTGTGGAATCGCGGTGCCTACATTGTTCAGGGGCCGGGCCACTGCGGCAGTTGCCACACGCCGCGCGGGCTGGCGTTCAACGAGAAAGCGCTGGATGAATCCGGCGCGCCGTTCCTCGCTGGTGCCTTGCTCGATGGCTGGTACGCGCCGAGCCTGCGCAACGACCACAACACCGGGCTGGGCCGCTGGAACGAGCCTGAGATCGTTCAGTTCCTCAAGGCCGGGCGCAATCAGCATGCGGTTGTTTTCGGCTCCATGACCGAAGCATTCAACAACTCCACGCAGTTCATGAGCGACGAGGACCTGACGGCGATTGCGCGTTACCTCAAGTCGCTGCCGGGTGACCCGGGGCGCGACGGCAGCCCCTGGCAGTACCAGGCAACCTCGGTTGCGGCGCGTCCGGATTCGCCCGGCGCGCACACCTACGTGACCCGCTGTGCGTCGTGTCACGGTGTCGACGGCAAGGGGCAGTCCGAATGGATGCCGCCATTGGCCGGCGCCACGTCGGCACTGGCCAAGGAAAACGCGTCTGCAATCAACATTACCCTCAACGGATCGCAGCGCATCGTCGCAGCCGGCGTACCCGACGCATACCGGATGCCGGCGTTTCGTGAGCAGCTGTCGGATCAGGAAATCGCCGATGTCCTGACCTTCGTGCGCGGCACATGGGGCAATCAGGGCGGGGCAGTGGACGCGCAGGCCGTCGGCAAGCTGCGCGAGCGGACCGACCCGGCCAGCAGCACGCCCATCATTTTGCAGATGCGATAAGGAGCCGCACCATGGAAAGCATCGATTTGCTGGTCCTGCGCACGGCCCGTGACTGGCTGCGGGCCGGGGAGCGCGTGCTGCTGGCGACGGTGGCGCGGACATGGGGATCCTCGCCGCGGCCGGTGGGTTCGATGATGGCCCTGCGCAGCGACGGCCGGGTCGCCGGCAGCGTTTCCGGGGGCTGCATCGAGGATGACCTGATTCATCGCTACACCACTGCCCACGGCGGTCCGGGCATGACTGACGGACCGCCGCAAGTGGCGCGCTACGGCGTCAGTGCCGACGAAGCCCACCGCTTCGGCTTGCCGTGCGGCGGAACGCTGGAATTGATTTTCGAATTCAGCCCGTCGTGGCAAGCGCTGGATGAACTGCTGGTTCACCTCGACGCCGGGCGCCTGGTGCGTCGCCGTCTGGACCTGGCGAGCAACGCAGTGACGCTTGAACACAGCGTCACGCCCGAGCAATTCGCCTTCGACGGCCAGGTGATGCTCAATACGCTGGGGCCCGGGTATCGCCTGCTGATGATCGGTGCCGGAGCGCTGGCTGAGTATCTGGCGACCATGGCCTTGTTCAACGGCTTCAAAGTGGCGGTCTGCGATCCTCGCCCCGAGTACGTGCAGACCTGGTCGGTCAGCGGCGTGGAGCAGATCGTCGGGATGCCCGATGACGTGGTGCGGGCGTTTTCCGCCGATCTGCGCACCTGCATCGTTGCGTTGAGCCACGATCCGAAACTCGATGATCTGGCCTTGCTCGAAGCGCTGCAAGGGCCGGCGTTCTACATCGGTGCCATCGGCTCGCGGCGCAACAGCCAGCAGCGACGCGAGCGCCTGATCGAGCACTTCGGCGAAACCGAGGCGTCGCTTCAGCGCCTGCGTGGCCCCATCGGCATTTACATCGGCAGCAAGACGCCGGCAGAGATCGCCGTCAGTGTCATGGCTGAAATCCTGGCGGCGAAAAACGGCGTCGAACTGCCCCACGATGTCAGCGTGAGTCAGGCGAAAGTCGCGCTGGAAACGCAGGAGCCGACTTACTCCAGCGCGACCCAGTGATCGGTCGCCACCGCCGTGAACCGCTGCGGTGGCGCCACGAAGCCTGCCTGCTTAATCGGGTCGGGCCGCTCCAGCTCCTTGAGCAGGCTTTTGAGGTCGCGGCGTCGACCCACTTCCGGCACTGGCACGGCCGCAAGCAGGCGCCGGGTGTAAGGATGCTGCGGGTTGTGCAGGACCTGATCGCGCGCGCCGATCTCGACGATACGACCGCCGTACATCACCGCGACCCGATGGCAGATCCGCTCGACCACGGCCATGTCGTGGGAAATGAACAGGTAACTCAGGCCATGCTCGGCGCGCAGTCGTTCGAGCAGGTCCAGCACCTGGGCCTGCACCGACACATCCAGCGCCGACACGGATTCGTCGGCGATGATGACTTTGGGGTTGAGCGCCAGGGCGCGGGCGATGCAGATGCGCTGCCGCTGCCCGCCGGAAAACTGATGTGGATAGCGGTCCATCGCCTCTGACGGCAGGTCGACCTGCTGCAGCAACTGGGCGACACGTTCGCGGCGCTGCGGCTCAGGCATGTGATCGTGGATCAGCAACGGCTCGCCCACCAGATCGAAGACGGTCTTGCGCGGGTTGAGCGCGGCGTAGGGGTCCTGGAACACCATCTGCACGTCGCGGCGCACCTTTTGCAGCGCCTCGCCCTTCAGCCCGTTGAGCTCCTGACCCATCAGCCTGACGCTGCCCTGGTAGCTCAGCATGTTCATCAACGCCTTGCCGGTGGTGGATTTTCCGCAGCCGCTTTCGCCCACCAGCCCCAGCGTTTCACCCTGGCGCAACTCGAAATTCACGCCTTCCACCGCGTGCACGGTGCGCGGCGTCTCGAACCAGCCATGACGCAGGGCGAAGCGCACGTTCAGGTCTTTCACCGCAAGCACCAGCGGCGACTCGCCCAGTTGCGCAGGTGGCGGGGCGCTGCCGAGCACGGGGACGGCCGCGAGCAGTTTGCGGGTGTAGGCTGCCTGCGGGGCGGTGAATACCTGATTCAGGGTGCCGCGCTCTTCCATGCGGCCCTGATTCATCACCACGACTTCGTCGGCCATCTCCGCGACCACGCCCATGTCGTGGGTGATCAGCAGCAGACTGGTCGCGAACTGCTGCTGCAGTTCGCGCATGAGTTCCAGAATCTGCGCCTGGATGGTCACGTCCAGCGCTGTGGTCGGCTCATCGGCGATCAACACCTTGGGCTGACAGAGCATGGCCATCGCGATCATGACCCGCTGGCGCATGCCGCCGGACAGCTCATGGGGATACTGGGTCAGGCGCTTGTCGACCTGCGGCATGCGCACCGCATCGAGCATCTCACGGCAGCGTCGATGCACATCGGCGCGGCTCATCGGCTCATGTCGACGCAAGGTTTCGGCCAGTTGCCGGCCCACGGTCAGCAGCGGATTGAGCGAGGTCATCGGCTCTTGAAAGATCATGCCGATCTGCTTGCCGCGCAAGCGCTGCATTTCGCGTTCCGACAGGCTCAGCAGGTCGCGGTCCTCGAACAGGATGGCGCCGCCCGGTACGCTGGCCGCTTTCGGCAACAGCCCCATGATCGCCAGCGACGACAGCGACTTGCCGCTGCCCGACTCGCCGGCGATGCACAGCGTACGGCCGGGGTAGAGCGCAAAGCTCAGCTCCTCGACCACTCGACGGCGCGAGGCACCGCCGCCGACGTCAATGCTCAGTCGCTCCACCGACAGGCTGGGCAGGTCGTTTGGCATCAGTTGAATACCACCTTTGGAAAGTAGAACGACACCACCCAGTTAGGCAGGTCGACGATCTCGCTGATGCGCAGGTCGCCGCATACCGAACAGAGCATGTAGGCCTGCTCGGCGGGCATCCCGTGCTCCCGGCACAGCCAGTCGATGGTGTTGGCGACGGCCTGGCGCGCGGCCTGCATCAGGTCCGGCCCTATGCCGGTGAAGGCCTCGTAGCCTGCGCTGTCCAGATGACCGGTGACCGGGCCGGGCGTGCTGAAACGCGGCGTGGCCAGCGGTGTCTGCTTGATCAGGTCGAGCTTGACCACCACGTCCATGGCGCTCTCGATGGCGGTGCCGCAGACTTCGCCGTCACCTTGGGCGGCATGGGTGTCGCCGATGGAAAACAGTGCGCCGGCCACTTCGACCGGCAGGTACAGCACGCTGCCCGCGGCCAGATCACGGATGTCCAGATTGCCGCCCACCCGACGTGGCGGCACGATGGAGTGCAAGCCTGGCTCGGCGGGCGCCACACCCACGGTGCCGGCAAACGGTTTGAGCGGCACCTTGGCGAATTCGCCGAAGGCGGCGGGCGCGAGGGTCTGGGTGTCGTAGTGCCAGAGCGCCAGGGCCGGCGTCGGGAACTGATCGGCGAGCAGGCCGAAGCCTGGAATGTTGGCGGTCCAGCCGAAGCCGCCTGGCTTGAAGCTGTCCAGGGTGATTTTCAGCACGTCGCCGGGCTCGGCCCCCTCGACATAGATCGGGCCGGTCACCGGGTTGATCTGGTCGAACGGCATCACGCTGACGTCGGCCACCTGCGATTGTGCGGTGAAGTAGCCGTTGGACGAATCCCTGCAGTTCATCTGCAGGGTCGTGCCGGGCGCCACCCGTTCGACGGGGGCGAAGCGATGGTCCCAGCCGAAGTGGCTGTTGACGCTGTGAATGGTCTTGACCAGGCAGTTCTGGCACATGTGTGCGTTCCTCATGGCAATGGGGCGATGGCCCGTTCCGCAGCGAAATGCGGGACAGGCCAAGGGCGATCATTTCACCCAGATGTAGTCGTAGTTGACCGGCACGTGCACCGGATCGACGTACAGCGCGTCGTCGCCGCCCATGCGCTTGGAACGCACGGTGAAGCGCTGCTCGTTGAAGATCGGCACCCAAGGGGCATCGGCCATCACATCGGTGAAGATCTTCTTCCACGCTTCGGTGCGCTCGGCCTGCTGTTCCGGACGCGCCATCGCATCGGCCTTGGCTGCGCGTTCATCCAGCGCCTTGTTGCAGTACAGCGCCCAGTTCCAGCCACCATCGACTGCGCCGCTGCAGCCCAGGATCGGTCCGTAGAAGTTCGAAGGATCCGGGAAGTCGGCGATCCAGGCCATGCCGCCGGACCACACCATCGGCGCCTGATCTTTCGAGCTGCCCGCGGCGATCACGTTGGCCTGGGCCAGCGATTTGATCTGCACGCGGATGCCGACCTTGGCCAGGTCCTGCTGGATGGACTGCGCGATGCGCGGCTGCGGATCGGTGTTCATCACGTAGAGTTCGGTGTCGAAACCCTTGGCGAGGCCTGCGTCGGCAAGCAGCTTCTTCGCGCCTTCGACGTCGTACGGCAGCCCCTTGTATTGCGTGTCATAACCGGGCATTGCCGGCGGCAGCGGCTGATTGGCGGGCACCGCGCGGCCGTTGATGATGCGCACGATCCGCTCTTTGCTGATCGCCATGTTGATCGCCTGCCTCACCTTGAGGTTGTCGAACGGCGGCAGCGTGGTTTTCAGCGTCACATAACCGGTCTGCAACTGATTGCCGGTGACCAGCAACGGCTTGGACGCGGGATCGTTCTTGAATTGCAGGAACTGCGCGGGCGGCACGCCGTCGCCGGCGATATCGACCTCGCCCTTGTTCAGGCGCAGCAGGGCGACGGTGGGGTCCTGGCCGATTTCGAAGGTGATCTTGTCGACGTACGGCAGGCCCTTCTGGAAGTAGTTCGGGTTTTTAATCAGCTCAAGCTTCTGCCCCAGTTTCCATTCGCCCAGGCTGAAGGCGCCGCTGCCCATCGGGTGCTTGCCAAAGTCGGCGCCCCATTGCTCGACCGCCTCTTTGGGGACGACCGAGGCGAAGTTGATCGCCATGATGTGCAGGAACGTCGCGTTCGGCGCGCTGAGTGTGATGGTCAGGTGCTGATCGTCGACGACCTTGACGCCGCTGAGCGTCTGACTCTTGCCGGCGGTCATGTCGTCGTAGCCGACGATCGAGCTGAAGAAACCGGCGCCAGGGCTCTGGGTCTTGGGATTGACGGTGCGTTCCAGTGAGTATTTGACGTCATTGGCAACCAGCTCACGGCCGTTCTGAAACTTCACGCCTTTGACCAGGGTGAAGCTGTAGACCAACCCGTCCGCCGACACGCTGTAGTCCTCGGCCAGGCTTTTGATCAGTTCGGTGGTGCCCGGTTTGTAGTCCATCAGGCGGCCGAACAGGCTTTTGATCATCGACCAGTTCTGCCAGTCATAGCCGATGGCCGGGTCCAGCGTCGCGACATCGTTCTGATACGTCACCACCAGATTGCCTCCGCTCTTGGGCGTTTCGGCCCACAGCGGCGTGGTGAACAGCGTGGCCGCCACGGCCAGGGTCAGCGCTTTGATTTTCATTCTTGTGCCCCGTTGTGTTGATGGATTCAGTGCTGCTTGATATCGATGCGCGGGTCCACCAGCGGGATCAGCAGATCCGCGAGCAGGTTGCCCAGAACGATGGCCACCGCAGAGAGCGTGGTCACCCCGACGATGACTGGAATGTCGACTTGCTGAATGGACTGCCAGGCCAGCTGACCGATGCCGGGCCAGCCGAAGACCGACTCCACCACGACCAGACCGCCCATGAACACGCCGATGTCGATGCCGATCATGGGAATCACCGGCACGATGGCGTTGGGCAGCACGTGCACGAAGATCACCCGCGCCCGGCTCAGGCCCTTGGCCCGGGCTGTGCGAATGAAGTCCTGATGCAGCACGTCGATCATCGAGGAGCGGACCATGCGCGAGTACCAACCGCTGCCCAACAGCCCCAGGGTCAGGGCCGGCAGCATCAGGTGGCTGGCCCCGCCGTAGCCGCCGAGCGGGAACCAGCCCAGTTGCACCGCGAAGAAATACAGGAACAGCATCGCGGCGATGAATTGCGGGGCCGAGACACCGACGAAGGAAAACGCCATCAACAGCTTGTCGGCGAAACTGTCCCGCTTGAGGGCAGCGAGCATGCCCAGGCTGATACCGATCAGCAGTTCGAAGCCGATACCGGCGGCCATCAGTTCCAGAGACGGTCGCAGGCGGGCACCGATCAACTCGCTGACGGCGGTGCGCTGGATATACGAGCGACCCAGATCGCCTTGAAGCAGATGCCCCAGATACCCGACATATTGCTGATAGAACGGCTGATCCAGACCCAGCTGCGCGCGGATGGCCGCCACGACTTCTGGCGTTGCGCTGCGCCCGGCGATCTGCCGCGCGGGGTCGGCGGGCAGGAGGAACAGCAACAGGTAGGTGATGAAGGTTACCCCCAACAGAATCAACAGCGCATAGCCGACCCGGCGGCAGATGAACGGCAGCATCAGCGGCGCCCCTTGAGTGTGGGGTCGAGTTCGTCGCGCAGGGCGTCTCCGACCAGGTTGAACGCCAGTGACAGCAGGATGATTGCCGCGCCCGGAATGAACACCAGCCAGGGTGCCGAGGTGAAGTAGGTCTGGCTTTCGAAAATGATGTTTCCCCAGCTCGGCGTGGGTGGCTGCACGCCCACGCCCAGATAAGAGAGCGTGGCTTCGAGCAGCACGGTGGTGGAAATCCCCAGCGTCGCCCATACCAGAATGGTCGGCAGCAAATGCGGCAACAGGTGGGAGAACAGGATGCGCAGCGAGCTGGCGCCCAGCGTGCGCTCGACGGCGACGAAATCCCGCGCGCTCAGCGCCACGGTCTCGGCATAAATGACGCGGGCAATCTGCACCCAGTTGACCATCGCGATCACCATCGCGACGATCCACACACTGGGTTGAAAAATGGCCGACAAGGCAATCGCCAACAGCAGGGCAGGGAAGGCCATCATCAGGTCGGTCAGGCGCATCAGTGCACTGCCCAGCCAGCCCCGTACGAAGCCTGCGGTCAGGCCCACCAGCGTGCCGATCAGCACCGCCAGACCGTTGGCCAACACGCCGATGAACAGCGAAGTCCGTGCGCCGAAGATCAGGCGCGACATCAGGTCCCGGCCAAGCAGGTCAGTGCCCATCCAGTACGGCGTGGCAGGGGCCAGCGGCGCCCCTTCCATCGACAGGCCCTCGACGAACTGCTCGTCCGGGTCGAAGGGGCTCAGCCACGGCGCAAGCACGGCCAGCACAATCACCGCCACGATGAACAGCAGCGACACCGCCACTGAAGGCCGGCGCAGCAACGCCTTGAGTGTGTTCATGCGCGGCCCTCGTCGCGAGTCGCCAGGACATCGACACACAGGGCCTCGATGGGGCGATTGAGCTGCATTGACAGGCTGCGCAGCCGTTCATAGGCGGTTGCCTCGTCGATGTGCTGAGTCACCATCAGGCGTGCAAGCGCCTGGCCGAGCAGCGGTCGCATCGCCAGACGCTCCTGCAGCACGGCAAGGTGTTCGGCATCGACCCGTTGCCGGTTGCGCAGTCCCACCGCCATCATCAGGGTCGTGTAGACCGAGCCCTGGCTGATGGGTTTGTTGAGCAACGCGGTGGCGCCCAGCTGCAGCGCCCGCTGTATCTGCGACTGGGTTTCGTGGGCGGTGAGGGCGACGATCGGAATACCGGCGGCATCCAGCGTCTTTACCGTCGCAGGACTGGCGAAGTGCTCGATCTCGATGATGGCGGCGAAGCAGCCCTGGGTGTCGCAAGGGGCATCGCGATGCAGCGCCTGCGCCTGAATGCCCAGCCGCTGCAGGCTTTTGCCCAGGCTGGCCTGACTGCGCTCGTCGCAGTCGATCAACAGCAAGTGCCCCTGATCGAGGGCAGGAAACGCTCGTGCTTTCATTTGACGATCCTCAGGCGCGCCGGCTTGCCGTTGTGTCGTTCGACCACGCTGGCGTGTAGATCGGTGACGGTCAGATAGGGGTCGGCCGCCAAGGGAGCGCAGGCCGAGTGCAGAAGCTGGAAGCGCCCGTCGCGCAGCTCCGCGATGTGACTGGCCAGGGCGCTGTGGTGATTGCGCGCCGACAGGCTCACGGTGCCGAGAACGCTGTCCATGGGATGGTTGAACAGGTGTTCGCAGATGGCCGCGGGCGAGGCGTCGGCACAGGCTTGCAGCGCCTGCGCGAACAGCCACAACGCCGAGTATGCGCTGGTGTAATAGTGCGAGCAGTGACGTGGCCCGTGGCGCTGTTGCCGAAGGCAGAAATCCGGGTTCAGGGTCTCGAAAAACGGGCCGCACGACAGCAGCCGCAAGGCGTGCATCGGGCCGACCGCATCGAGTTCGGCCTCGGTCAGGTTGCAGCTGAGCACCGGCAGGCGCAGCCCGTGTGCCTCGCAGGCCTGATCCAGCTGCTGAAGGAAGGCGTACGAGGACTCGCCCACCAGATTGTTGAGCACGAACGAGGGCCGTTCGCTCATCAGCGTGTCGATCAGCGTCTGGAACCCGGTCGCGCCCAGATGCCAGTATTTTTCACCCAGCACCTGAGCGCCGTTGGCTTCCAGCAGTTCCCGGGCGATGCGGTTGCTCTCCCAGCCCCACACGTAATTGGAGCCGAGCAGAAATGCCCGCGTGCCGAAATGGCTCAGGGCGTAATGCAGCAGCGGCAGCAGCGTCTGATTGGGGCAGCCGCCCAGATACAGCACGTTCTCGCTGCTTTCGTAGCCTTCGTACGGGCTTGAGTACCAGAGCAGCGCGTTATGCTGATCCAGGTCGGGAATGATCTCCTTGCGGCTCGCCGACAGGGTCGTGCCGAAGATGTGCCTCACGCCGGCGCCGAGCAGTTGCTCGACTCCGCTGCCGTATGCCGCCGGCTCGCCCAAAGGATCGGCGCAGATCGCCTCCAGCCTGAAACGGTGTTGCCCGTCGGCATTGATCTCCGCGAGCGCATCCTGCAGCCCGAGCAAGGCGCTGCGGCCCATGCGCCGATAGGTGCCTTCGGTGGACAGCAGAAAGCCGACGCAGACGGCGGGACGAGGATCGGACATGACGTTCATCCATAAAAAAAGCCTGATCGACCCGGCGAAAGGTTGATCAGGCTTCGATACCTGGCGCATTCGATGGCGCAAATGTGGGCGAGACTTAAGGAGCGGACTCCAGCTTGCCGATGTGGCAAGAACCATGAAATAAGCATGCCAACTGTCAAACGCGCCACGTCGCGCTACGTCGCGCAACCGGGGCAGCGATCCCTTGCGATGTGAGCGCTCCAGGTTGGGGCAATGCGTCTCGACGCGGCCTCAAAGCAGCGCAGCGACGCCAGGGATCGCTGCAAGGCTTCGCGGACTGCGATTCAAACGAGGTCTTCAGGCTGCAGGGTCAGGATGATCTTGCCGACGTTTTCCGATGACTCCATGCGGCGATGGGCGTCGGCGGCGCGGGACAGCGCAAAGGTGCTGTCGACGACCGGCTCAAGGCTGGCACCTCCTTCGAACCGATCGAGCCAGTGTTCGCGGAAGCGTTTGATCATGGCGTGCTTTTCAGGCTGGGTGCGCGATTTCATGACAGTGCCGATGATCTGCAGATGCCGGTAAAGAATCTGCTCCAGCGTGACTTTCACGCTGCCGCCACCGCCCAGGATGCCGACCTGAATCAGGCGGCCGCCCTTGGCCAGTGAGGCAATGTTGCGCTCGAAATACGGCTCGCCGACGAAGTCGATGATCACGTCGACACCCTGGCCCTCTGTTGCCTGCGCGATGACCTCGGCAAAATCCCGGGTCTTGTAGTCGATCGCGACATCGGCGCCCAAGTGCTCGACCCGCGACAGTTTGCTGCCCTCGGTGGTGGCGAACACCGTGGCGCCGGTGGCGTAGGCGAGCTGCACCGCAGCGGAACCGACCCCGCCCGCGGCGGCATGAATCAGCACGCGATCGCCGGCCTTGAGCCCTGCCAGGTGCATCATCGCCTCGTGGGCGGTGACGAACACTTCCGGAATGGCCGCTGCGTGGACGTAGTCCAGTCGCGCCGGAACAGGCATCGCCATGCGGTAGTCGATCCGCGCCAGTTCGGCATAGGCGCCGCCCCCCACGACGCCCATCACCCGATCCCCGACCTGGTAACCCGCGACGCCGCTGCCGGTCTCGACCACTTCGCCAGCGATTTCCAGGCCGATGATCGGTGAGTCGCCGAAGTCGGGGTGTCCGTAGCCGCCGGTGCGATGCGTCAGGTCTGCGCGGTTCACGCCCGCCGCATACACACGCACCAGCAGATCGGTCGGGCGCACCTCGGGCCTTGGCGCGTCGCGCAGTTTCAGCACGTCGGCATCGCCGAAGTCTTCGATGATGATGGCTCTCATGGCTGTTGCTCCGATTCGGTGAGGGTGGCGTTGGCGATGGCAGACGCGGTGATGGCTGCAGGAAATCCTGCGTAGAACGCCAGGTGCGTGATGACCGCAGACAACTCCCGTTGGGTGACACCGTTACTCAGCGCGCGGCGCAGGTGCGCCGGCAGCTCTTCGGCATGTCCCCCGGCAATCAGCGCCGCGACGGTGATCAGGCTTCGGTCACGCAAGGACAGCTCCGGGTCGCTCCATATCTGCGGGTACAGCGTCGCGTCGACGAACTGCGAGAGTTTCGGGGTGAACGCCCTGGCGGCTTCGCGGGGGCTGCTGAAATTGATGTTCGACATGTCCGCGTCCTCAGATCTGGCTGATGAATTTGTGGGTCAGGTAATGCTCGATGCCTTCGATACCGCCTTCCGAGCCGTGTCCGCTTTCCTTCACGCCGCCGAAGGGAAGTTCGGTGGCGACGATGCGGTACTGATTGATGCCGATCATGCCGGCCTCCAGGCCGTCCGCCACGTCGATGGCGGTGCGTGCGCTGGACGTGAATGCGTAGGCAGACAGGCCGTAGGGCAGGCGGTTGGCTTCCTCGAGACCGTCGGCCAGTTCGTCGAAGGGCATCAGGATTGCGATGGGACCGAAGGGCTCTTCATGCATTACCCGAGCGTTCATGGGCACGTCGGCGAGCACCGTCGGCTCGAAAAAGAAGCCTTGACCCGGCAGCCGTTCGCCGCCGGTCAACACGCGGGCGCCCTTGGCGACGGCATCGGCAATGAGCTCTTCCATCTTGGCCAGCTGGCGCGGGTTGGCGAGGGGGCCGACCTGAACGTGCGGGTGCAGGCCGTTGCCGATTCTCAGCGCTTGGGTGGCGGCCACGAAGTGCTCGACGAAACGCGCGTAAACGCTGCGCTGGATCAGAAAGCGCGTGGACGAGATGCACACCTGGCCGGTGCCGCGAAATCGGTTCGCGACACCCTCGACCGCTGCTTTTTCCACGTCGGCGTCGTCGAATACCAGCACCGGCCCATGTCCGCCGAGCTCCAGCGTGATCGGCTTGACGCCTTCCGCCGCCCGGGCGGAGAGCAGCCGGCCGATCGGCACCGAACCTGTGAAGGTGACCTTGCGGATGATCGGTGAAGCGATCAAATGGCGGGACACTTGATCCGGCACGCCGAAAACCACTTGCAGCACTCCTTTCGGCAACCCAGCGTCGTCCAGCGCGCGGGCCAGCGCCAGCGCGGTGGAAGGGCTCTCCTCGCCGGGCTTGAGGATGACGCTGCAGCCTGCGGCCAGCGCTGCGGATAACTTGCGCGACGGGGTAATGGCCGGAAAATTCCAGGGTGTGAACGCGGCCACCGGGCCGATCGGCTGACGTTTGACCATTTGCAGCACGCCCGGACGGTTAGCCGGCACGACGCGACCGTCGATGCGCCGCGCGCTCTCGGCGAACCACTCGAAGTACTCGGCGGCGCGGGTGACTTCATCCATGCTTTCGCCCAGCGGTTTGCCTTCCTCAAGCGTCATTTGTGAGGCAATGTGCGGCGCACGCTCCAGGATCAGATCGGCGGCGCGCTTGAGGATCTTCGCTCGCTGATCAGGCACCGTCCGGCGCCAGACCTGAAAGCTTGCCTGGGCAACCTGCAACGCACGGTCCAGGTCCTCGGTTGTGGCCAGCGGCACACGGCCGATCTCGGTTTCGGTGGCCGGGTTGACGACGGCGGCGGTTTCTCGGCCTTGGGCACCGATCCATTCACCCGCGATGAAAAGGTAGAGCGAGTCGTAAGGCGTATTCATGGGACTGGATTTCCTGTGTGGTCGAAAATTGGTGTCAGGTATCGCGCGCCGACGCAGGCGGGCTGTGTGATCCAGTCTAGGGAGAAGGCCGTGTCCGATTTAGCGGGCGGGAAGGGAATCACTGTTGTGCGCAGAGGTAATATCGAAGGCCGTCCGAGCGATTGCGCCGCGGATGACGGGTCGCCATCATGAGCGGACGTCGCCGGCGATCGGCCGCCCGGGCAGTGCCGGACGGGAAGTGCGGGCACGGGAACATCCGGATCAGATGAAGTGTTGCGTCGTCGCTTTGAGCGGCATCGGCAAAAGGAGGGCAGGAGTGGACAAGCTTTCAAACATGTCTGTGTACGTCAAAGTCGTGGAGATGGGCAGCTTTACCGCCGTGGCGAATCATCTCGATTCCACCGTCGGCAACGTCTCGCGCGCCGTCTCGGCGCTCGAAAACATGCTGGACGCCCGCTTGCTGCAACGGTCCACCCGGCGCTTGTCCGTGACCGACGCGGGCCGACGGTTTTATGAGCGTTGCACCGCGATCCTCGCCGATGTCGAGAACGCCGAAGCGGAAGCCAGCAATTCGCTGCTCAAACCCAAAGGCACGTTGCGGGTGCACTGCGTGCCGGGGCTGGCGCGTCAGTTGGTGACCGGCGCGATCCTGGAATACCGCCGCGAATACCCGGAAGTGGCGGTGGATCTGCTGCTCTCCCAGCGGATGCCCAATCTGCTTGAAGACCAGCTCGATGTGTCGATTCTGATCGCCCGGGCACTGCCGGATTCGGCCTATGTCAGTCAGAAGATCGGGGTCAGCCACTGCGTGCTGGTGGCGTCGCCCGACTACCTGGCCAGACACCCGGCCCCGGTGGTGCCGGACGATCTTGCCGCACATCAGTGCCTGCTGCTGGGCACCGTGGATTATGTGCGGGACCAATGGCAGCTCAAGAGCAAGGCCGGCACCGCGACGTTCACGCCTGCCGGACCCAGCTTGAGCGTGAACGACATGGACGCCATGGCGGTCGCGGTTCGCGAGGGCGCGGGAATCGGTCTGCTCGCCGGATTTTCGGCGATCGACGACCTGCGTTCCGGAAGGCTCGTGCGGGTGTTGCCCGATTACCACACCTACGAGCGCAACGTGTATGCGGTCTACACCTCCCGGCAGTTCGTGGACGCCAAAATCACTCGCTTCATCGAAACCCTGAAAGCACGGGTAGGCAGCCAACTGGCGGCGACTGCACACGCGTTGGTCGGCGAATGAAGCGGCGGTCAGTGCGCACCTGAATACCTGGCGTCTGCGCACGTTAGGTCCGGCGTCGATACTGCTTTATGCTGGCGGCCCAGATTCGTCTCCTTCACTTTCTGCCATCGAGAGCGCCAATGCCGGAGCCCTGTGCGACGTTCACCCAAGGCTCCATTGCGCGGCACGTGCTGACCCTGGTCAGTACCAGCGCGCTGAGTCTGCTCGCCGTGTTTCTGGTGGATATTCTGACCCTGGCCTACGTTGCACGGCTTGGCGATCAGCGCTTGCTGGCTGCGGTGGGGATGGCCAAAACCCTCATGTTCCTCAACGGCGCGTTCGTGTCCGGGGTGATCATCGCCGCCGGTGCCTTGTTGTCCGAACGGATCGGCAAGCATGCACGTAAGCGACTGGCGCGGCTGGTCACCCATCTGTTGCTCATGGCCGTGCTGGCGTCGGCGCTGATCGCGGGCGTGGAATACGTCTGTCTGGGGGCGCTGGGCCGATGGTTCGGCGCGGTGGGTGAGGTCGATCAGGCGTCCCGATCGTTCATCGCGATGAGCCTGACGTCCTGTGTGCCGATGGCGCTGGCGCAGATGTCCGCGCAACTGCTCACGTCCCAAGGGCACCCACGCACCGCGCTGGCGGTATTGCTGTCCGGAGCGCTGACGCTGGCGATGGCCGATCCTCTGTTCATCTTCGCACTGGGCATGGGTATTCAAGGGGCGGGCCTGTCCTGTCTGGTTGCCGCGACGCTGTCTGCGCTGGTCGGGCTGGTCTGCGTGCGGCGGTATCTGGGGGTGTCCACGAGGGTGCGGTACAGGTTGTTCAGCCTGCACACACGTCGCACGGCGCGCGTCGCGATTCCGGCCATGCTCGCCAATCTGGCGATGCCGCTGGGGATTACCTACCTGATGGTGACCCTCGCGACGCTGGGCACTTCGGTGCTGGCGGGGATGGCGGTCATCGACCGGTTTCTGCAGCTGGGTTACTGCCTTTACTTCGCCTTGCCCACCGCCCTGGTGCCGGTGCTGGCACAGAATCTGGGGGCCGGGCGCGATGACCGGGCCGCGCGGGCGGTCGGCTTTACACGCCGGTTAGTGGTCCTCTATGGTGTGGCGCTGTGGCTGATCCTGGCGGCGTCGGGGCCGATGATCGCAGATTATTTTCAACTGGCCGATGCCGGCCGCGAGATGTTTCTGGCCTTCTCCCGCTATGGCGCCGGGCTGTGGATTTTGTTTGGTCTGGACTTCGTCGCTCAGTCGACATTTCTGACCATGGGCGGCGCGTGGTGGGTGCCGGTGTTTGGCTGGTTGCGCGGCACCGCAGGCACGCTGCCCTTCGTTTATTTCGGCGCACAGTGGGCCGGCGGTGTCGGTGCTTTGAGCGGCATGTGGCTGGGCAATGCGTCGGTGGCGTTGCTGGCGATCATCACAGCGTGGCTGCTCACCCGGCGGTTCTCGCGCCTGCGCGCCAACAGTCTGAATTGAATCACTGCGTCTGCCGGCAGGGCAGGTGGCAACACTTACAGGTCATGGAGTCGTTATGTCGGTAATGGATGAGCAGCACGAACCGGTCGAGCCGCCTGCGCCCCGGCGTCGCCGCGCGCCCAAGGGAGAAATGCGCCGAATGGCCCTGCTGGATGCGGCCACGCAAGTCTTTGCCAGAGACGGCTATCTCAATGCGTCGATGCGCGATGTCGCAGACCTCGCCGGCATCACCACGGTCGGCCTGCTGCATCACTTTCCCAACAAGACCGCGCTATTGCAGGCCTTGCTCGACCGGCGCGAGCAGCGCGTGGTGGAGCGCTTCAGCGAACTGGAAACCGAGCCGACGCTGGACGGATTTCTGCGCTTTCTGCGCATGAGCATGGGGTTCAGCGTGGAAGATGCCCAGGAGTGTCAGGCTGCGCTGATGATCAACGTCGAGAGCCTGTCCGAGAAGCATCCGGCGTTCAGTCGCCATCAGGAGAATTTCGACAAAGTCCATCAGCACGCCCAGGCGCATCTGGAGTCATTGAAGAACGGCGGGGAAATACGCGGGGATGTGGACGTTGCGGCCCTGGCCCAGGAACTGTTCTCGCTCATGGACGGTTTGCAGATCCAGTGGCTGCGCGGTCGGGCGTCCGTGGATGTGATGGGTGTCTTCGACAATTACCTGCGCCGTCTGGCGCAGGACATCAGGCCGGGGAAACAGGCTCATCCCTGAGCCTGCGAATCGTCAGTAAGCCTGCGCCGCCGAAACCTGCACGGCCTTGCGCAGCGGGGCGGGCAGCGGGTTGCTGTCGCGGGTGGTCAGTTGCTCAGGATAAAGCGTGGTCAGCGTCTGGCTCAGCGCCAGGTCACCGGAGTGGGTACCCACGCGAATCTTGAACTTGCCGGCATCGACGTTCCAGCTGTCGGTGCTGTCCACGTAATAGGCAAGCGAACGTGAATCGAGCGGGATGCTGACCGTCTTGCTCTCTCCCGGCTTGAGGTACACCTTGGTGAAACCCTTGAGCTCTTTCTCCGGACGATCGACCGTCGGCTTGACCGGCTGCACGTACAGCTGCGCCACTTCGTAGCCCGCCTTGTCGCCGGTGTTGGTCACGGTGAACTTGACGTTCACGGTCGCGCCCGGCGTAAGCACGTTGCTCGACAGCTTCAGGTCGCTATAGCTGTAAGTGGTGTACGACAGACCGAAGCCGAACGGGTACAGCGGCTTGGTGTGATTCTTGTCGTAGGCGCGGTAGCCCAGGTACAGGCCTTCCTTGTACGTCATCTCGGTCAGCGCGTTGTCGCCACGGTACTGGCTTGGATCCGGGTACGAGGCATAGCTGGCGTTGTCTTCGATCTGCTTGTCGATGGTGACCGGCAGCTTGCCCGACGGGTTGACCTTGCCATACAGAATCTCGGCCAGCGCCTGACCGCCTTGCTGGCCGGGGAACCAGGCTTGCAGGGTCGCGCCGACTTTTTTCGCCCACGGCTGCATGTTGGCAATCCCGCCGCCGTGCATGACCACGATGGTGTTGGGGTTGACCTTGGCCACGGCGCTGATCAGGTCCGCCTGTTGGTCGGGCAGATCGAAGCCATGGTCAGAGCCTTCGCCTTCGTTCTCCGACGTGCTGCCGGTGGCGATCACTACAGCGTCATAGTTGGCAAGGTCCGCCGGTGGCTTGAGCGCCGCCCAGCTCATCTGCACGCCTGTCAGGCCGCCCAGCGCAGGGATGAAGTTGCCCTGAATGCGTTGGTATTCCAGTTTCACGGAATAGGCTTTGCCGGCTTTGAGCGATGACGTCTTGCCCGAGGTCACCAGCGCGTTCACGACGTCGGAGGAGTACGGCACGCCGTCGCTTTGCAGCACCAGTTCATCGTTCACCCACAGTTTGTACGGGCCATCGGCGCGCACTTTGAACACCTGCGGACCGGACACGGTGGGTTTGATGGTCGAGGTAAAGCGCGCCGAGAACGCGCCCGCCGTCGGGTTGAAACCGGACACAGTGGTGGTGCCTGCATCGGTGACGTTGGTGCTGGTGGTCCAGTTCAGGTTGATGCCCGGCTCGACGCGGGTCAGCGCCGGATCACCGGAAAAGCCGGTGTTGGCGAAGTACTCGGCTTTCACGCCGGCGTTGTTGATGTCGTTGCGGCCAGTGGACGGCTGATACCACACCGAGCTCTTCGGATCGAGGCTCAGCGCAGGCAGGTAGGTGACATTGGCGCTGCTCGATGCCAGTTGCTGCAGGCCGCTGAGTTCGGTCACGTAGCTGTCGGGCGGCGAGTTGGCGGTGCCGAACGGGGACGCCGGGGCTTCATGGGCCCAGTCACCGATTACGGCGATTTTCGCCGAACGCGCCAGTGGCAGCAGGGGCTTGCCGGCGGAAGTGTTTTCGTTGCGCAGCAGCACCATCGCTTCGCGCGCGGTATTCAGTGCCGCCTGGGCGCCGTATTCGGTGTGCTCCAGGGTCTGGGCGGTGTTGAGGTGTTCCTGCAGATCGTAGCTGACGATGCCGCGCAGGTTGCGCTTGACCTTGTCATCGATGACGTTTTGCGTCAGCTGGCCACTCCACAGGTAAGGCATCAGGTTGGCTTCGGTGAATTGCAGCCCCGACGGCATGTCGATGTCAGTCCCGGCCCATGCACCCTTGAACGCGTCATGAATGGCGTTGAAGTCGCTGATGACCATCCCCTGATAGCCCCATTCGCCCTTGAGCACGTCGGTGATCAGGTGATGGTTTTCGCAGGCGTAGTCGCCGTTGATCTTGTTGAAACCGCACATGATCGAGGCGACGTTGGCGTTCTTCACCATCGACTCGAACCCAGGCAGGTACATCTCGCGCAGGGTGCGTTCGTCGACCTTGACATTGACGGCCTGGCGATTGGCTTCCTGCTCGTTGGCCACGTAATGCTTGCCGCTGGCCTGGATGCCTTGTGCCTGAATGCCGTTGACCACGGCAGGTGCGAGCACCGCGCCGAGGAACGGGTCTTCACCGCTCATGTACTCGGCGGCGCGACCGCCAAACGGCGTGCGGTAAAGGTTGACGCCCGGCGAGAGCATCTGCTGGCCGCCGGAGATGCGGGTTTCGTAGGCGATGGCCAGGCCGAATTCCTTGGCGCGGTTGATGCTCCAGGTCGCCGCCAGTGCCGACTGCGAAGGGTATTGAGCGCCAAAGGTGGCGTTGTTGACGTGCACGCCCATCGAGGAGTCGTAGGCGACCGTGCCTTTGATGCCCCACTTGAGCAACGGCGGGATCATGTGGCCGTCGTTCACGCGGGTGAAATTGATCTTCTCCGAGGTGCTCATGTTGTCGAGGATCGAGCTGACGCGCGCCTCGACTTCGTTGCCGGTGGCAGGCGTCACGGCCGCCAGCGCAAGGTTGGCCTGGGCGACACCGAAGGCCAGCAGGCTCAGGTTCAGGGTGTGGCGAAAGACGGCGAGGGCAGGGGATTTCATGGTTGCTGCTCCTGCGCCGGGGCGTCATCGGTGGCAACCGGGGTATCGATGACAGCAGCGGTGCCTGCGTCGGTGCGCTTGCTCAGTTGAGCAACGCCGCTGATCTGATCGCGTTTCGCTTCGATCTGTTCACGCTGGTGTTGCAGGGAAGCAGCGTCCGTCGCGGCGGAAGTTGAATCCGCGGCCAACACAGAGAAACTCTGGGCGCACAAAAACAGTGTGCCCATGACAGGCAACAGGAGTCGATTCATCTTTATATCTTCTCGATAAAGGGCGGAATAGCTAGCCGATCGCTCGTCGATAAAACAAGCGTGCATGGGCGACCGGATACTAAGTCCGGATGATGCCTTTAAAAGTTCACTGCCGGCAAAGTTATTTTTGTGAAAGCCGATCAATGTGGAATAACCGACCGTTGGTGCCGTTAAAAGCGTTGGGTGCTCTTCGCGTTTCCAAGAGAAATATCTGAATTATTGGTTGATGATTGCTGTAATTGACAAGCTTTTGGGTTTTTATTGCTTAACAAAAATGTTTAACGGTTTTAAATTGCTAATTAGTAAACCTAATTGCAGTTAGGTTTTGTGACCTGATAAGCTATGTCGGCGTTAAGAAGGATTACTTAAAGCGTCTCTTTTAATTAGCTATTTATCCGACGTTAGTTGCTGCCGCTTTGAATAAAAGTGTCCGGCACGGTTGTCGTCGACTTTATTTTTCTTGAACGTGCTCGCGCTGTTTGATCAGAGCGTTCATTAGTGGCTTATTGCCCCGAATACCCAATGTCGAAACAGTGCGTGCATATCCCGTTGCAGGCCAGTGTCTGTGACTGGCTGGCGGAACATACTGGCATCAAAGTGGCTGATATCAGCCGCGCGAGAAAGTTGTGCCTGGCCGAAAGCGGCACCGACGACGATATCCTGAGCACCTTGATTCGCCTGGGGGCGGTGCGGGACGAAGAGGTTGCACAGGCATATGCGACGCTGATGGCGGTGCCGCGCCTGTCGCTGGAGCAACCGATCGAGCCGTTGCCTGAGCGGGCCTGCAGCGAGCGGTTTCTGCGTCATTACGGCGTGGTGATGTTCGAGTCTGACTCCTCACAGGTCTGCGTCGCCGCCGCTGCCCCGGTCTCGGGCTATGCGCTGGACGCGCTGCGCTACCGGGCCGGGCAGCCGCTGTCGCTGATGATCGCCACGACGGCTGAGGTCAACGCTCTGATCGAGCGCTTCCATGGCGAGGGGCGGACGGCGATGGATGCCCTGATCGAGTCGCTGGACGTCGACGGCGAGGCACTGGAGGACATCGAGCATTTGAAGGACCTGGCGTCGGAAGCGCCGGTCATCCGTCTGGTCAATCTGATTCTGCACAAAGCGGTGCAAGCGCGGGCTTCAGACGTTCACGTCGAGCCTTTCGAAGACCGCCTGCAAGTGCGCTATCGCATCGACGGCGTCCTGGTGCAGGGTGAAGCGCCGCCGTCCAGCCATGCGGCGGCGGTGATCTCGCGGCTCAAGATCATGGCCCGGCTGGACATCGCCGAGCGTCGTCTGCCTCAGGACGGCCGCATCATGCTGCGCATGCAGGGCAAGGAGCTGGACTTGCGGGTGTCCACCGTGCCCACCCGTTTCGGTGAGTCGGTGGTCATGCGCCTGCTCGACCGCGAAACCGTCGGTTTTGATTTTCCGACGCTGGGCATCGAGGGGCCACGGCTGGACACGTTGCTCGATCTGCTGGAGCGTCCCCACGGCATTGTGCTGGTAACGGGGCCGACCGGCTCGGGCAAGACCACCACGCTGTACACCGCACTGTCTCGGCTCAACACCGCCGAACGCAAGATCATTACCGTCGAAGACCCGGTGGAATATCAGTTGCCGGGGATCAACCAGATTCAGGTGAAGCCGGCCATCGGCCTGGATTTTCCCGGCGCGCTGCGCTCCATCGTGCGTCAGGATCCCGACGTGATCATGATCGGCGAAATGCGCGATCTGGAGACCTGCCGCATCGCCATTCAGTCGTCGCTGACCGGCCATCTGGTGCTGTCGACCCTGCACACCAACAGCGCCGCGGCGAGCATCACGCGCTTGCTCGACATGGGTGTGGAGCATTACCTGATCGCCTCGACCTTGCAGGGCATCCTCGCCCAGCGACTGGTGCGCCGACTGGATCCGCAGACCCGCGTTGCTTTCGAAGCACCGCCGGAACTGATCGCCCGCCACCGGCTGGACCAGTACACCGATCAGCGCCCGATCCTGCTGTATCGCCCGGACGCCAACAGCGTCGGCGGCGGTTATCACGGGCGCAGCGCGATCACCGAGTTGCTGGTGATGAATGACGAGCTGCGTGGCCTGCTCATGCGTCAGGCCGATGCCGCGACGCTGGAACAGGCGGCGCGACGTAACGGTCTGGTCACGCTGTTCGAAGAGGGCCTGCGGCAGGCGCTGGCCGGCACCACGTCGCTGGAAGAAGTGCTGCGCGTGGCCCGCGATGAGTGATCTGCGCAGCTTTCGTTACCGAGCATTGGACGCCGATGGTGCTGCCCACAGCGGCACACTTGAGGCCGCCACTGAGCAGAGCGCCGTCAGCCAGTTGCAGGCCCGTGGATGGCTGGTGCTGAACATCGAAGCCGGCAGCCAGCGCCAGGTGCGGGTCACTCACGCGCTGAACGGCGCTGCGCTGGTCGCCTTTACCCAGCAGCTGGCGACGCTGCTGAGCGCGGGCCAGCCGCTGGAGCGCTCGTTGGACATCCTCATTCGCCAGACTCAGGCCCCGCAGACGCGGGCGCTGTTCGAGCGCATTCGCGAGCAGGTCAAGGCCGGCAAACCCTTTTCACAGGCGCTCGAAGAAGAGGGCGGGCAGTTCTCCACGCTCTACGTGAGCATGGTGCGCGCCGGTGAAGCGGGCGGGGCGCTGGAGAATACGCTCAGTCAGCTCAGCGACTATCTGGAACGCAGTCAGATGCTGCGTGGCGAGGTCATCAACGCCCTGATTTATCCGGCTTTTCTCATCGTCGGCGTACTGGGTTCGCTGGCTTTGCTGCTGGCGTATGTGGTGCCGCAGTTCGTGCCGATCTTCCGCGATCTGGGCGTGCCGATTCCGCTGATCACCCAGGCGATTCTCGCGCTGGGCGAATTCCTCAGCGCGTGGGGGCTGGCGCTGTTGGCCGCAATCATCGCCGTGATCTGGAGCAGCGCCGTTGCCCTGCGCAGCCCGGCCCGACGTCAGCGCCACGACCGTCGCCTGCTGGGCCTGAAGATCATCGGCCCCCTGCTGCAACGCGTCGAAGCCGCCCGTCTGGCGCGCACTCTCGGCACCTTGCTCGGTAACGGCGTGGCGTTGCTGCAAGCATTGCAGGTGGTGCGTCAGGTGTGCAGCAACCGTGCGCTGGTCGCCCAGGTCGAGCAGGCCACCGAATGGGTCAAGGGCGGCGGCACCCTCGCCAGCGCCTTTGGCCAGCAGCCGCTGCTGCCGGAGCTGGCGATTCAGATGATCGAGGTCGGCGAACAGTCCGGCGAGCTCGACCGCATGCTGCTCAAGGTGGCGCAGGTATTCGACGTAGAAGCCAGACGCGGCATCGACCGTATGCTGGCTGCGCTGGTCCCGACCCTCACCGTGGTCATGGCCGTAATGGTCGCCGTGATCATGCTCGCCATCATGCTGCCGCTGATGAGCCTCACCAGTAACATTTGAAGGAAGTCACCATGAAAACCATGAAATCGACCCGTCGTCAGGGTGGTTTTACCTTGCTGGAAATGCTCGCGGTGATCGTGCTGCTTGGCATCGTGGCGACCATCGTTGTGCGTCAGGTGGGCGGCAACGTCGACAAGGGGAAGTACGGCGCGGGCAAGGCGCAACTTGCCAGCCTGAACATGAAAATCGAGAGCTACGGCCTGGATGTCGGCTCGCCGCCCGCCAATCTGCAGGCGCTGCTGACCAAACCGGCGAATGCGACCGGCTGGGCCGGCCCGTACGCCAAGGCCTCGGACCTCAAAGACCCGTTCGGCCATCCGTTCGGCTATCGCTTTCCGGGCGAGCACGGCAGTTTCGACCTGATCTTTTTCGGCCAGGACGGGCAGCCGGGCGGCGACGGCTACAAGGCCGACCTGGGCAACTGGGAATAACCGCGCCCATGCAAAACCCGACGCGTGCCCGTGGCTTCACCTTGCTTGAGATGCTGGTGGTGATCGTGCTCATCGGCGTGGCCGCGGGGCTGGCGGGATACGGCCTGCAACGCGGGCTGCACAGCGCCGACGAGCGCCAGGCGCTGGGGCAAGTGGTCAATGCCCTGCGTGCGGCTCGCGTGCAGGCGATCGTCACCGGGCAACCCGCCCGCGCGCGTTTCGACTTGCGCCTGCGGACCGTACAGGCCCCAGGCAAACCCGTCAGACACTGGCCGCAAGACTGGACGGTGCAGGTACAGACCGCTGAAGGCCTGGGCGCCGCCTTCGAGTTTTACACGGACGGCGGGGCCAGCGGCGGCCACGTGTCGATTGCCCGGGACCAGCGCCGGTGGCGGGTGGACATCAACTGGCTGACGGGCGCTGTGACCCTGCGCGACGTGCCATGACCTCAACTCAGCGCGGTTTCACATTGCTGGAAATGCTCGCGGCGCTGGCGGTCCTGGCGCTCTGCGCAAGCGTGCTGCTCGCGGCGTTCGGTCAGAGCGCGCGCGCCTTACAGCAAAGTGCCCGCAGCGATCGGTTGAGTCAGGCGGCGCGTTCGTTGATGGATGAACTGGACAGCTCACCGCTTGTGCCAGGCCGTCGTCAGGGCCGTTGGGATGAGGTGCAGTGGACGCTGGAGGTCAGCCCGGAGCCGTCGCTGGCCGGCGCCGCGCGACTGTTGCGGGTCGATGTGCTGTTGAAGTCCGACGGCCGCGAAACCCGCTTCAGCACCCAGCGTGTTCAGGCTGCGAGTGCGCTGCCATGAGACGCAAGGGCATGAGTCAGAAGGGCTTCACGCTGCTGGAAATCCTGGTGGTGCTGAGCCTGCTCGGCCTGCTGATGGGATTGATCGGCACCGCGCTGGTCGGCGCCAATCGCGCATCCGCCAAGGCCGGACGTTTCGCAACCCGACTGGATGAGGTACGCGCCGCGCAGGCTTTCCTGCGGCGTTCCATTGGCCAGGCATTGCCGCTCACCGAAGGCGACGCTGCGGCGAAACCGGAGCGGTTCATCGGCCATCGGCAGTCGATGAGTTTCTACGCGCCGCTTCCGGACTCGGTGGGCGGCGGCATTTATCGGCAGCGGCTGAGCCTGGAACGCCAACGTCTGCGCGTGGATCTGGCACGCCTGGACGGGGCTGCGCTGCATCGGTTGGGTGAGCCGCAGCTGTTGTTGTCCGGGGTCGAGGCGCTGGCGTTCAGTTACCGAGGGCTTGCACCGCTGGGCAAGGACAGCGGCTGGCTGAGCGAGTGGCCGTGGCCCGAGCGCTTGCCGCGGACGGTGCGCATTGAAGCGCGGTTAGCCGGCGGCGCGTCGTGGGTCACTGAGCAAGTGAGATTACGGCTGGACCTGGCAAGCGAGCCATCGCCATGACCGTTCAGCGCGGCGTTGCATTGCTGATGGTGTTGTGGGTACTGGCGGTGCTCAGCACGCTGCTGGGCGCGCTGGCCGCCACGGTGCAATTGCAGAACCGGCAGGCGCAATGGCAGGTGGCGCACACGCGCGCGATGTTCGCGGCCGAGGCCGGTTTGAGCCAGGCCGTCATGGCCTTGCAGGCCCGTGATCCCAAGGCGCGCTGGCCGGCCGATGGCGTCCCCCATGGGCTGCGTTTCGATGAGGCTCAGCTGTCAGTCAGCGTGTACAGCGAACGCGGCAAGCTGGACCTCAACGCAGCCTCGACCCAAGACGTCGGCCGCCTGCTGACGTTCTGCGGCGCCGATCCACAGGCCCTCGCGTCGTCGCTGGAAGCCCTGACGCGCCAGCGGCTGGATCCCGTGCCGCTGCGCACCCTCGAGGAGTTTCGCCAGATGCCGGGCATGAGTTACGCATTATTTCGCTGCATGGCGCCCTGGATCACGGTCTGTTCCGGGCAGGCGCAACCGGATCCGGGTTTCGCCCCCGTGCCGCTGGCCAAGGCATTGGGCCTGCCCGTGGTGCGTTCGCCGGGTGCCGATCCCGGCCAGATGTTCACCGTCGTCAGTCAAGCGCTTCTGCCAAACGGCGATCGCGCGACCTTGCAGGCGACCCTGATGTTGACCTCGGTAAAGGAGGGCGCCAGGCCGTTTCGCGTCCTGCGCTGGCAAGAATGAAAGCAGTGTTGAATACCCCGCTGAAGCGGCTGGCCGAGTGGGCGAGCCGCCTGGAACATCATTGGCACGTCAGCCGCTTTCGTGGCTGGCTGTGTGCGTGGCTTGACGAGCTGCACGACTTGCTGCCGGCGTCCGTGCGCAGTCGTCTGGCCTCGGGCGCAGCGATTCAACGCATCGGCTGGCCCTTGCCTTCAGTGGGGGCGACGGGGCGTGCGGTGCTGGTGCTGCCCTTCGCCGACGTCATGGCGCAGCGCATCAGCCTGCCTGCGGCGGCAACGGTCGATCTGCAGCGCGTCATGGCCTTCGAAATCGATCGCTACACGCCGTTTAGCGCCGAGCAGGTGCATTTCAGCGCTCGGGTCATTCAGCGCACGGTGGACCGGGCTTCGGTGCTGCTGGTGGCGGTCGATCGCGAGCGGCTCATGTCGCTGATCGAGGCGTGCCAGCGGACGGGCCTGGAATTGCACGCCATCGATGCCGAAGACGCGCGCGGCGAAGCGCTGGGCGTCGACCTTCTCCCGACGCCGATGCGGCCTGCGCCCTCACGCAGGGCGCGAACCCATCGCGTGTTGTTGCTGAGCGGCGTGCTGCTGATCGTCGGCCTGATGCTGACTGCGCTCGACCGCCGCCAGACGCTGGTCGAACGCATGAGCCAGGAAGTCGCCGGGCAACGTCAGCAGATGGCCGGGCTCGAGGCGTCGCGTCGCGAGCTTACTGACACTCTGGGCGCGTCCGGTTATCTGGCCCGCTTGAAGACGGCGCGGCCGAGCCTGACGGTGCTGCTGACCGAGCTCAGCCAGTGCCTGGGCGACGACACCTGGCTGGAACAACTGGAAGTTCGCGACAGTGGGGACATCAGCCTGAGCGGGCAGAGCCCTCAGGCCAGCGCGCTGATCAATCGGGCGCGCGACTGCCACAGCGTGCAGGAGGCGCACTTTCAAGGGGTGATCCAGCCGGATACTCAATCGGGCAAGGATCGATTTTCCCTCGCTGCCCGGCTTCGACAGGAGGCCGCCGATGCGCCGACCCCTTGATCGTAACGCACGCCGGATCGCCGCCCTGAGCGTGCTCGCGCTGTTGTTGTGGGCCGGATGGTCGGTGCTGATCGACAGCTGGTTCGCGACGCCCATGGCCGACCTCGATCAGCAACTGCAGGTGTTGCAGACCCAGCATCAACGGTACGCGGCGGCGCTCGCCCAGGCGCCCGCGGTGCATGCCGAGCTTGAGCGCGCACGTCAGGACCCGGCCAGTCGCCGCAGCCTATTGCCCGGCGATGACCCGAGTGCAGTCGCCGCCGACCTGATGCAGATCGCCGTAGACCGGATCAAGCGCGTGGCCGCGTTGGGGCCGGGATGCGACGTCACCCAGCGCGTGCCGATCATTCCCGAGCAGGACAGCACTCAGGCCTATCGACAGGTCAAGGTCAGCCTGACGCTGGAGTGCGGCACCGAACCGCTGATGCAACTGCTGCACAGCTTCGAATATGGCCAGCCGTCGCTGTTCGTCGAAGCCCTGAATGTCAGTCGTGCCATCAATGCGCAACCCGCGGGCGCGGCGGGCCGACTGAAGGTCCAGCTGCTGTTGCGCGGCTATCTGACGGCAGCGTCCGGGAGGCCGACGGCATGAGCCTCGATCGCAACACATGGGCGCTGCTCGTGCTGAACGGCCTGTTGGCCGGCGCGCTGGCCTGGTTGTGGCTCGGCGGCGAACCTGACCTGCAGTGGGCGCAGCCCGATGCGCCGCCGCCTGCACCGATCAGGTCCGCCAGCGTCCCGCCGTTGACCGATCTGTCGCCCGGCGCGCGCGAGGTCGCATGGCAACACCCGCTGTTCAGTCCCGATCGACAAGCGGACGTCAGCAAAGCCGGCCCGGACGCCGAGCAGTTGAGCGGGGTTCGCCTCACCGGCGTGGTGGTCGACGGCCAGACGCGCTGGGCACTGCTGCGCCTGGCCGGTCAACACAATCTGAAACTCAAGCAGGGTGAAGCGCTGGACAGTGGCTGGGTGTTGCACCAGGTCGACGCCGGCAGTGCCACCTTCCAGCGCCAGGGACAGGCGTACACCTTGAATCTGCCAGTGCCGCGCCTTCCTGCGCCCGGCGCGGCCTCCCTGATGACCCTTCCACACGTAACGGCACCATGACTGATATGTTTCGCTGCACTCCGATGACCGCGCGCTTGCGCCCCCCGACCCTGGGACTGACCGCTGCGTTGCTGCTTGCAGGTTGCGCCGTGCCTTCGCGCGACCCTGGCAACGACCCTGATCTGCTGCTCGAAGCCCTGAACGGCACAGGCTCGCAGCGCAGCGAATTGCCTGTGGCAGCGCCTGCCCAGGTCACGTCGGACCCGCCTGGACCGGACACAACCACCAGCGCGCGGCGCCAGATCATCGTCGGCAATCAGCGGTTCATTCATCCGCAGAACTCGGGGCCATCAGCAGCAAGCGAGACGCCAGGCGAGATCGTTTTCAACTTCACCGATCAGCCCATCGAAGCGGTGATCAACACCGTGATGGGTGACCTGATGCACGCCAACTACAGCATCGCCCAGGGCGTGAAGGGCAACGTCAGCTTCTCCACCTCCCGGCCGGTCAACCCGCAGCAGGCGTTGTCGATTCTGGAAACCCTGCTGTCGTGGACCAACAACGCGATGATTCGCCAGGGCGACCGCTATGTGATCCTGCCCGCAGCGCAAGCGGTCGCGGGCAAGCTGGTGCCGCAAATGCCGGTCGCCGAGCCCGCGCCGGGCATGTCGGCGCGGCTGTACCCGCTGCGCTTCATCGCCGCGACAGAGATGCAGAAATTGCTCAAGCCATTCGTGCGGGAAAATGCGTTCCTGCTAGTCGATCCGGGCCGCAACGTCCTGAGCCTGGCGGGCACGCCGGAGGAACTGGCCAACTATCAAGACACCATCGACACCTTTGATGTGGACTGGCTCAAGGGCATGTCCATCGGCGTTTATGGCCTGCAACACGCGTCTGTGTCCGAGCTGATGCCGCAGTTGCTGAAGCTGTTCGGTCCTGACAGCGGCACGCCGCTGGCCGGGATGATCAAGTTCATGCCTAACGAGCGGACCAAATCGGTGGTGGCGATCTCGGGCCAGCCTGCGTACCTGCAGGAGGTGGGCAACTGGATCAAGACCATTGACGATGGCGGCGGCAACGAGCCGCAGATGTACGTGTACGACGTGCGCAACATGAAGGCGTCGGACCTGGCCAGGTACCTGCGGCAGATCTACGGCAACGGTGCGATCAAGGACGACGCCGCTGCCAAAGTCGCGCCGGGCCTGCGCACCACATCGCTGTCCTCGCTCAACGGCACCCGCGGCGGCGCGGGCAGCAATCAGGTGCTCGGCGGCCTGAGCACCACCACCCGTGACAATGCGACCCGGCAGGATCCGGCCGATGCCGAGGCCGAGCCGACTGACGACGCTGATAATGAGCAGAGCGGTGACGACGCCGCCGACGCCAGCAGCGCTGGAAGCGGCCAGAAAACCCTGGAAGAGAGCGTGCGTATCACGGCGCAGAAGAGCACCAATCAGTTGCTGGTGCGCACCCGTCCGGCGCAGTGGAAGGAGATCGAGTCGGCCATCAAGCGCCTCGATAATCTGCCGCTGCAGGTGCAGATCGAGACACGCATCCTCGAAGTCCGATTGAGCGGCGAACTGGACCTCGGCGTGCAATGGTACCTGGGTAAACTGGCGGGCAATTCATCCAGCACGACAGTGGCGAACACCGCCGGCAGTCAGGGTGCACTGGGCAGTGGTGGGGCCGGCCTGGGCGCCACCGATTCGCTGTTTTACTCCTTCGTCAGCAACAACCTGCAAGTGGCGCTGCATGCCCTGGAAACCAATGGCCGCACACAAGTGCTGTCGGCTCCGTCGCTGGTGGTGATGAATAACCAGCAGGCGCAGATTCAGGTGGGCGACAACATCCCCATCAGCCAGACCACGGTCAACACCAGCAACTCCGACACCACGCTGAGCAGCGTCGAGTACGTGCAGACCGGCGTCATCCTCGACGTCACTCCACGCATCAATCCGGGTGGTCTGGTGTACATGGACATTCAGCAGCAGGTCAGCAATGCCGACACCAGCGGCGTGACCACGGCGCAGCCCAATCCGAGCATCTCCACGCGTTCGGTCTCCACTCAGGTTGCGGTACAGAGCGGCCAGACGGTGCTGCTGGGCGGGCTGATCAAGCAGGACAACGCCGAATCGACCTCCAGCGTTCCGGGCCTGGGCAATATTCCCGGTCTGCGCTGGCTGTTCGGCAGCACCAGCAAATCGAAAGATCGCACCGAGCTGATCGTCCTGATCACCCCACGCGTGGTGGCCGGCGCCCAACAGGCACGTCAGGTCACTGACGATTATCGCCAGCAAATGCAGCTGATAAGGCCTTGAGCCGAGCGTCTGGAAGGGGAGCCTCGTTCGCGCGCGTGCCGGGCAAGCGAGCGGCTGACGCTAGCTGGGCGGGCTGCCCAGCTCGTGGGCGATGAATCTTCCGGCAGTCTGCGCCACCTCGATCAGACGCTTGCGCGGCATGCCGGTGCAGGCGGCTGCCGATAACCCGCGAAGGGTGATGGTCAGGTAGTCGCTGAGGCATTGGGCTTTGTCGGGCAGCGCCTGATCCAGGTACTCGCGGATCACCTTGATCCCTTCGTTGGCCAGGGCCTGGGCCATTTCGCGGGCTACCTCATCATCTGCGCGCAGGCCTTCGGTGATCATGCAGCCGCGCAGAACGCTGTCCTTTGCGTACTGTTTCGCCGCCGCGACCAACAAGCCTGCCAAGGCGTCAGGCACCGTTCTGTCCGGGGCGAGCAGTTTGTCCAGGGGCAGCGCGTTCTGGCTGGCATAGCGCAACATCGCTTTCTCGAACAACTGCGCCTTGCTGCCATAAGCGGCGTAGAAACTGGGCGGCTTGATGTCCATGGCCTCGATCAGATCCGACAGACTGACCGCGTCAAAACCGTGCTCATGGAACATCGCCTGAGCGATGGCGACCCCGGCTTCCCTATCGAAAGCAGGGCGGCGTTGGCGGATTTTGTCAGTCATGGTGGCCTCATCGGTAATGCCGGCAGTGTAACGAGCGCTATATCCAAGGGCAATCAGCGTGCCGATGCATGACGATCTATGTAGCGACCATTAAATAAGTTGCGTCCTTTTGCCGATCTATGTAGTGTCCGCTATATAAATCGAATTCGTCAGCGATACTCAAAGGGGCACACTGCAATGCAATTTCAGGACAAAGTCGTACTCGTCACCGGTGGTTCTTCCGGCCTGGGCCTGGCCATCGCGCAGGAGCTGGCAGGGCAGGGTGCCGTGCTGGTGATTACCGGACGCCGGCAAGAGCAGCTCGATGCAGCCCTTGCCAGTCTTGGGGATCGGGCGACGGCGATCCCCGCGGATGTCGCGAATGCGGCGGATCTCGCTGAGTTGTTCAAGCAGATCGAGTCGCGCCATGGCCGCATCGATGTGCTGGTCGCCAACGCGGGCATGGGCGAGCTGGCCCCTCTGGGCAGCATCACCGAGGCGCATTTCGACCGCGTCTTCAACACCAATGTGCGAGGCGTCACCTTCACCGTTCAGGGCGCGCTTGCGCTCATGGGCAAAGGCGCGAGCATCGTGATCATCGGTTCCACCGCGTCGATCAATCCCGGTCCCGGCCTGAGCGTGTATGGCGCGACCAAAGCGGCGCTCAGGGCGCTGGTCCGCAGCTGGATCGTCGACATCAAGGGCTCGGGCGTGCGTATCAACCTGCTCAGTCCAGGTCCTGTCGACACCGAATCGTTGCGCAACATGCTCGCTGAACACGCCGACAGCGTGATCGAGTCGCTGAGCGAGAAGAGCACGATCGGCCGCATCGGTCAGGCACGCGAAATCGGCTCGGCAGTGGCCTTTCTGGCGAGCGATTCCGCCAGCTACATCAACGGTGTGGAGCTGTTCGCCGACGGCGGGGCTTCGCAGATCTAGCGTTTGATCAGGTCCCGCTGCGTCGACCGCACGGCCTGAACCCATCTCATCGATCACCCCTTTTTCGGCGCGTTATGCGATCGCCCGGCGTCCTGCTGCGTGCCGAATTCATGAAACGACAGACCTGGAGTCTCTGCATGACCGATACCATCCACAGTCCCGACCTCCTCAAACGCCTGGCGGCCGAAAGCGCGATCCATCGTCTTCAGGCCCGCTACATCCACCACCTGGACAACGGCGATTTCACTGGCGTCGCCAAGGTGCTAGAGCATGCCGTGCTCCACGTGCTGGGGAACGAGGCTTCCACCGTGGAGGGGCTGCTCGCGTTTTTCCAGGCCGGTCTTCAGGTTCACGGCGACGGGACGCCCGCCACCTGGCATTCGATCACCAACGTGCTGATCGACGTCGAGCCGTCCGGCGAACGCGCGAGTTCGGCGAGCTATTACACCGTGCATCAGCAGGTTGACGGTTTTCCCTTGCAGCCCATCTGCGCGGGCAAATACCTCGACCAGTTCGAGCTGCATGAAGGGGAATGGCGGTTCACCCGCCGTGAAGTGACGCTGCGCTTTGCCGGCGACCTGCAGCACCACGTCAAGGGTGCGCAAAGCGAGGCAGTGGCGCAGCACCCCTGAGCCGACGGGATTGAGCCCGGCCCGCACGATGGGCCGGCATCAATGCTCCACGTCGCATTCGCCCGGCCGCCACGAGCGTTCGCCGGGTACGAGTGCCCTGAATCAGCATCGAGGAATCACAGCGTGAATCAACAACGACAGGCGCTCGTCACCGGCGCCAACAAGGGCATCGGTCTGGCCATCGCCAAGGGGCTCGCCGAAGCCGGCTTTTTTGTATGGATCGGCGCGCGGGATCGGGCTCGGGGCGAGCAGGCCGTCGCACAGTTGCGCGACGCAGGGCTGAATGCTGCGCTGCTTGAACTGGATGTCGCGAACGCGTCGAGCGTGCATCGCGCCGCAGCGACGCTGGCCGCAGACATCTGCGCTCTGGACATCCTCATCAACAACGCCGGCATCGTGATCGACATGAGCAAAGCGCCCAGCGAGGTGCGCATGGAAGACATGAAAGCGGTTTACGAGGTCAATCTGTTCGGCGCCGTTCGGGTCACCCAGGCCTTTCTGCCGCTGTTGAAGGCGGCCGATCAAGCCCGGATCGTGATGATGAGCAGCGGTGTGGGTTCCCTGGCCCTGATCACCGACCCCACTTCGATTTACTCCAGCGTGAATCTCCTCGATTACACCTCGTCGAAGGTTGCGCTCAATGCCGTCACAGTCTCCTTTGCCAAAGAGCTGGAACCGTTGGGTATCAAGGTCAATGCGGTCGAGCCTGGGCATGTGCGCACCGACCTGAATGCCAACTCGGGTTTCCTGACGCCAGAGCAGGGCGCCGAGACCGCGATCAGGATGGCATTGATCGGCGCTGACGGTCCGACCGGCGGATTTTTCGGGGCTCACGGGCGCCAGCCCTGGTAATCACGGCCTGCGTTGAGACAGCGGATGCCTGACTTTCGTCGGTCGGGCTGAACATGGGAAATTCTGGATATGTACAGTCTAACTGTATATATTCTTCGCCAGACAGTGTTAAGGCGGGAGAAGCCCATGTCAGCAGTGAATAAAGCGGTCGTTCGTGCGTTCAATCGTCAGGTCATCGAGCAGTGCGATCGTGAGGCTTTCGAAGCGTTGGTCGCGGAAGATTTCGTGAATCACTCGGCTGCCGCTGGCCAGCCCAATGGCCGGGAAGGGCTCTGGCACACTTTCGCCAACGTGCTTCATCCCGGCCTGTCTGAATTGCAGGTCGAGGTGCTCGACCAGGTCGCCGAGCAGGACAAGGTCACGACGCGCAAGCGCATCACCGGGCGGCACAGTGGAGGGCTTCTCGGTGTGCCGGCGACCGGTCGAACCGTGTCCATCGATGTCATCGACATCGTGCGGATAGAGGAGGGGCGATACGTCGAGCACTGGGGGATCAACTCGCTGCCCGGCGTACTGGCGGGACTGCGCTCAGCGTGATTCGTCGCTTTGATTCGCCGTGATCAATTGCTCGAGAATCCTGACAGCCTCGTCGAGTGTGTGCAGCTGCGCGGCGCTGGCCTTTTCCTTGAGCTGACGAGCGAGCCAGTCGCTGCGCTGGTGGCGACTGCGTTGCAGCGTATCTCGCCCCTGATCGGTCAACTGTATCAGCTGCTTTCGGGCGTCCAGCGGATCCGGCGCACGGGAAACCTGGTGCTGGAGTTCAAGCTGCGCCACCACCAGGCGCATGCTCTGATGTTTGACGTGACGCTGCGCGGCCATCGCGCTGATGCTGCTTGGACCAAGACGGTCGAGCAGTCCCAGCGTCTCTGCTTGCGCCGATGAGGGCGTGTTGGCTGCGCTGCGCACCTCGCGAACCAGGTTGCCAATGACGCGTCTGAGTGCTTCGGCGACATGATCGGCATCTGGCGCAGCGACGTGAGGGTCGCATGAGGGTGGCGCAGTCGAAGAGGGCAAAGCGGTATCTCGTGGGTGACGGGTGCGCACGAGCATACCTCAGTGCGCGTGCTCTGCAGTACGCCCGCGATGAGCGCTGTCAGGACAATGGCGCCATGGCTTGCCCGTCAGCGGGCAGTCCATCGGCGGCTCGCTGGCAGCGCCGAACGCTATTTTGCGTGCGGCAGTGACTCGATGAATGCTTTGAGCGGTTCAGCATAAAACTTCGCGTACCCGGTCGTACTGTGGCCGCGGGTTTCCGGGCTTTCCGGAATCAGCAACAGGCGCGCGTGCGGCAGTTGCTTCAGCGCAAGGTCCAGGGTTCTGGTCTGTGGCGGATTGCGCTCGTCATCGGCACTGTTGATCAACAGCAAGGGCGCCTTGATCCTGTTCAGGTACGGGGCGGGGTTGTAATCGGCGGACGATTGCCACTGGTAGATGAAGTCGTTGGCGTCGCCGGGAGGCGGCTGTCTGAGCCTTTCTTCGGCCTGTTTCTCGGCGAGGGCGTGGGTGGGAGCCACGGCATACCAGCCCAGATCGCCGCCGCTGGTGCCGACACTGAACAGGGCGTTGGCCAGACGCAGGGAAGGTGGCTGCGTGGTGTAGTTGCCGTTGTCCCAGGCGGGGTCCTGCTTGATCGACTCGACCAGCAGCTTGCGCATGATCCAGTTGCGCGACGCCATTTCCGAAGGCTGTGAGGCCATCGGCACGAGGCCGTCCATCATGGTGGGATACTCCGTGCCCCACAGCCAGGTCTGCATGCCGCCCATGGAGCTTCCGATGACCAGGCGCAGGTGCTTGATGCCCAGGCCTTCGGTGATCAGCCGGTATTGGGCGTTGACCAGATCGGTGTAGTTGTAGGCGGGGAACTTCATGCGCAAACCATCCGAGGGTTTGCTCGATTGCCCGATGCCAATGCCGTCAGGCGAGATGATGTAGTACCGCGTGGCGTCCAGCGGCTGTCCCGGGCCGAACAGCTCACCGGCAAAGTCTTGCTTCAACACGTCGCTGCCGGGTCGATTGGTCCCGTGCAGGTACAACACCGCCGGATTCTTCGGGTCGCCAACGGTGACGTAGTGCATTTTAAGGTTGGGGAGCGTTTCCCCGGTGTGGAAGGTGAAACTCTGCGCGACCCAATCGCCCTGATTGCCCGGAAAATCGGCGGCACTTGCCAGCGAACAGGCGAGAGCGAGGGGAAGAAGCGCGAACGGATGCAATGACATTGGCCCGACCTTTATTGTTGTGTGCCGGTAGTTTAGTCGGCGGCCGGCAGTCGTGGAGGCGGTAGCCTGTGCGTGTCGACAGGGCGATCACGGATCGCCCTGTCGACAGCAAGCGGGTCAGAAGCGGAATGCCTGACGGCCGATCAGCAGCCAGTGGCCTTTCTGTTTCTGCCAGATCTGGAAGTTTTCGATCTCGGTCGGCACTTCCACGCCGCTGTTCACGGCCTGAGCGGAGAAGTGGTTACGCACCAGTGCGACGTCGCCGTTCAGCTTGATCGTCTGGTTGAGCATCTGCAGGGTTTTGAAGCCGCTGCGACCGGTTTCGATATCGGCGATGAATTCCTGCTTGTTCTGAATCTTGCCGCTCGAGTGCCCGTAGGTCACGTTGTCCGAAGTCAGCGCGTTCAGCGCCTTGATGTCTTTGTGCAGCATGGCTTGAGTCATGTTGTCGACGGCCTTGGCCACATCCTGCTCGTCGGCTGCGGGGGCTGCCATGGCAGAACCCGAGAGCAGACATAGAAACGCCACCACCAATTTGAACTGAGTCATCGATACTTCCTTTTTATTGTAAGCGGACGCGTGACGCGTCCGGTCTGTGTCCACGGCGAGTCCGTGAAACGGGGTCAAGCTCGACCGATCAAAGATCAGTGATCTCTTTATGGCGCGGCACCAGGGCCTTCATCACACACCACGCCACCAGGTAAGCCAGGGCGCAAATGGCGAACATGATCATGTAGCCGGTGTGAATGTCGTTGATCGACTTGTAGTAGTCGAACACCCAGCCGCCGATCTTGGTCATGACCACACCGCCGAGTCCGCCGGCCATGCCGCCGATGCCGACCACAGAGGCCACGGTCTTCTGCGGGAACATGTCGGACACGGTGGTGAAGATGTTGCAGGACCACGCCTGGTGCGCGGACGCGCCGATGCCGATCAGCAGCACCGGCACCCAGAAACTGATGTAGCCCAGGGGTTGCGCCAGCAGCACCAGCAGCGGGAACAGGGCGATCACCAGCATCGCTTTCATCCGACCGTCATAAGGTTTGTCGCCGCGGGCCATGAAGTAGCTCGGGAACCAGCCGCCGCCGATGCTGCCTACCATGGTCATGCTGTACAGCACGAACAGCGGGATCACGATGGCCTGGCCTTTCATGCCGTACTGCGCCGACAGATACGTCGGCAACCAGAACAGGAAAAACCACCACACGCCGTCAGTCATGAACTTGCCGAAGGCGAACGCCCAGGTCTGGCGGTAGGTCAGCAGCTTGAACCACGACACTTTTCTGGCCGGCGTACCTGGCGCAGCCTTGACCTGCTCGCTCTCGTCACTGCGGATGTAGGCCAGTTCTTCGGCAGTCAGTCGCTTTTGCTGATCAGGCTTCTCGTACAGCGCCATCCACACGCCCAGCCAGACAAAACCCAGCAGGCCGATGACGATGAACGCCGATTCCCAGCCCCACATCGCAGCGATCAACGGCACACAGATGGGTGCTGCGATTGCGCCGACGTTGGCGCCGGAGTTGAAGATGCCGGTGGCGAAAGAGCGCTCTTTCTTCGGGAAGTATTCGGCGGTGGCCTTGATCGCGATCGGGAAGTTACCCGCCTCACCGATTGCAAGGATCGCCCGGGACAGCATGAAGCCGGCGATGGACACCGGAATCGCCGCGAAACCCAGCGCCGTGGTAATCGCACCGATGCCCTGGCCCAGCGGCACTGCGAAAGCGTGCATCACCGCGCCCGTGGACCATACGCCGATGGCGACGATGTAGGCGGTCTTGGTGCCGATCTTGTCGACGACGCGACCGGCGAAAACCATCGCGATCGCGTAGACGAACTGGAACACCGAGGCGATGTTGGCGTAGTCGGTGTTGCTCCAGCCAAATTGCGTGGACAGGTCAGGGGCCAGCAGGCTGAGCACCTGCCGATCCAGGTAATTGACCGTGGTTGCGAAAAACAGCAACGCGCAAATCGTCCAGCGGTATTTGCCGACCGTGCGGGTGGCCGCCTGGGTGATGCTTTGCGGATGTGTGGACTCGTTCAGGTTCATGGCATCACTTTTATTCTTGGAGGGGTGATGCTCTCTCGGCCGGTCTGGCGAGAGCGCACGCGTACGTCTCCGAGGCGCAGGGCCTGGAGTCAGACGTCTAACAAGTACTGAATCGTGCAGAGAGGGAGCGTTGGGGCGGGCCGGACGTACCGTGGCTGAATAGAATCAGCGACGTGCCGAGAGGCCGGGTATTGGAGAATGTGAGTGAGCAAGTCGAATTCATGATGGTGACCGACATTTTTATTTTTAGAGGTGACCCGACGTTAAATCGTCTGTCGTCGTACAACGCTATAGTTATAGCGAGCGTTTGATCTGCCTGTCAATCTCTAAAAAGGGCGCTCAGACGCCTGCAACGTCCAGGCGCACGCCCGACGTTTCGGACCCTGCAACACGTCGCGCAAAGATCAGTTGACTAATGTGCATATGCACATATGATGGTCGACATGAAAGAAATCACTGGCCCGGATCTCTGCCACTGCCTCGCCGCTCGGCGCAATGCGAGATACCTCACACGACTCTATGACCGACACCTGGCTGCGGCGGATTTGTCGGTGTCGCAATTTTCGCTGCTGGCGATGCTGGCGGAACACCCGGAAATTTCGGTATCGGATCTCACCGAATTGATGGTGATGGAACGCACGACCCTGGTGAGGGCCCTCAAACCCCTGCAGCTGGCAGGATTCGTTCATAGCCGCGCCGAGGGGCCACGCGCTGCGTTACGTCTGTCTCTCTCTTCGGACGGGCAGTCGAAGCTGCGCGAAGCCGAGCATTATTGGCAATCGGCTCAGACAGAGCTTGAGCAACAGGTCGGGACGGATCGCGCGGCGTCCGTGAGAGCCTCGCTGCTGGCGGTGGTACCGGGCATTTGATGTGCCGGAGCCGGGATACGATTACCGGAACCCGTGACCTGGCCTCCGGAGCCAGGCATCCAGTTCCACGCGCAGAATCCGCTGCGTCGTCCTGATGTGACCGGTAATCAAATCAATCTGGCTGCCTTCAAATCTCGCTTTGCTGACCCTCTTGAGTCCGCAGGCTGTCCCACAGGCCCATCATCTGCGTGACGGCGGCGTCCAGCGCGGCGTGTGGAATGCCGTCGCGGGCCAGTGTCGACAGGCCCAGCAGAAAGCTGTCGAACGCGGTGGCGAGCGTCTGGGGCGTCACGGTCGCAGGCAACTCGCCTATGGCGATGGCGCGCTCGACGCACTTCACGATACCCGCGCGGTTCTTGTTCCTCGCCTGGGCGAGCGGCTCGGAGATCGCTTTGCTCTCGTCAGAGCACGCGCTCATCAGGCCCAGTGACACCAGACAGCCGCTGGGATGATCCGGCTCACACTGCATGGTCGCTGAGCGGCGCAGGGTGAGTTCGATCGCGTCGCGTGGCGGCAGGGTCTCATCGAACAGGCTGTCGGTGACCCGGCCGTGAGTGGTCAAGTATCGCGCCATCACCTCACTGAACAGGGCCTGCTTGGAGCCGAAAGCGGCGTAAAAGCTGGGCGCGGTGATGCCTCCGCCCATGTGCGACTTGAGCAGGCTGAGTGAGGTCGCATCGTATCCATGCTCCCAGAACAGGTGCATGGCCTGAGTGATTGCCAGGTCGCGGTCAAAGGTGCGGGGACGTCCCATCTGCGCCATGTCGGGTCTCCTTCAGTAGTACTTAAATACTAATCGATACATAAGTCGTTGACCAGACGAACGACGATCCCTATATTTATACCGATCAGTATATTAGTGGGTGATCGAATGACACACGATGAGAAACAGAGCGCCAAGCTTCCCTTGGGCGCGTTGCTGGCACTGGCGATGACGGGGTTCATCTGCATTTTGACCGAGACATTGCCTGCCGGTTTATTGCCGGAGATCGGGCGCGGGCTGGAAGTCTCCGCCTCGCTGACCGGGCAGTTGGTCACCGTGTATGCGCTCGGCTCTTTGCTGGCGGCCATTCCGCTGACCATCGCCACCCAACGCTGGCGTCGCAGAACGGTGCTGCTGCTGACGATTGTCGGCTTTCTGATCTTCAATTCCGTCACGGCGCTGTCTTCCAGCTATTGGCTGACACTGGTCGCACGATTTTTCGCCGGTGTCTCTTCGGGACTGGCCTGGAGCCTGATTGCCGGTTACGCGCGGCGCATGGTGACGGTGCAACTGCAGGGCCGCGCGCTGGCCGTGGCCATGGTGGGAACACCCATTGCCCTGTCGCTGGGTGTGCCGATGGGCACCTGGCTGGGCGGATTGATCGGCTGGCGCATGGCGTTCGGCCTGATGTCCGGACTGACCCTCTTGCTGATCGTCTGGGTGCTGGTCAAAGTGCCCGATTACCCTGGCCAGTCCTCATCTCAGCGCATGGCGTTGCGACAGGTTTTCCTCACGCCCGGCGTGCGCTCGGTGCTGGGTGTCGTCTTCACCTGGATGCTGGCTCACAACATTCTCTATACCTACATCGCTCCCTTCATTTCCGGGGCAGGGCTGGCGGATGACGTGGATCGGGTATTGCTGGCATTCGGTGTCGCGGCGCTGGCGGGTATCTGGATTACCGGGCGGCTGGTTGACCGTCATCTGCGATCGACCGTGCTGGCCAGTCTCGCCGCGTTCGCAGCGGTCGCAGTGTTTCTGGGGCTGTTCTCAAGCGATGCCCTGGCCGTCTACGTGGGCGTCTTCATCTGGGGCCTGACCTTTGGCGGCGCCGCCACCCTGTTGCAGACCGCCCTTGCCGACTCAGCCGGCAAGGGCGCTGATGTGGCGCTTTCCATGAACGTGGTGGTCTGGAACAGCGCGATCGCAAGCGGCGGGTTGCTGGGTGGCGTGTTGCTCGGTCAGTGGGGAATCAGCTCGGTTCCCTGGGTCTTGCTGATCTTGTTGCTGCTCAGTCTGACCATCGCAACGCGAGCGCGCGTCCATGGCTTTGCCGCGGGGGAAAGGCAGTCCGGCGAAATGGTCGTCGGTCATTGACCTGAAGCGACGCCCGCCATGCAGGCGGGCGGCACTAGCGTGAAGCCACGGGAGGAACGGTTAGCCGTTCCTCATCCATCGCCCGTCTCGGCAGGTCTGCATCCAGATAGAACTCGTCCAGCTGCGGAGGCGCGACCTGGGTACCAGAGAGCATGGCGTGGACTTGTCCGCGGTGATGAATCTGGTGCTGAAACAGGTGCAGCAACAGCCGATCGACCCGCTCCAGCACGATCCCCTCGGGTCGGACCACTTCTGCGCTGCGGGCCAATGATTGCTCATCCAGCCGCTCGCAATACGCCACCAAGCGCGAATCGGTGGCGAACTGAAGTTGCGCGGTCTGAGGGAGCGTCAGCCCAGCAGGAAGATCCCTGCGCTGACCCTCCAGATCAAATTCCAGCGCAGCCAGATAGAACAGGTCCACCTCCACGATATGCAGCAAGGTTTTTTCGATTGAGGGAAAGAAACTGGTGCGCCTGCCCACATATTCCTCGTGGCTCAACCGCAGACACGCCGACAACAGCCGCCGGTTCGACCACTGATTGTTTTGCGCCTGGGCGAGGAAGGTGTTCATGGCTAAACGCCTGCATCCTGCCGCGGATCAGCCTTTGACAACTTTGAGCAATTGTTCGCTCGCCTGCGCTGCAACGGCGCCTGCTTGCATGTCTGCCCAATCTGCAAAGTCTGTATGGGCGGCAACGAACGCATCCCACTGTTCGTCTGCTACAGATTCGAAGTCTTCGATGGTATGCACGTCATAGCCGGCCGACTCGCAAAAGGTGATGAAATCCGGACTTTGGGAATGTCTGGACATGAATGCCGGGTTGAGCAAATCCAGCAGCAAGGAACGTCGGGTTTCTGCAAGTCGCTTGGCGGCTTCCGTCAAGCTTTCATAATGAACGGTGTCTTTGGTTTCCATGGTTCACTCCTGCTATAGCCGTAGGACATTTCTGATCTGCAGGGTTGACCTCGCGACTTCTGGATTGGTTCGAGGGGGCGGACAGGACGCACGATGTCTGGCAAGAGGGAGGGGCTTCACTGAGCTTATGAACGTCTTGAAGGCTGGACGTATGGGCTGTGTACGTTGATCGATGAAGCTGACATCGAGGATTGGGAAGATCAAGATTTCTGAGAAACGGCCGATCAGTCAGCGGTGTGCCTTATGGTCCGGCTCGGAAAGTGGAGGCAAACGGTGAAAAAGAGTGAGCTCCCCACCAAGACCTGCGCCTGCTGCCAGCTGCCGTTCACCTGGCGCAAAAAATGGGCGCGGTGCTGGGACGAGGTCAGGTATTGCTCGGAGCGCTGCCGACGTGCAGGAAGACATCACAGGTAAATGACGGATGAAAGCGGAATCAAGCGACGCACCGGAACGCATTACTCGAAAAAACCGCAGGCGCGGCATGCCGAATCTGCTTGCGTGTCTGGCAGTGGGAAGCGTTGTCGTGGTCAGCGCGTTTCTGTGGGCAAGCCGATCAGAGCCTCATCGCCGCATCACTTCAACAGAGCCCGAAGTCCGAGCAGTTGTGACCGACGGGCTGAGCGGGAACGAGTCATCATTCTGAAACGCAACCGTCAAATACCGCCTTTGCATCAGGAACCGGAACGACGCGGTCGACCACATACCTCTTTGAAAAGCATCGCCGGTAGCAGCGATGCATCCGTATAACCAGAGAGGACTTCACCATGCGCGTGTCTGGCCAGCAAACCTCCGGTTCCTCGCACTCCATGGAACTTCAAGAGCGGTCAGGTTCGACCGCTGCGACCGACCACGCTCGCGTGGGGCAAGGTCATCCCCAACCCGGGCAGGTTGCTGCGGCAGGTGTGAATGAAACCCGTGAAATGAGGCATCTGCTCACGGACTACATGAGCCGCCAGTTCGCGCCCTATCGAGAGCGTCTGGATGCAGAATCGCCCCATCGGGTAGAAATCGATCGGATCATCGAGAGCCGAGTCAACAAATTGATGGAAGAGAACATCTCGTTCGAGGAGCTTCGAACGGTGATGGACAAGGCGAAGAAGATGGACCGCAACGCCTCGGTCATATCGGGCACGGTTGGCGGCTTGCCGTTTGCCCTGGCGTCGACGCTGCAGGCCGCCATTCCCGCCATCACCGGCATCGGTGCAAACATCCAGAATCCGGTGGCGAAAGCGGCAGCTCAAGGGGCGATCGGACTCGCAACGGCGTCGGTGATGGATCAGGTCGGCGGCGCTTCCATGAAGAAACTTCGAGAAGATGCGTATTACCTGCAAGCGCCCGGGGACAAACTGCATGAGTCGTTGAACGCCGCGCTGGAGACAATCGACACCAAAGCGAACCTGGCCATCAAAAACGGATTGGAGGCGCAGACCTTCACGTTGCGAAATGCGGGCAGGTGGATCGCAGGTCCGGTGGCGGCCGCTTCGAATCCTGCGGCCGAACCCATTGTGGATACCGTCCTGGCCATTACGGGAGGATTGGCCGCTGGCGCCGGTACCGGTTATGCCGCACATACGCGTCGCAGCGAGCAATTCACCAGTGGCCCGGCGCTGCTGTTGGGGCGCAGAGATGTCGAGCCCAAAGAGGACCTGAATCAGGAAACCGAGTGGTTCGACACGTTGCAAGCATTGCGGCGCGCAAACACCACGACTACGCCTCTCATCAATGCCGGAGGGCGTCTGGCCGATGCGGGCCGCACACTGTTCACCGATCCGCTCGGGGCGGTGTCGAGAACGGCGAAAGGCACGTTCACCGCGTCTGGTGCAGCCAACGTCAGCACGTTGACCGGTGGCTTCGCCGCGCTGGAAGCCGCCAAAGGCGCTGCGGTAAACGCGTTGAGCGAACACCCTGTCTTGGGTTCGGCTGCAAAACACGCCATCAACACAATAGGAGGCGCCGCAGTTTTTGGTGCCAATGCTGCAAGCGTCGCTGTCGCAGACAAGCTGGTTGAGGATCTGATGTCGCCCGGTGTAGCAACAACCGAACCGGCGGCGGGCGAGACTCAGACCGCCCAGTCAGTGCGAGAGGAAACAGGCGAGACACCAGACGACGCTTCAGGCCGTCTCAGCAGGCGGTCCACGCAGCCATCCCGGCAAGCGGGATCTGAAGCGAATTCGCTGGCACGCACCAGCCTCACCGGCAACCGGATCATGAACGCCGAGAACTCGGCACCTCACTCGATCAAGTCTTCAGCAGGCAGTGTGCGAGCAAGTCTCGACGGCGAGCACGCGCAACCCGCGATCACCGGCGGCCCTTCAAGCCAGGCAGAGCGGCCGGGCTCGCCGCCTTCGAGGCCATCCGCACCTTCAGTGCAGACAGAAAATCTGTCGGACGACGACACCTCCAGCTATCACACCGCGGCAGGGGATTCATCCGATGACGACGAATCCGTCTACTTCACTCCGCCACAAAGCCCGGTTTGATCGGGCCGGATGATCAGATTCGACACCGTGGCCGCAGTCGTCCGGAACGGGCTGCGGCCATGATTCGCATCGCTCACGAAATGCACATTGTTATCTCGCAAGATTGTTAAGTGTGGGCCTCGTGCCATTTTCCCTGTCAATCTCCTAGCCTTGCATATTATTTCGCAAGCCATACGATGTCTCACGTTCAAGCAGAGACTAACGGAATGGCACTTCAACTTCGGCAAGCACGTATCACCGATCTTCCGGCCATCTACCGAGGAGAGGAGAGCTATATCCGCTGTTGGGAGCCCGAGCATGAATCTTCATGGCGCGCACAACTGGAACGGCACCTGACGCGCTGGGTAGAGAATTTTGAGCGTCTTACAGTTGCGACTATGGGCGATCAGTTCGCAGGATACTCACTCTGGGAGGGAAAGCAGCATTGTGCGGAACTTTGTACCATTCACGTTGGGCTCAAGTACCGGCGTATCGGCATTGGACTGACTCTCCTGGAAGCTTTTGCGATGGATGCGGCACGGGAAGGGTTCCGGCAACTGCGGTTGAATGTGCGCCCCGACAACCCAGCGAAGAGAATGTACGAGAAAGCGGGGTTTCATTGCACGGGTACTGGAGCACATGATTACCTGAGCTACGAGCGCTACTTGGATGGGGACGTCTAATGTATGGGTCCTGCGGCATTCTTTCGAGAGCTGCCAACCTGTTGCCACTGTGATGCGGGAGTCAATACACACGCCGCAGCCTTCCAGTAGGAGCATTCGTGAACGGATCAACGCATAGACCCTCTTCGGAGTACAAAGGGCGGCGCGCCCTCGCTAAATGGGCATCCCTGTGCCATCCAAAAAAAGGTGGAGATAAGACCGGCGCATGACCAGTCTTATTTAAGCCCACAGCAGTGAGGGGGCTTCTCTGTTAATACAGCGGTACCTGACGGGTGGGTAACGTAAACTCTCACGAAATCCGATCCTGCTCCTCCTTGAACATACACTTTGTACACCGTATATCCGGGGAGCGTGCTGGAGGGAGCAACTGAGGTCACTCCTGTTACCGATATCTACTCTATGGTCCCGAAGCGCGAACGATCTGGGTCACTGGCCCGAATGTAGGCTTCGACTCCGGGCATATCTTGGTTCTTCTGTAGGACAAGCCGAAAAGCCTGAGGAGCGAGCATCGCGAGTACGCAAACGGCAATAGCGAGTTTAAGTGCCTTCCCTTTCAAAGGATGTAGTCCCTGAGTCGATATGCGCAAAGCATGGCACATTTAGATTTGGTGAAGACGAGTGTCCGCCTTGGCCGATAGCGGTCAGTCCGTGCGCGTCGCTAGAGGGGCATGCCTTACCCTTTGGCGCTTTCGCAAAGCGATCCACCCCTGTTGAACCCGCTACGCGGAATGAATCGAGAGATTGCCGTTGGCCGATCTCTGCCATTTCCGAACCGAGAACTGTCGAAGTCCCACCGTATTCACATCCCACGAGGTATCAGTTCGCTCAGGGAGAGTTGAAGCTGATCTCCATCGCGTGTCGGTCGTAATCCAGCAGATATGACTGATGCTTCTTGTAGAGGACCGCCAGCAGTTCACGGTTAGGACCAACAACGTCCATACCTCTGTCGTCGTAGGGGAAAACCACGACCTTTTTCTGCAAGTTGAACAGATAAACGTCGCAGCCAGGGTTGGGTTGAATCATGTGAAAATCCTTCGCCAGCGCGCACCACAGCAGCGTTTCAAGCAGCGATGCAGGAACCTCAAATGACAGGTAAAGCCAACACTCGGGCGATCTCTCGTGCAGCCACTCTTCTGGATCTATCTCCTCGCTCCAGATGGATCGCTGATTCGGGATTGAAACGCCGGCCGACGCCAAGGATTGGAGCGTTCTTCGATGCTCAAAATGGCCCGTGCCAGAGTGCTTTCGTAGACAAGCGACGATAGGATCATCAGCGAATATGTCCTTGCAGATCAGTGTCGCCCTGCGCAACGCCAAGAGAAACAGTTCAAGTGCATTTCCTGACTCTGAGAGCCGGAATCGCAGCCCTGCTGGATAGGAGTAAAACAGAGGTCTCTGGAAAACAGACGAGCCGAAATCTTGCAGGATCTGCTGATCAAGTTTCATTGGCGAGTCACCTTTGGAATTCAGGGAGCATCACGGATCGATGACGTGAACCGGAATCGTAACCTAAAGGAGGAGGTGTCTGCCGCCCATCGCGACTATCTCTTTATGGCGGGCAGCAGACGTATTGCCCCCGTTCACAACCATTGCGGGTGCGTATGAAAAGAATTTTCACGCAATGAATTTTCCTATAGCGCGTCATATCGTGTAGCTCAGGACCACGCTGCCGGTCCGCTGAAGGTTGATGGCTATCAGCAGACAGTGGAACTGTGCGGTTGTGCGCCGGTGGTTGATTATTTCGCTACAAAATCCAGTGCAGTTCGGACATCCCTGTGCATGAGCAAGAACCGTTCGCTGGTGCTGCGGGTTGATTTGTAGCTGACGATGGTGCAGTGCGGGATCTATCGGGGCCGATTTTTAGGGATATGTCTTGCACGCTGGCGTAGCCCCTATGTCCGCGCCCGGCTGTAGTGGTCTGTCTCCAGAGACTGCTTTCGACCCAAAGCTGACATTCGGATGCCCTCACTAGCCATCGCCACTCGCGTGTCCACTCTTGACCGTAAGCCACCCTGTAGGAAGGGCTCCTATGGGTTTATGATTTTATATCGCCGCAATACAAAACGTAGCTGTCACGGAAACTAGATCATAATTTTTCGATAGCTACCATGCCACGAACTTTTCCTTAATCGTGATTGTGGTCTTGGAGACGAGAATCTTTATTGCTTATCTCCGTCGGCTGAAAGCTTATTCATTTTTTTCTCCAGCATAGTTTTAGCCAACGGACCGAGGGCCTCACCAAGGGCTTTCATTTCTGCCTGTGCATGATCTTGTCCCGATAAGGTGCCATTTTCCGTTATTGCAAACTTGATGAAAACATTATCGGAGTCATTTCCTACGTACGAGACAGGCTTGGTGGCGGAAGGTGAAGATGTGAGCGCGTTGTTGATCGTCCAATTATTCACTGGTACGTAGTGCAAAATTCCCTTTTCATTCACTGGGACGGCGCCGATAGTGAGGGTAGTGCTTTCACCATCGGCGATTTCGCCGCTGGTTTTCTGATAGGTCTGGGCCAAAGCTATAGATAGAGAGACATAGCCACTTGCGTTAGTCAGGCAATCAGATTCGCACTTGGTGAGCGATACACTTTTACGCGATAACACATAAATTGGGCTCAACTGAAATGCGTTGTTGCCAAAAGGCATAACTCGCAGAAGGATCGCCATTTGGACGTCTTCTTGGGAGATAGTAGGGGCACTGCCGTTTGTGGAGTCTTTAGCCGTATAGCGTACCAAAGCAATGCAATCCGTTCGTTTCATATTCTCCACGGTAGTGATCCAGTCGCCGGTCCAGGACTTGCTGGCGCGTTGTTGAATCTCTTTGATCTTGTCGTTGGCTGCTTGAACGGCCATGTCGATAACCACGCCACCAACAGCATTTAGAACGGCAGCGGTTGCTGCGGGCATGCCTAACGCTCCTTGTGATGCGCCCTCTGTTGAAGACGTAAGCTTGCCGCAAAGCCTCTTATCGTACCCGGATCCAAAAAGCTCAGGCGCTTCATGCTCTAAGGGAAGCGCTACGGTTTTCTCGGATACCTGTACAAACGGCTCAACCTTGGGCCCGAAAATTATCCCCATCGAGTTACACCCATGAAGTGCAAATACCGCAATACCTACCAACACTGAATTTCGCATGATCAGCCCTCCTGATCGTCTTTAAGTCCAGCGCGAAAATTGCGCATTTCAAAATAGAAAACATTCTTATGTTGCGGTCGTTAAGACGGTGAGCTGCGGCGTTCACTTCGTCTGCATTGAATGGCAGCATAGACTAAGCCCGCAACGGCTTATCTTCTGCCTGCAAAAGATATTTCACGTCTGAAGCAGTATGGCGTTTTAGCTTCAGAATAAGCTATTTAAGCAACGTAGTTATTCCAAATAATTATAAGCGAGCTGGAAAAGCCCTTGAAATTTTAGCCGGCTTGGCTACCGTTACGCTTGCGAGATATGAAGTCGTACCCCGATAAGTCGAACTTACTAATCCAATACTGAGAGGTCACTATGGTGACGCGAAAGGTGACTGGCCTGGTTATTTTTGCCTTTTTTGGGGGGGCATATAACAGTCATGCCGCTGATGAAAGCGAGGGTGTAATGGAAAGCTTGCCCGAGCACCTTATTTACCTATACACAGAAGTGCCTAAAGGCGACGGTCCGTCGGTTGGTGAGTCCCAATTAGTGGTCCGAGATCGACGTTGGGAGCCAAATCGGCTGTTGAGGGTATGCACGTTCGGCGGAAACAAAAGTGTCGTGGCCTTGATTCGCAAGGTTGCGAGCGAGTGGAATGCAGTTTCCAGCGTAAAACTTGACTTCGGACCCGCTCCGGATGGGTATAACTGCCTAGTTTCCAATGCCGGTTTTTACCAGATCAGAATTGGCTTTTCTGAACGTGGATATTGGTCTGTTTTAGGTAAGGACAGCGAGTCTAGGTTGGATCCACTGGTGCCCTCCATGAATCTGGAAAGCTTTAACCGGATCTATTCCGAAGCAAGGTATCCCGCAGCTGATATCACAACCAAGGCGGCACCCTATGACAAAGCAGTTATTCGCCATGAGTTCGGGCACGCTCTGGGTTTGCTTCATGAACATCAAAACCCATCGCTTAAATGCCAGGATGAAATAAAGTGGGAGGGGCCCGGTAATGTCTATGATTACTTTGCTGGCTCGCCAAATTTCTGGTCAGCAAGTCAGGTTGAACGGAATCTTGGGTTTATTCAAAATACTGATCCGGATTATCAGGCGGGGCTACCTGATGCTAAGTCTGTAATGATGTACTCATTGCCCAAAGAGATATTCAAAAATGGTAGTTCCAGCAAGTGCTATGTGTCGGTTAACTATGAGATATCAGCGAAAGACAAAGAGATCATCGCCAAGATTTATCCGACTGTCTCTCAAGGGCAGGTTGCTCAGTATGCCGCCGTCGACCGCTCAACCGTGAAAGCATTACCCCTTGCAATGGCACGCTCCGAAAGCTCTGACATAAAATCGCGCATATTAGTGGACTTGGAGTCAAACGATGACTACGTGCGGCGGGATGCGCGCGTGCGTCTGGCCAGTTTCCTGCAAAGCAGCCCTGAGGTAGATGCTAATTCGCTCATACGTGCAATGAATGGCGCGTCTTATCGGTATAAACTTGGAGTTGCGGTAGCCCTGGCCAAGTCATCAGAATCGTTCGATTTGGATAGTCAATCCAAAAAGATACTGAAGGAACAGGCAAATGCGACGGATGACCCTACTCTAGAAGCCAGTATCGAGTCGGCGCTTAAAAAGGCAGGTGATCATGCCGGGCGTAAGTAGATATGCAACTTGCAGGAATGTGTAGCGCCAGTTAGGCATTATCGTTGGACTTCGTTCATGAATGGCTGCTTCTGGCCGAAAGCAGTCGCTCATTCCCGCTCACGGCTCGTTAAATCTGGGCGCAGCCACCACGCACCTCAGCCCATTGAAAGCTCGTGATACTGTCGGTTGAAGTAAATCAAACTGCGTGCCTCATCGCTGACCCTGATCGACATAACCTCGCAGATCATGATGTCGTGTGTCCCCACTTCGGTGATCTGGCTGAGTCGGCAATCGAACGACACGCTGGCGTCTTCCAGAGACGGGCTCCCCGAGGGCCCCGTCGACCAGTCGCCTGCCGCGAAGCGTTCATCCATGGGCGTCTTGCCACCGAACAGGTTGGAGATATCCTGATGCCCTGTGCCGAGGACGTTCACGCACAGCACGCCGTTGCCCTTGAACGTCTGGTAGACGGAGGCGCTGCGGTTGAGACAGACCAGCAGGGTAGGCGGCTCGTCGGTCACGCTGCACACGGCAGACGCGGTGAACCCTGCGCGCCCAGACGGACCGTCGGTGGTGATGATGTTCACGGCCGCACCCAGGCGCGACATGGCGTGGCGGAAATCGGTTTTGCTGAGCATGACGTGATCTGCCTTGGGAGTGATGTTGCGCGTGGCGGCAAGTGAGCTGTGCATGAGCGGATACCTGGTTCAAAAGGGTCAGAGCAGGGTGCAGGCCTGATCGAAGTCCAGGCGCGGCAGGCGGTCGTACAGTCGAGTTGTGTCGCCATGGCCCAGGTTAATGATGAAGTTCACGGTCCAGGTGGAGTGACTGAAAAATGCCTCGTTCACCTGTTTCGCGTCGAAGCCTGACAAGGCGCCGGCATCCAGTCCCAATGCCCGGGCTGCCAGGATCAGGTAGGCACTCTGCAACGACGCATTACGAAAGGCCGTTTCATGGGCTGCCTGAGGGCTGTGGGTAAACCAGCTTCTGGCGTCGGCGTGGGGAAACAGCATCGGCAGGTGGTCGAAAAACGCGGTGTCCCAGGCTGCGATGACCGTGACCGGGGCGGTCATGGTTTTCTCCAGATTGCCCTTCGACAGCGCTGGCGCCAGGCGCCCTTTTGCCTCGACGGTGCGCAGGAATACAAAGCGGCCGGGGGAGCAGTTCGCCGAGGTCGGGGCCATTTTCAGCAGGTCATACAGGCGACGCAAAACGTCATCCGGCACCGCTTCATCAGTCCAGCCATTGTGGGTGCGCGCGTCGGTAAACAGCAGGCGCAGCGCGTCGTCGGTCAATCCAGGTTTCATGATGTTCCTCTGGGAATCGACGGGCCGACAGGGGCGCGACCCGTTTCAATGTGCCGGTCACACGCGAGCGATGCGGCCTTCGATGGGGTGGTGCGGGTCCACCGGCCCCAGCGTCGAACTCTTGCCGGGGGACACCAGCGCGTCGCAGAAGTGTTCGTCCTCCAGCGTCCACGGGCACTCTATCGCGGCGAGCGCGTCGTCCCATTGTTCGAACGTTCTCGGGCCTACCAGTGTGCTGGTGATATGGGCGTTACGCATGACCCAGGTCTGAGCCAAGTGCGCAGGCTTGCGCCCGGTCTGCTCGGCATAACTCACCAGCTTCGCTGCGACAGCCAGCGATTCCGGACGCCACTCGGCTTCGAGCATGCGCGGGTCGGCGCGGGCGATGCGGCTGTCGGCCTCGGGGGCTGCCCCCTCGCGGTATTTGCCGGTGAGAATGCCCCGCGCCAACGGGCTGTAGCAGACGCTGCCGACCCCGTAGTGCGTCGCTGCCGGGAGGATTTCAACCTCGGCTTCGCGGTTCACCAGGTTGTACAGCGGCTGTGACGCCACCGGGCCGCAAATGCCGGCTTCGCGGGCCAGTCGCACGGTTTCCGCCAGGCGCCAGGCTTTGAAGTTGGAGACTGCGAAGTAGCCGATCTTGCCTTCACGAATCAGGTCGGCAAAGGCCAGTACCATCTCGTCGAGCGGCGCGTCGAAATCCGCTTTGTGCATGTACAGGATGTCGATGAAATCGGTACCCAGGCGCTTGAGCGAGCCATGGGTCGCTTCACGAATCCACTTGCGCGACATGCCGCTCTGATTAGGCAGATTGCCCATGGGGTTGCCGACTTTGCTGGCCAGCACCCAGCGATCGCGCTGATGGGCGAGGGCGCGGCCAACGGTGCGTTCCGACTCCCCCTTGTTGTACATGTCGGCAGTGTCGATGAAGTTGACGCCGTGATCAGCCGCGCTGGCGATGATCCGTTGCGAGGTCGCTTCGTCGGTGGCACCCCCGAACATCATGGTGCCCAGGCACAGTTCGGAAACCTTGAGGCCACTGCGGCCCAAATAGCGGTATTGCATGTCAATCACCCTCACTCACAAACACAGATGCAGATCGCTCAAAGACCCGCGAGCAACCGCTGCGGCGCCAAACACTACTCAGGACGGGATCACCGCAGTGCTGGCGATCTCGACCAGAAACTCTGGCTTGACCATTTCCAGCTTCACGCATAAACGAGCCGGCAAGAGCTTGGGGAAGTAGGTGACATAGATCTCGTTGAAGGCGTGGTAATCCTCCAGATTGCGCAGGAAAATCTGGTTCATGGTGACGTGGTCCATGCTGCTGCCTGCGGACTCCAGCACCACCTTGATGCTGTCGAGCACGCGCCGGGTCTGCACTTCGATATCACCTTCGCCGACCAGACTGCCGTCAACCGGATCGGTGGACAGCATGCCGGCGACATACACATGGTTGCCGGCCTTGATGCCCCAGTTGAGGTGATTGAGGCCGGTGGCGGTTTTGCCGATGATCCAGCCGTCCGGGTTGATTGCCTGATTCATGTGTCACTCCTGATTGAGGTGTCGAAACGTGGGTTGAATACGGTTGCCGATGGCCGGTGATCAATGTGCCGCGCCGCGTAAAAACGGTTTGCCCAGATCACCCGGTGCAGCGCCCGCGCGCCCCATGACGATCCAGGCGACGAGGGCGACCACGAAGGGCGTGGCCATCAGCAGTGGGGTGGCGATCTGAATGCCGAGGTATTGCCCCTGAAATTGCAGGGCTTCCAACAGGCCCAGGGCAATTGCCACCAGCAGCGTGCGCAGGGGCATCCAGCGGGCGAAGATCGCAATCGCGATGGCCAGATAGCCGCGCCCGGCAGTCATGTCGTCGATGAATGTGCCGCCCGACGCGACGATGCACAGGTAGGCGCCGCCCAGGCCTGCGAGCATTCCGGTGAACAGTGCCGCGCCGAAACGCAGCCCCAGAACCGGCTGTCCGGCAGCGTCGAGGGCCGAAGCGTTTTCGCCCGCCGCTCGCAGCAACAAACCCGATCGGGTGAAGCGGAACATCAGCCACAGCGCCACGGCCAGCAGCACCGCCACGTAGAACACAGGGCTTTGGAAGAACAACGCACGGCCCACTACGGGTAGATCGGAAAGCCACGGCAGCTTCATCATCGTCACCGCGCGCAACGACCCTGCCGGCGGCGTATCGACCAGTACCATTTGGCGGATCAGCGACGTGACGCCCATGGCCAGCAGGTTGAAACCAATGCCCATGACGATCTGGTTGGCTCGGGCCAGCACGGTACCCAACGCCAGCACCGCTGCCGCGAGTGTCCCGCCGAGCATGCCGATAGCCAGGGCAGCGACAGGCGAACCGGTCATGGCAAGGCCCACCGCCGACGCAACGGCGCCGAACAGCATCAGACCTTCCAGCCCGATAGTGAAAACACCCGCGCGTTCCGACACCAGTTCGCCCAGCGCCGCGAGTAAGACCGGCACACTCATGCGAACACCCGCGGCCAGAAACAGCGCAATCGTTACCGAGTTGAGGTCCATACCGGCTTTCCTTTGGTGAGCATGACGCCGCTGATCACGGCCAGAAGAAGGATCGGCAAGCCGCTGAGTACGTCGGCCAGCGCCGCGGGAATCGACAGCGAACTTTGCAGGCTCAGGGCGGCGCTGTTGATTGCGCCGAAGTACAACGACACGATCACTGCGCCGAAGGGTTCAAGGCCCGCAAGGAAGGCTACGGCCAGACCTTCGAAACCCAGCCCCGAAGAGAAGCCGTCGATCAGGCGGTACTGCACGCCCAATACCTCGAATGTGCCCGCCAGTCCGCCGATGGCGCCGGACAACGCCATGCTCGACAGCACCATGCGACCCGCCGACTGTCCTTGCAGACGCACGAAACCGGGGCTTTGGCCGCTGGCGCGCAGCTTCAGGCCGAAGGCGGTGTGTTGCAACAGAACCCAGATCGCCAGGGCAACGACAACCGCCAGAATCACGCCCAGGTGCAGGCGAGTGCCGTCGATCAGCGGCACAAAGATGCCTTCCCGGGGCAGTTGTGCCGACATGTTGAAGGTCGACCCGACGGGGCGCATCGGCCCCTGAACGAGGTACTTCACGAAGTAGATGGCGACGAAGTTCATCAACAGCGTGACGATGATCTCATCGGCGCCGCGCCACAGTTTCAGCATGGCGGGGATCAACCCCCACAACGCACCGCACAGTGCGCCACTGACGATCGCCAGCGGCATCAGCAACGGGCCGATATTGCCAAACGCGAGGAATGGCAACATGGCACCGATCGCGCCCATCTGCAGTTGGCCCTCACCGCCAAGGTTGAACAGGCCGCCACGGATGGCAATCAATGCGCCGAGCGCGACCAGCAGCCTGGGTGTCATGAACACCAGCGTGTCGGCCACGGCGCGCGCATCGCCGAACGCCCCTTCACCGGCCACACGCATCGCTGACAGCACGGGAAAACCAAGCAGCGCGATCAAGGCCACACCCAGGATCAGTGAACCTGCAAATGCGCCGAGGGTGACCCGCAGCGAAAGGGGAAGGCTGAGTTTCGCCAATAGTCGGCGCAGCGCCGCCATGTGTGAGGTGAGTTCAGGCATCGGCCGTCTCCAGAACACGTGAGTGAGGTTGCCGACCCAACGTCATCAGCGGTCCGATCGCTTTGAGGGACATGTCGGCGCCGTTGACTTCACCGGTCACTCGCCCGCCGTTGACCACCAGGATGCGGTCTGACACGCGGATCAGTTCTTCGATGTTCGAGGAGATGACCACCACGCAGGTGCCGTTGTCGGCGGCGTGTGCCAGGCGCGTCAGAACCGCTTCGGCCGCGGCCACATCAAGGCCTCGCGTCGGCTGATAAACAACGACGACGGAGGCCGCCTGATCCAGCGCGCGAGCCAGCACGATTTTTTGCTGATTGCCCCCCGACAGCGACCGCGCCGGTGTGGCGTGGGATTGCGTGCGAATGTCGCTGAGCTCGATCATCACCTTGGCTTGTTCGCCAATGGCGCCATGATCCAGCAGCCCGCCGTGACGGAATTCGCCCAGCATGATGCGTGGGTAGAGCAGGTTCTGAGCCACTGAAAGGTCGAGCGAAAGACCCTCGTGATGACGATCCTGGGGCACCAGCGCCACGCTGATCTCCTCAGTGCTGAATCTGAGCGACCCGCTGTCCGGCTGACGCTGCCCGGCGAGCAGATCGAACAGCTCGGTCTGGCCATTGCCTTCGACACCTGCCACTCCGACGACTTCGCCTGCACGCAGCGTCAGGTCGATCTGATGCAGGCCCGGTGAGCCGCTGGAAGGACGTAGCGACACCTCACGCAGTGCCAGGCACTCAGCGCCGGGCGTACGCTCTGCACCGATCCGGGCTGCGTTGGACACGGCATGCCCGACGATGCGTTCAACCAGTTGAGCCGAGTCTGTATCAGCGATCAGTCCGGTGCCGTTGGTACGGCCACGCTTGAGCACGGTGTAGCGGTCAGTGTTGGCCAGCACCTCGTCGACGTTATGGGTGACCACGGCCACCGCGGTGCCTTGGTCACGAACACGCCGCAGCGTGGCGTACAAGTTGTCGATTTCGGCCGGCGTCAGGATCGTCGAAGGTTCGTCGAGCAACAGCACACGCGTTTCGTTGACCAGCGCCTTGAGAATCTCGACCCGCTGCTGCAAGGCCAATGGCAATTGCCCGACCACGGCGGCGGGGTCCAGGTCGACGCCAAACCGTTCGATGAAGGCACGAACGTCAGCGTGACGGCGAAACGCACTGCGCCTGGCGCCCTTGGCGACCAAGGCCAGGTTTTCGCTCACAGTGAACGGCATGACCAGCTTGAAGTGCTGGTGAACCATGCCGATCCCGTTGGCAATGGCATCGGCGGGGCGCCGGTGGACGACCTCGCGGCCTTCCATCAGCACGCCGCCCCCGGTGGGCGCGTGCACACCGTAGAGAATGTTCATGAGCGTCGATTTGCCAGCCCCGTTTTCACCCAGCAGGGCGTGGATTTCACCCGTGTGAAGGGCGAGCGACACGTTGTCCAGCGCAAGGAAGCCATTGGGGTAACGTTTGGAAACGTGGTCGAGCTGTATGATCGGGATTGGCATGATCGTCACTCTTCAATCTTGATCTTGCCGGCCTTCAAGTCGTCCATGACTTTCGCGACCTTGGCTTGAACACTCGCATCGACGTGGGCAAACGGCATGACCAGCGCCCAGCCGTTGGACGCCAGGTTTTCGGTGACAATGCGATTGCCAAGCTTGCCTTCGGCGTAGTCATTGCCGATGTCGGCGTAGGATTTTCTGAAGTTCATCACCGTCGAGGTCATGACCGAGTTGGGATAGGCCTTCGACTGATCGCCGTACGAGCCGATGGTCAGCGCGCCTTCTTCATCGGCGGCCTGCTGGACACCTGCGTCAGCGGTGTCAGCGGAAGGAATCACGAAGTCGGCGCCGCGAGCGATCAGGCCGGTGGCAATTTCCTTGGCCCGCGCCACGTCCACGAACGAGCCGACATACGCTGAATCCACCTGCACCTTGGGATTGACGTACGTCGCGCCCTTCTTGATGAACTGAATCGTGCGTTCAGCCGAGGGGATCGGCTCGCCCGAGATGACTGCGATGTGTCCCGATTTACTGGCCGATGCCGCCAGCGCACCGAGCACGAAGCCGTATTCATCCCAGTCCACCGACCACGCCGAGTAGTTGGGCAGGTTGGCGGTGGAGCCTTCATAGGAATAAAGCACGAACTGGGTATTCGGGTAGGACGGCGCGACCTCCTTGATGGCCGCCGAGTACCCGGACGAGTGCGCGACGATCAGTTTCACGCCGTCGGAGGCCAGTTGCCGCAGCGCTGCGGGCGCCGCTTCGTAGGAGGTGTTTTCCAGGTAGCTGGGCTTGAAGCCGTCTTTGTCGGCCATGGCCTTGAAGCCTGCGTAACCTGCGCTGTCCCATGTGCCTTGCGTAACGGTCTGCGTGAACAACGCGGCCACGCGTGGGGCGTCGGCTGCATGGGCCAATGAGCTGAAGCCCAGCGTGGTGGCGGCGATCGCTAAAATGTGATGAACGTTCATGTCGAAACTCCTGGTCGCACCGCGACGATTGGCAAAGAGGCTGGCTTGAAGAATCTGTTCAGTCCGGCGGCAGAATCAGGGTCACGTCGATCTCGGCGAGCAGGTCTGCATCGGCGAGCCCGGCCACCACCACGAACGTGCTGGCGGGCAAGTCGTAGCCTTCGAAGAACGCCGAGCGGGCACGATGCAGTGCGGGGATCGTTTCCCGAGACAACGCATAGGTGTTGAGCTTGACCACCGCCTCCGGGCCGACCCCGAATGCAGCGAGAGCCAGGCCGATGTTTTCCCAGATCTTCCTTGCCTGGGCGTCGATGTCGCCTTTGCCGACGACGTTGCCATCAGCGTCCCAGGCCACCTGGCCGGTCAGGAACACCGGTTGTCCGGCTCGGACCATTGCATGGTTGTAGTAGGTCTGTTGCTTGAGGCCTTTGGGATTGCAGGGACCGGTCTTCATCAGCACGCCGCCTTTTGGTGGGCGCGTGCGTTGGTCTGCACGCCGTTGTGTTCGAGCACTTCCAGCACCTCGGTGCCCACCACTTTCAGGTCGTCGATGAAGTCGGGGACGATCACCGTCACGCCGTCGAGCTGCGCGCCCTTGATGATTTCAGCGAGCTTGTTGCCGATGGTTTCCGGCGAGCCGACGAGGGCGGCACGGGTCATGGAGTTGCGTTGTTCGCCTTGGGAAACGAAACGCTGAGCCATGGTGTTTTGCTTGAAGCTCTTGTCGCCGGAGTATTCGCGGGTCTGATTGTCCAGCGCGATGGTGTCGACGCCGGAATCATAAAGGGCCACGCGTTCACGGGCTTCGGCATCGGTGGCACCGGGGACAATGGTGAACAGGCCGTAGGTCTTGAAGTCCGGTTTGCCTTGTTGGGCGGCCAGTTCCTTGGCCCGCAGACCGGTCTTGATGAAGTCGTCGTGATCGGAGCCCAGCATGAAACTGCCGGTGCAGTGCTGCATGGTGAACAGAAAGCCGCGATCCGAGGCGCCTGCGCAGATGATCGGCGGCGGCGTAACGGGTTTCGGGTTGGACATGCAGTCGGTCAGTTCGTAGTGCTTGCCCTTGTGGTCGACACGGTCTTCTGCCCACAAACGCTTGAGCACGGTCAGCCACTCTTCGGCCATTTCATAGCGCTCGGAATGGTCGAGGTCTTTCCACAGGCCCATCTGGCCCTGGTCGGTGGGGTTCGAGCCGGACACGATGTTCAGGCCGAACCGGCCCTTGGAAATCTGATCGAGCACTGCCGACATCTTGGCCACGACGGCCGGGTGAAACACCATCGTATGCACCGTGCCCCAGACGCCGATTCGGCTAGTGGCTTCGGCGAGACCGGCCATGGTGGTCATGCTTTCCAACGTGATATCCCAGTGTTGCGAGGGGCCGCCGTAACCACGCCACTTGGCCATCGACAACGCAAAATCAAATCCCAGCGTTTCGGCCAGAATCGTGACTTGCTTGTTGTAATCGTAGGTCGCGGGTAGCTGCGGGCTGGTGGTGGAGGTGATCCAGCCGCCGTTGCCGACGGGCAGAAAAACACCGAACTCCACGCTTTTGCTGTCGTTGTCGGACATGGTGAACTCCTTGAATCAGAGGGCTGAAGCTTCGGTCTGCGGGAAACCGACGCGAGACAAAAAATCGGAGAGGAGGCCGTTGAACGTTGCCGTTTCGGTCTCCGAATAACTGTGGCCACCTTTGGGCACGATGTGCAGTTCGGCGCCGCTGATCGCCTCGGCCAACAGACGTGACTGGTAGGGCGGGGTGAGGATGTCGTCGTCGGCGCAGGTCACCAGTGTCGGAATGCGAATCATCGAAAGCTGTGCGGTCGCGTCATGGGCCATGATTGCGTCGATACGGCGCAGCACGATTTCCCGGGCCGGGAAGTTGGCCACCGATGCCAGAAGGCCCGGCGACAGCGATTCAGCGTTGGCGCGAATGTGCTCGGGCGGGTAGAGGAACAGCGCGCTGCCGTGGACGTACTCTTCCAGCGATGTGCTTTCCAGAAGGGTGCGGCGCATGCGGAAGCACCAGTTGAAGTGCGCGTCGGATTTCGACCAACTGGCGTACAGGACCATGCCGGCCAGCAACTGCGGCTCACGGGCAGCGAGCAATTGTCCGATTGCGCCACCGGTCGAGTGACCGATCAGCACCGGGCGATCCAGTGCAAGTCCCTCGATCAATGCTTGAAGGTCATCGGCGAGCGTCTTGATGCTGTACAGCTCGTCCGGGTGGTCAGATTTGCCGGCGCCACGCTGGTCGTAGGTCACGACAGTGAAGTGCCGGGCAAACCGTTCGACCTGAGGTGCCCAGTAGCCGCCCGCACCGCCCAGCCCGGAGACGAACACCAGCGCGGGCCCGCTGCCTTGAATCTGGTAGTGGGTCTGGATTCCATTGGTCAACATGCTCGGCATCTGGCTTCCCCTGGTCAGCTTGGTTGCGAATGTCATTGGCTGACGTTCGCGGATGACTATTTATTGCACGGGGGTTCAGGCGGCACGTAACTGCGAATGCTGCATGCCATGTTGCCCAAATTCGAACACCCTCATGCTTCGCTGGTCAGCGGGAAGCGACTCTTGAGAAATTTGAGGAATGCGTTGGTGGCGTAGCTGGGGACCCTGTCCTGATGCACGCAAACCGCCGAGCGCACGTTTCTGAACGAGTCGAGGTCGATAGGAATGGCTTTGAGCAGCCCGGCATCAATTTCCCGTCGTGCCGAAATTTCCGGTCCGATCGTCACGCAGGCGCCGAGCACAGCCGTGGCACGCAAAATATCCAGGTTGTTGGCTTCGACGATGATGCGCGGCTTGAGTTGACGTGCCTCGGGCGTGCGGTCGAACAGCTGGCGCAGACCAAAGCTGGGGCGAGGGAGGGCGAGGGGACGCTTGCACAACTGCTGCATCGTCACAACGGCTTCGCCGGCCAGCTCGTCGTGCCTGGAGACCAGACAAACCACGGGTTCCTTGCGTTCGGCGACCACGCTGATTTCAAAGCGCAGCTCGGGGTTGTAGATGATGCCGATGTCGGTCTCATCTCGGATCAAGGCCTCGACGATCAGATCGCTTGAGCAGGTGGTCACCTGAAAATCAATGCGTGGGTGCAGTTGCAGGAAGGCTGCAATTGTCTCTGGCAGGAAGCTCGACAGCACGCCCTCCATGGCGTGAATCTTCACTTCGCCCTGATCGAGTGAGCGAAACGCAGCGATGCCCTCGCGTACACGCTCCAGGTCGCGAAACAGGGTTCGGGTGTAACGCTCCAGCATGACGCCTGCAGCCGTCAGTTCCACACCCGTATTGGTGCGCTCCAGCAGCGGTGTGCCCAGTTCATGCTCAAGCAGGGCGATCTGCCGGCTGACGGCGGAGGGGGTGACGTGCAAGCGGTCAGCGGCGCGCCGGATGGCTTTCGATTGCACGACTTCGTTGAAGTAGCGGAAGGCGGTGAAGTTCAAGGCTCTCTCCAGGTCGGCCCTGGAACGCGGGTGCATCTGCCGTTGTGATCTGGTCAACAGGCGAGGCGAACCGATTCGGTGCCCTGCCTCGATCAGGCCATGCAGCACGTTACCCAGGGGGACGAATGGGACGGCAGGCCGAAGGTCCTTGGCCGGATGCTGAGCAGCTCAGCATCGGTGTCTATGCACAAGCCGTGCCCTGACTGCCAGGTTCTGCGCGTTCGGGTGAGGTGACGCGTGCTCGAGCCGGTTGACCGTCAGATCGCTCGCGCTTGCTATATCCCAGGCCAGGTTTGAATACCCAGGTCCGAACGCTCCCAGCTCGTTCGACGTTACCGATTCCCGGTATCGCTGCCCTCACATCGCTATGTTAAAAAATGGTAATGATCCGTCTCCGTGGCGTGTAAGCGGCGCTATCTGCTTCGATGAGCCTTTCTTGGTGTTAATTCATGTTAAATAAATTGACTGAAATGTGAAAATGGCATTATGGTCCTCCACCTCGGCAACAAATAATCCAATAACGACGCTTGTGCCAAGGCAGTGCCCGGCACGACAAGCTCTACTCCGAGGTCTACCGATGAATTTCGAGTTACTGTTTGCGAATCAGTCGGCCCCCGTTCGCTATGCCCTGACCGGCGCGAAAGGTGGTTTCTCCCGCACATTGCTGGCACAAACGCTGAAAATGCCAAGGCTGCAGGCAGCAGCGCTGTGCGACCTTGACGTCGACGGCCTGCGCGCGCTGTGCCTGGAGCTGGGTTTCGCCGCCGAAAGCCTGATCCACTGCGCCGATGCTGCCGCTGTTGCCGCGGCGCCCACAGACGCCATCGTGCTGGTAGCCGATATCGAACTGTTGGCCAACGCTAGTTACGACATTCTGGTCGAAGCCACCGGCAACCCGGCCGTGGGTTACCGCGCGGCGCGTCGCGATATCGAGGCCGGTCGCCACGTGGCCATGGTCAGCAAAGAAGTCGATTCGGTCTCCGGTATCAGCCTGTCGCGTCTGGCCGCCAGGCACGGCGTGGTTTACACCACCGCGGACGGCGATCAGCCAGCCAACCTGATCGGCTGGGTGAGCTGGGCACGGGTGCTGGGGCTGGAGATTATCGCGGCAGGTAAGTCGAGCGAGTACGATCTGATTTTCGATCCAAAGACCGGCAGCATTACTCAACTCGACCAGACGATCGCTGCCCCGGCCATGGGCGACCTGCTGCAATTGGGTGACGACATTCCTGCCACCCTGGCGGCGCGACGCGCGGCGCTGAGCGGCTTGAAGACGTCGGCGACCGCTGACTACTGCGAAATGTCCGTGGTAGCCACCAACACCGGCCTGATTCCTGACGTCGAGCTGATGCATTACCCCATTGCCCGCACCAGTGAGCTGGCCGACATCTACGCCCTGCGGGAAGACGGCGGCGTGCTAAGCAAGCCTGGTGTGATCGAAGTGTTCAACGTGCTGCGCCTGCCCGATGAAGCCAGTTTTGCCGGCGGCGTTTTCGTGATCGTTCGCACCCACGACCAGCCCACCTGGCAATTGCTCGCGCAGAAAGGCCATGTGGTCAGCCGCAATGGCCGCTATGCGTGCATGTACCTGCCGTATCACTTCATGGGTGTTGAAACGCCCATCACGTTGCTCAACGCCGTCCTGCACAAGCGTGCGTCTGGGACCGACAAGCCTAGCCAATGCACCGTGCTTGCAGGCCGCGCCACCGTGGACATCGCTGCCGGCACCGTGCTGAACATGGGCGGCCATCACCATGACGTAACCGGCGTTCAAGCCGTGCTGCTGGCGGCCGCTGACGCGGGCGACGATGTCGCGCCCCTGTATCTGGCAGCCCATGCCACTGCCGCTCGGGATATCAAGGCCGGGTCCTTGCTGACCCTCTCCGACCTCAGCGGTCAGGACGCCGAACTGCACCGCGCATGGTGCGAAGGCCGTCAGCCCGTCTGAAGCAGGGCGCCCGCTCGGCGGGCGCCCCGATCCGGCTCAGCACCTCACCTTGAAAACGTGCAAACAGGCTCAACAAAAACATGAATAGTGAACTGTTTATATTTTCGATGGCGGCCGGCGCCATTGTCGTCCTTATCGTTCTGATTACCCGACTCAAGCTCAATCCGTTTCTCGCCCTGACCTTGACCGCCATTGCCCTGGGCCTGCTAAGCGGCGTCAGCTCGGCGGAAACCGTGGACAGTTTTGCCAAGGGTTTCGGCTCGGCGCTGGCCAAGACCGGCCCTGTGATCGGCCTCGGCACCTTGCTTGGCGGCATCCTGCTGGGCTCCGGTGGGGCGGATCGCATCGCCAATGCCTTCATCGGCCAACGCCCGGTTCAATATGCGCCTTGGGCAATCTGCGCCGCGGCTTTGCTGATCGGCATGCCGCACCTGTTCGACGTCAGCTTCATCATGCTCGCGCCGCTGGTGTACACCGTCGCCAAGCGCACTAACAGTCACCTTCTCTACATCGGCCTGCCCTTGGCGGCCGGGCTGTATGTCTCCCATGGCTTGCTGCCGCCGCATCCGGCGCCGACCCTGGCCGTCGCGGCATTTCACGCGAATACCGGGCTGACGATTTTCTATGGTTTGCTGATCGCCATTCCGGTCGCCGTCATCTGCGGGCCCATATTCACCAAACTGGTCAGCCCCTGGTTCGGCCCCGCCCCAGACTTGACGGCCGGCCCTGTGGGCGCGCGGGAAGCCGCCGAAGGTCAACCTCAGGCCTCGCTGGTGGCTTCGATCATCGCGGTGCTTCTGCCCCCAGGGCTGATGTTGATCGGCACCTTGGGCATCGCTTTCAACCCCAAAGGAAGCGAGCTGTTCGGTTTCTTCAATGCCCTCAACAACCCGATTCTGTCGCTGCTGGTCGCGGTGATTTTCGCCTTCTTCGCGCTGGGGTTGCGCTCGGGCTTCAGCCTCAATCAGGTGCAGAAGATGGCCGGACAGGGCCTGGCTCCGCTGGGTGCGATCGTGATGATTCTGGGGGCCGGTGGCGGTTTCAAGGAAATGCTCACCGCGACCCACCTCGACGCGCTGATTACCCATCACGCCTCCGGCTGGGCGGTCAACCCATTGATCCTCAGTTGGGGCATCGCTGCGTTGCTGCGCATCTGCCTGGGCTCGGCCACGGTCGCCACGGTCGCGGCGACAGGCATCGTCGCGCCGCTGGCCCTGGCCCATCCGGAACTGTCGCCCGAGTTACTGGTGCTGGCGACGGCCTCGGGCGCGGTGATGCTGTCTCATGTCAACGACTCGGGATTCTGGCTGTTCAAGGAATATTTCCAGCTGACGGTCGCGCAGACGTTCCGTACCTGGACCTTGATGCTGTGCCTGCAGTCCCTGCTGGGCCTGGTCGGCGTGCTCGTCATCCAGGCGGTCATCGGGTAATGGAGGTGGGTGCTTGCCTCGAGCTTCAGAGCTCAAGAACTCAAGAGCCCAAGAGCGCAGGAATGCTGGCGAACGCGACGGATTTCCCGATTCTTGGCGACAGTGGGAATGAAGTTGCAGCCGCCTGCGCGAAGGCTTCGGCAAGCTCCCGCTCATTGCCGATGCCCTCGTACACCCATTCCGGCCTAACGCTGGCATGCCTGGCTGGAATACAACTTTCATATCGGCAGTTGTAAACACTCGACCGGATCTCATCCAAGGCTTTACGATCCGGCGATGACCTGTCGTACATGAGGGCCCCATGACCAAGAGACCATCGTTGGAAGCACGGCGTGAATTCGGGAAATTCCTTTCTGCGGGACGGGCCCGCTTGGACCCCAAGGATTTCGGCCTGCCAGAGGGGCCTCGTCGCACTCCGGGTCTTCGTCGGGAGGAAGTCGCGGTTCTGGCCGGTGTGAGTGTCAGTTGGTACACCTGGCTGGAGCAAGGTCGGGATATCCAACCGTCACCTGACGCGCTGAGGCGTATTTCCAAAGTTCTCAAGCTCGATCACGTCGAGTCTTCGCATCTGTTTGCGTTGTCTGCGCTTGAAGCGCCTGCCCCGGCGGCTGGCGGCGGCATCACTCCAGGGCTGGAAATGCTGGTGCGCGCGATCAACCCTGTCCCTGCTTATGTGCGCAACTCCCGACTCGACATTCTGGTCTGGAACGACGCTATCGCTGATTTGCTCGTCGACTACGGCTCATTGCAGCCTCATGAGCGCAACACCCTGCGTCTGTTGTTTCTGTACATCCCGTATCGGACATTGATTCTGGATTGGGAGCAAATGGCCCGCGGAATGATCAGCACCTTTCGCGCCTCCCGGGCACTCGCTCAAGACAAGGCGCCGTTCGACAGTCTGGTCGAAGAGCTCTCGGCCCAGAGCCCGGAGTTCCGAGAGTGGTGGCAGGAGACCGAAGTCAAGGGCTTCGACGAAGGACGCAAGCGGTTGCTGCATCCAGTCAGCGGCTATATCGACTTCACCTACGTGGCGCTGACGCCGGAAGGCAGGCCAGATCTTTCGCTCGTGACGTACATCCCTCGTCACCATGCCTATGACTCTGACTCATAGGATAACAAGACGCCTTATTGGCCTTTGCGAACATCCCTAAAGTAGCGTTCATCGCAGCGCACACCGCGTTGCAGCGATACTTTAGAGGTGATCCCGATGACCGCAATGAACCCCGCTTCGACTGCACCCGCCTTTGCGACTTCGCGTAATCCGGCAACGGGTGAACTGATCGCGACGTATCCTTTCCAGACGCCGAGTGAGGTTGAACAGCTGCTGGATACCAACGCGGCTGCCTTCCGCCTGTGGCGTGCCACCCCGATGCGCGAGCGAGTCACAGCTTATCGTCGCCTGTCCGCCACCCTGCGCGACCGTTCGGATTTGTTTGCGGCCTTGATCACCGCCGAAATGGGCAAGACCCTGGCTTCGGCTCGGGCGGAGGTGGAGAAGTGTGCCGCGACGATCGAATGGATTGCCGACAATGGTCCCGCGATCCTGGCTGATGAGCCCGTGAACGTCGAGGGCGATGATCAGGTTCACGTTTCGTTCCTGCCGATCGGAACCATTCTGGCCGTGATGCCCTGGAATTTCCCTTTGTGGCAGGTGATTCGTGCTTCGGGTCCGATCATGCTTTCAGGCAACGGTTTCCTGCTCAAGCATGCCCCTAACGTGATGGGCTCTGCGTACGCCTTGCAAGAGGCCTACGAGGCCGCAGGTTTCCCGAAGGGACTGTTCGCTAATCTCATCGCGGACAACGATACAGTGGCTCGCACGATCGAAGATCCGCGTATCGCAGCGGTCACCCTCACAGGCAGCATGCGCGCCGGGTCGGCCGTGGCGGCCACTGCCGGCAAGGCGCTCAAGAAGAGTCTGCTCGAACTGGGCGGCTCCGACGCCTTTATCGTGCTGGCAGACGCCAATGTCGATCTGGCCGTCAAAGCCGCCGTCGAAGCCCGCTTCCAGAATGCCGGCCAAGTTTGCCTGGCGGCCAAGCGCTTCATCATCGAGCAGCCGATCGCGGAGGCATTCACCCGCAAGTTCGTGGCGGCTGTCCGGCAATTGAAGGTCGGAAACCCACTGGACAGCGAGAGTATCGTCGGGCCAATGGCGCGTGGCGATCTGCGGGACGAGCTCGATGGCCAGGTTCAGCGCACCATCGCCGCCGGTGCCACCTTGCTGTTGGGAGGCAAAAAAATGGACGGCCCTGGCAACTTCTACGAACCCACGGTATTGGCCAACGTTCTGCCGGGAATGGCCGCATTCGACGAGGAAACCTTTGGACCGGTCGCCGCAATTACCGTCGCTGAAAATGCCGAACATGCCATCGCGCTGACCAACACCAGTGACTACGGCTTGGGCGGCAGCCTGTGGACACAGGACCAGGCCCGCGCCCAGCGCATTGCCCGCCGACTGGAAACGGGTGGGGTTTTCATCAACGGCTTCCCCGCCACGAATGCGCGCATCCCGGTGGGCGGAGTGAAGAAAAGTGGCTACGGCAGAGAGCTCTCGCATTTTGGGCTGCGCGAGTTCACCAACGCGCAAGCCGTCTGGGCCAAAACCGTCGACTGATACGCCTGTCAACTTCCTCATTCTGCAGAGAGATCTTCATGACCAATCGTATTGCAAGCCCGATCCTGCAGCCTGTCACCTTGGGTGGGTTGCAACTCAAGAACCGCATCGTGATGGCGCCCATGACCCGCAGCCGCGCAGATGACAATGGCATACAGCCTGATTATGCCGCCGAATATTATGCCCAGCGCGCAGGTGCAGGCTTGATCGTTACGGAGGCGACCAACATTTCGGCCCAAGCGCGCGGTTATACCCGTACGCCAGGCATTTGGACTGATGACCAAATTGCGGCCTGGAAACGGGTTACTCAAGCCGTACATCAGCGCGAAGGCAAAATATTCCTGCAACTGTGGCATACGGGGCGCATGTCGCACCCCGATATGCACGCCGGGGGTTTGCCCGTCGCGCCCTCTGCCATCAAGCCACACGGACAGATTCGCGTACATGAAGGCATGAAGGATTTCGTTACGCCTCGTGCGCTCAGGACCGATGAAATTCCGCTGATCGTCGAGGACTATCGCCGGGCAGCTGAGAATGCCAAAGACGCAGGTTTCGATGGAGTGGAAATTCACTCGGCCAACAACTATCTGCTGGAACAATTCGTTCGCGACAGTACCAACGTTCGGACCGACCGTTACGGCGGCTCGCTGGAAAATCGCCTTCGCTTCCCGCTGGAGGTCGTCCAGGCTGTCATCGACGTGTGGGGCGCCGAACGAGTGGGCATTCGCATTTCGCCAGTCACCACTACGCCGGGCGAAACCCCGCTGGACAGCGACACCATGCGCACGTTCGGCACCTATGTTGCCGCGCTGTCAAACCTTGGGCTCCTGTACATCCATGAGATCGAAGGCGTCACGCAGCAGAGTCGAGAGGAGGTCAGCGGTGTCAGCTTTGCCGCGCTGCGACAGGCGTTCCGCGGTGCCTACATCGCGAACAATCAATACACACTGGATCTGGCCGAGCAGACGCTGGCAGCCGGCGATGCTGACTTGTTCAGCATCGGACGCCCGTTCATTGCCAACCCTGATCTGGTCGCGCGGCTGGCCAGCGGCGCGCCTTTGGCAGAAGCGCCCAAAGCCTACTGGTATGGCGGCGACTCGACCGGCTATTCGGATTGGCCGGCGATGAGTTGAGTGTTCCGCTCAATCACAGTTGCCCAGTCGCTCCCGGTGCCGTCGCTACTGCGACGGCATTTTCATGCGTGGGGCTATCACTTGCAGCCTGGGTTGCGAGGCGTCGGCAGAGACGCTGAAGCCTTGGGGCTTGGGGTGGATGGGGTGGCCTCTCGCCGTAACCCAGCCTTGAATTTCAAGGCATTGACGATCCAATCGCCTGAAGCTCTTTCATTCGCACTTTCAGCCCTCCACAGGATGCTGTTCCCATGGAGGACAAGGCGACCAGGACTCCACTAGCTTATCGATGAAGAGTCGAATTTTTGGAGACAGATGCCGCTTGCTAGGGTAGATCACCCGAATAGGCTCTGCGGCCTCTGCGTATCCAGCGAGCAATTGAACAAGTTTGCCGCTCCTCAAATCGTCGTTAACCACGTAGGAAGGAAGCGTCGCGATACCCAGGCCAGCGACAGCTGACTGGTGCAATGACTCAGCACTGTCCATCTGCAACCTTCCACCATGAGTAACGGACACGGAGCTGCCATTCACGCGAAAATTCCAGGGAAGCAATCTTCCACCGCTCACGAAATGCAGGCATTGGTGCTCGGATAGATGCTCAGGCGTTTCAGGCGTGGCATGTTCAGCCAGATACTTGGGTGAGGCGCAGGTAATCATTTGCTGGTAGGCCACCGTGCGCGTCAGCAACCGAGAATCTTCCTTCGGTGGCCCGATGCGCATTGCCAGATCAAATCCCTCATCGATCAAATCCACCAGCCTGTCCGAAAAGGCGATATCCACGCTGAGGGAGGGCCAATCCTTGAGACAGCACTCAATGTGCTGAAGGACATGAAGTCTGCCCAGCGCAACCGGCAGACTCATCCGCAGTCGCCCACTGGGTGTCGAGCGACGAAACGCGAGGGCATCCTCCACGTCATCCAGATCCTGGAGAACGCCCACACAGCGCTCATAAAGAACCTGGCCGTCATCGGTCATGCTCAAGCTGCGCGTAGTGCGATTCAGTAGCCGTACCTGTAGACGAGTCTCGAGCCTGACTATCGACTTTCCCACCGCAGAGCGCGTGAGGCCCAGTTGCTTTGCCGCCGCCGTGAAGCTTCCAGCGTTTACCGAGCTTACGAACGCGGCGATGTCATTCAGATTATGCAGTTCCATGGGGTCTCGGTAGTCTCAACGTTCGGGCGGCCTGGCACCTGTTATGGGGAACCCTATTCCCCAATACTGAGCATAGTATCTCAATTAGCTAATCCACTCCCTGCGATCAATTGAGGTCATATGAACACCAAAGTCCAAGCAGCCGTCCAGACCTGGGCCAACAGCCTTAGCGATCTGGTGCCCGTTCTTAAAGGAATCGATACCACCACCAAAATGAGCGACATCCGCGACGCTTACGCAAAAATGCTCGCGCAAAATCCAGCGCCAGTTGGCGTTGAATTCGAAGCAGTCGACATGGGTGGCGTACCCGGCACGCTGGTTACCCCGGACGAAATCAAGACGGACGCAGTGGTGATGTACATCCACGGCGGCGCCTACATTGTGGGTCGTCCAGACGGCTACCACGGCATCGGCGGCAACTACGCGAAAATGCTCGGTGCTCGTGTGTACATGCCGGACTATCGCCTTGCCCCTGAGCACAAGTTTCCAGCCTCTATTGACGACACGTTGCGCGCCTACGAGTGGCTGCTTGAGCAGAAGATCCCGGCTAACAAGATTGCGTTTTCTGGTGAGTCAGCTGGCGGCGCGATGGTTGTCAGCGTCATGGTCGCGGCGAAATCGAAAGGGCTTCCACTGCCTGCGGTTGGCTCCTCCATCTCGCCATGGGCGAACCTTGAACACACCGGTGCTTCCATGAGCAACCGTGAAGGTCTGGATCCTCTGAACTCCAAGCCTGTTCTGGACATTCTCGCCAGATCATTCCTGGGCAATACATTGGCCAATCATCCTCTGGCCTCGCCTGTGTTTGCGGACGTCACGGGGCTTCCACCCATCCTGGTGCAGATCGGCGAGAACGAGTTGATGTTGAGTGATGCAATGCGCCTTGCAACTCACCTCGCGGATAATCGCGTTCGCGTCAATCTCGAAGTATGGCCTGCGATGTTCCATGCTTGGCACTTCTACGCCACCATGCTGCCAGAAGGGCAGCGGGCCATGGAGAGTTCCGTTCGCTTCATCGAGGCTGGCTTGGCCGAATCTAACCGCTGAAGCCCGGAACAACCGCGATAGCTTTCTGGTTGTCGCGGTTTTGCTCATTCTGTTGGTCATGCCAGCCATTGGAAAAAAATCCACCGGCCGTGGTCATAAATCTTCAAGCGTCGCCTGCGAAGCGCAGGACTTCTGGAAGGTTCATCCCATGGCTGCTGGCGGGATAATCGATGTTAGTGGATGACCCCAAAGATCGGGACACCTTCGGCGTGGACTTGGATAAATCAGGGACAAAGATGTTCAGCAACTATCAGATTATTACCCTCCCAGCGCTGATCTCAGTGGTACTTCTACTCACCGGCTGTCCGCCACCAGCATCGTTCACTCAATGGGAACGCGCTTCGACCTCGGTAGAGGGCGTCAAAGCCGCAATGGCAGAGTGTGGAGATCCGGTAGGTGGGTCAAAAAAACATTTCACACGAAACGAAGAGGTGCTTCATTTTCAGTGTATGCAGCGCCTCGGTTTTACTCGCAAAGACGGAATTGAGTACTGCGACATATTGAAGACTACGCCTGCCTGTGTCGAAGAAAGGCAGGGTCGTCCGCTCAGCTTGCCGCAGCTCGAGGGCTTACCGTTTGTCGAAGATGAAGCATTTCATCCCATCAAGCCTCATTCAGGCCGGGACGAACGCATGCAGATCTCGTGGCGTAGAGCGGGAGCGTCACTTCATTTCTCTGCCCAACTGGCCAATGACAGTGAAGCACTGCCGGTGATGTACGCCTGCGGCTATCCAAAACCACTGGGGTCAAATTCAGATGTCGCCAGCATCGGACGCACAGCCATAGTGCAACGCTGCATGATCAATCATGGCTTTGAGCCCAAAACCGAAATCATGCTGGTTTGCCGGGCTTACCCACAAGTGACGGGGTGTGCGCTGAAAGAGCCTCGTAGTGATACGGAGACTTGAAGAGTATCGAGCAGTGAACTGCCACCTTTAGCCGTTCCACGATCCGGTGAAGCTGCAATTGCTGTTTCGGCCGCTTGGCGGCGGCGTCGAGTTTGGTGACAAAAGCATCGACGCAGCGGAGGGACGCCTGACATCCCTCCACGAGAGCGCCGCAGTGATTGCTCACGACGGGCTGCCATGCAGAGGCGCCAGGCTGATCAGCCATTCGCCCTCATTCACGATCGGGTGGTTGACGATCATCAGCACGAGCCCGTCATAAGCGGCCACCAGCTCTGCCTGTGGCTCGCCGAAGATGTCCTTCAACACCCCAAGACGCTGGCCCTCGGCGACTTGCTGACCTGCCGAAACGTCCAGATAAAGCCTGGCGCTGATCGGCGCCTCGACTTTGAAAAAGTTGTGCACGACAACGTTTCGACGTTGTTTGGCTATCTGCGCAACGTTTGCAGTCAATCCAAGAAAGCGACCAATGTTCACCACGCCTTGATAATGAAATTCGATGCACGCTGCATCGAACACGCCGTTGGCACCCCCTTCAGCCATCACGGCATGGCGCCCCAGCCAAGGCAGCTCATTGGTCGCGCGACCGCGATTATTGGTCTGATCCGCCGCGAATTCGACGATGCTGTCTGCATCGAACTGATGGGCCAGCGCACGGGTCTGCGCATCGAACTCGGCATCGCCGGTGAACTGGCACATCACAAACTTCGCCACGTCTTCGCGCAGGTCACCGCCATGCAGGTCGATGAACACGTTGGCGTCTTTCGCCCACTCATGCAGCACCTGATGGATCAGCACCTGGCTGAACGACCCCTCAAGGTCCCCCGGCGAGAGGAAATTGATGTTCTTGCCGTCCACCGGGCAGACGAATTCCGAGTGCTCGAACAGCCCCGGAATGTTCAGCACCGGCAGGATCGATACCGACCCTCGTAGCAGCGATTCAGCGAAGTGATCCTTGAGCCGCAGCGCCGCTTCCATGGCGTCCACTTCATTGGGATGCATGCCGGCAATGATCGCGACGTGAGGGCCGGGGAGGGCTGCGTGGATGTCGAAGTAGGGCAACGCCAGATCCCTGAGCAGTGGATGGCTGAAGCTGAGCGTGCCCCAGCTCAGGTTTCCGCTTTGGCCGAGGATGTGTTTGGTTAGCGCGGTCATGAGGATCGCCTCTTATCGGATGGGGATCAGTACTGAATGTCGTGTTTCCCACGGGTGATCATGATTCGATGCGCTCGCGAAGAGCGTGTTCCAACAGGTCGAGCGTACCCGCGAAATCGTCCCAGCCGCGAGGTTGCATCATTTCATCTGTTGAAACGATGCATTGCCGGCACCGTGGCTTCTGATCAAAAGCGGATACATGGATTATTCAGCCAACGCGGATTTGCTCATTCAGCGGCAGGTTCGGCACATCCATCGACGTTCCGGTTCAGGAGCTACAGACATGTCTCTTCGCGCAACAACTTACTTGGCTTTGATGCTTTCACTGGTGTTTGGACTGGGGCAGGCAGTCGCCGACTCTTCAACAAAGAATTCGCCTCAAATGGCTTACCGCGACGTTGTGGTGGACGGGGTGAAGATTGCTTACCGCGAAATAGGTGATCGCAACGCTCCCGCGGTGCTGCTGTTACACGGCGTCCCCAGTTCCTCGCGGATGTACGACGCACTGATGCGACGCTTGGGTGATCGATTCCACCTGACCGCGCCGGATTACCCAGGCTTTGGCAACAGTGACGCACCGCCACCCGGCCAGTTCAGCTACACCTTCGATCATTACGCGCAATTGATGGAGCACTTCACTGACACCGTAGGCATCAAGCGGTACGCGCTGTTCATGCAGGATTACGGCGCACCGGTGGGCATGCGCCTGGCCATGAGCAGACCTGACGCAGTGACGGCGATGATCTTCCAGAACGGCAACGTTTACACAGAAGGTCTGGGCAAGATGTGGGAGACCCGGAAAGCCTACTGGGAAAACCGTTCGGCCCACGAAGCCAAGCTTCAAGCCGCGCACTTGTCGGTCGAACTGACGCGAGCGCGTCATATCGGGACCGACCCCGATGTCAGTGCCTACGATCCCGACCTCTGGCAGGACGAAGTGGCCTTCCTCAACCGTCCTGGTGAGGCCGCCATCCAGATGGAACTGATCTACGACTATCGCACCAACCTTGCGGCGTATCCGGCCTGGCAGGCCTGGTTGCGCAGCCACGCGCCTCGCACGTTGGTGCTATGGGGCAAGTACGATCCGGCGTTCATCGTCGAGGGCGCCCACGCCTTCAAACGAGACCTTCCCAGCGCGCAAATCGAAATTCTCGACGCCGGGCATTTTGCGATGGACACCCGACTGGAAGAGGTGGTTGATCGTTCAGCCCGGTTTTTGACTCAACCGTGAGTTCATACCTGAAACCCGCGAGCTTGGGTCTAGTCGCGGGCGGCTAAAGCGATGGCTTCGCGTGCAAGGTCGACATCCGGCATACGGTAGTGCTGCTCTTCGATCTCTGCGAGGCGCGAGGGCACGATCTCGTTGCTGCTGACGCCGTAGAGCTTCTGAAAATTCATGATGAGCGGTTGCCACTTTGCCGGATCGATCCGGTTTTCATGACCCTGCATGAGCAAATCGGGATGCACGTGAACACGGGTTATGCGCACCTCGAAGGCTGAGATCAGGCCCTGGACCTGGGGATCATCGTCCATTATGCCGTGACGCATCATGACGACTGCTTCCAGTTGAACAGGGCACTCAAGCACGCGCGGTGGGGCGACGGTCTGCGAGGCAATCGGGGTCAGTCCGGCCACTTCGAACTTGTGAGGCTCGTACGAATACCCGAGGCGCTGCTTCAGCTCGGGAATCGTCTGGGTGCCCGTCAAACGCGCCAACTTATTAACCGCATCGGCTTGCGCCGGCGACGCCAGGTTCAATACGCACTGTCCGGTCCGGATCATGTTCTGCGGCGTCTTCGATGCGGTCTGAAGGCCTAGCATGCACCGCCATCCGAGCCACCAAGCAGAAGACATGGGCGCCAGATTCGCTGTCCCGTCTTCGTTCTGCGTGCTGATCAGAACCACGGGCGTGCCGAAATAAAGGATCGAGGGTTCTATGGTGACATGAGGATCAATCATGGTGACTCCTTGGGTTAGGGAGTGCCCAATTTGACGTCGACCAGGCGATGAGAAACTCCGTTTCTTGCCATCGAACCAAAGCGCGACCGATCTGAATGCCCGCCGGCGTGGTGCACCGGCGTGCCTGGAACGACCACCGGAGCACTGGCTGATTTAAATTCCCCGAAAATTCCTGTAATACAATACGATTGCTATCGACGGGTCGCATCATGAGGATCGGCCCGCAGGTATAACGTGGCTCTCATCCAGGGAGGGTCGCCATCAAGGCATTTACAGGTCTTCAGGAAGTCAGCATGAAAGTACTACGTCAGGCATCGTCCTTGCGGCATCAAGTGCAGGATGCACTGCGCAATGAAATCATCTCGGGGCGTTTCAAACCCGGCGATCGTCTGGTCGAACAACAGCTGTACACCGCGCTGGACGTGAGCCGCACGTCGTTGCGCGAAGCATTGCGGCAGCTCGAAGCCGAAGGCCTGGTGGAGCAGGTGCCTCATCGCGGCGCGTATGTCGCGTCGGTGGATGCCAAAGATGCGGTGCAAATCTATGACGTGCGTGGTGCGCTGGAAGTCCTGGCGGTGCGCAACTTCGTCCGTTACGCCACCGACGAAGACGTGGGCGAACTGAGCGAGGTCTTCGACGAATTCGCCGAACAGTCGCGCACCACCAGTGTCGATGGCACGGCCTTGCTGGACATCAAACGGCGCTTCTACCACGTCCTCCTCGACATCGAACAAAGCCGCGTCGTCGGCGGCATGCTCGAACAACTCAACAACCGCGTCAGCCTTCTGCGCGCCTTGTCATTGGGCCGCGAAGGGCGCATGCCTCACACCCTCGCCGAACTCAAGGAAATCGTCCGCAACATTCAGCTGCGCGACGAAGAAGGCGCCTGCGCTGCAGCGTTGCTTCACGTCGAGAACGCGTCGAAAAACGTTCTTGAGTTGCTGGCAGCGACAGGGGTGCATGCTGTCGAGTGACGGCTCGCCGCCGGTTGTCGACAGCATGTGCTGCGGCGATATGACGAGCACTGCAGCAGCAGCGCCATTCACACGACCTTGATGGTCACCTGTTCATCGCAACGCCGAATACTCCGTCGGCGCCATGAACTGCACCTCGATCCGCTCAACGATGATCGCCTGCGCCTCAGTCGCCGCGCGCTTGGCAATCCACTCGGCGTCCGCCTGGAACGCATTCCACTTCGTCTCGCGCTCCGCCAGGCTCTCCCATTGCAACAAATAGGTCAGCGACTGGTTAGTCGCCCCCGTCAGGTTGGTCCAGAAACCGACCTGCCTGATCCCGTACTTCTCGAAAAATCCCAGCGTCGTGCTGGTAAACCGGTCGTGCAATGCCGGCAGACGGCCGGGAGCACAGTGATAGGTGCGCAATTCAACGATCATTTTCCTTCTCCTGTTAAGGGCTGCTGACAACGGATGCAAGCAGGTGCCGCTGGTAAGAAAGCGTAAATTAGCCTATTGACCGATTGTATGACAGTCCTATAGTTTTGTTTCACCTGCTGGTGATCGTCACGCAGGAATTGCTGACGCCGCCTCGACGCCATTGACAAGAACATAAAAATCAAAGGGCACGAACATGACGCAACCGCAACGTATCGGCTTCATCGGACTGGGCATGATGGGCACTCCGATGACGGCCTGTCTGGCCAAAGCCGGATTCGAACTGTTTCTAGCTGACGCCGACGCCGGCCGTCTGCATGAGGTGCAGACAACGCTGAATGCCAGCGCCCTCACCGTTGAAAACGCCCGATCCCTCGACATCCTCATCACCATGCTGCCGAACTCGAACATCGTCGAGAACGTGTTGCTGGGCGAAGGCGGCTGGGCCGCATCCCTGGCGCCGCAGGCGGTGGTCATCGACATGAGTTCTTCTGAACCGGCACGATCCCGTGAGCTGGGGCAGCAGCTCAAGACACTCAACCTGGACTACCTCGACGCGCCGGTTTCAGGCGGGGTAAAGCGCGCCGTAGACGGCAGCCTGGCGATTCTGGTGGGTGGCGATGCCGAGGTCATGCAGCGTTGCCGCCCGGTGCTCGACGCCATGGGCAAGAACATTCTGCACATCGGCGAGGCCGGTTCCGGTCATGCGGCCAAGGCGCTGAACAATTTCGTGTCGGCAGCGGGCTTGATGGCCACGGTCGAGGCGCTGCATGTCGCCAAACGCTTCGGCATCGACCCCGGCGTCATGGTCGACGTGCTCAACGCCTCGAGCGGCGGCAGTAACACCTCGCTGAACAAAGCCAGGCAATTCATGCTCAGCGGCACCTTCGGCTCCGGCTTTTCGATGCAACTGATGAACAAGGATCTGAAAATCGCCAAGGGGCTTTCGGACGCGCTGGATTACCCGATGATCTTCGGCCAGAGCGCAATCAAGGTCTGGAACGACGTGGCCCAGGATGCCACGCCCACCACCGACCACACCGAGATGTACCGCATGCTGGCCAAGGAAGGCGAGTGAAGGAGCCCGATCCCATGTCAAACGCTGACAGGTTTTACATCGACGGGCGCTGGGTCGAGCCGGCGTCGCCCTCATGGTTCGACGTCATCGACCCGGCCACCGAAACCTTGGTCGAGCGCCTGGCGTTGGGGGATGCCACCGACGTTGATCGGGCCGTGGCTGCCGCTCGCAGAGCGCTGCCCGAATACGCCCAGACATCCGTCGCCGAGCGCATCGCGCTGCTGCAACGCATCGTCTCGATCTACGAGCGTCGGCAGGAAGAGTTCGCCCAGGCGATGCGCGTCGAGATGGGCGCCCCCATCACGTTTTCCCGCAAATTTCAGGTGCCGCGCGGCTGGCTGCACCTCAATCAACTGATCGACGTGCTGCAACGCTTCCAGTTCGAAGAAACCCAGGGCACCACCTTGATCCGCCACGAACCCGTCGGTGTGTGCGGCCTGATCACCCCGTGGAACTGGCCGATCAACCAGATCGTGGTCAAGGTCGGGCCAGCCCTTGCCGCGGGTTGCACCATGGTCCTCAAGCCCAGTGAATATTCACCGCTGAGCAGCCTGCTGTTCGCCGAGGTGCTGGACGAGGCGGGCGTGCCACCCGGCGTGTTCAATCTGGTCAATGGCGACGGGCCGGGCGTGGGCGCGGCGCTGTCGGCACACCCGGACATCGACATGCTCTCGTTCACCGGCTCGACCCGCGCGGGCGTGCTGGTGGCCAGATCGGCCGCCGATACGGTCAAGCGCGTGGCCCAGGAGCTGGGCGGCAAGTCGGCGAACATCCTGCTGGACGACGTCGACCTGCAGGACGCCGTGACCCGTGGTGTCGCCGCCTGTTTCACCAACAGCGGCCAGTCGTGCTCGATCCCGACGCGGATGCTGATCCCGCGCCACCTGATGGACGACGCGATCCAGATAGCCAGGGCTGCCGCAGAAGGCTACAGCGTCGGACCCACGACGGATGAAAACACCCAGCTTGGCCCGCTGGTCAATCGGGCGCAGTTGCGTCGGGTGCAGGCGCTGATTCAAAGCGGCATCGACGAAGGTGCGCAGTTGGTGACCGGTGGGGTTGGACTGCCGCCGGGCATCGACAAGGGCTACTACGCCAGACCAACCGTATTTGCCAACGTGGCGCCGGACATGACCATCGCGCAGGAAGAAATCTTCGGGCCAGTACTGGCGATGATTGCTTACGACAGTGAAGCGCACGCACTCGCCATCGCCAACGGCACCCACTATGGCCTGGCGGCGTACGTGCAATCAGCCGATCAACAGCGTGCGCGTCAGGTGGCGCGCCAGTTACAGGCCGGCAGCGTGCATGTGAATTACCCGCCCGCCGATTTCGCTGCGCCGTTCGGGGGCGTGAAGCGCTCCGGTAATGGCCGCGAGTGGGGCGAATACGGCTTGCGCGAGTACCTGGAAGTCAAATCTGTAGTGGGCTACGGCAGTTGAGCCGAGCGATCTCTTCACGGCACGGCTGAAAAAAATTTGCCTGTTTCAACTGTATGACAATCAGTCGATCGTACGACAAAGGTGAGAAGAACATGAGTGATAACGCGAGTAACAACGAACGCTTCGACCAAGGCTTCAACAATCGCAAGGAAGTGCTGGGCGATCGCCATGTCGAGAAATCCTGGGCCGCGGCCGACGACTTCAACCGGCCCATGCAGAAGATGGTCACGGAGGTCTGCTGGGGCGAGATCTGGGGCGACCCGACCCTCTCGTTCAAGACCCGCAGCATCATCAACATCGCGATGCTGACTGCCATGAGCCAGCACCATGAACTGGGCATTCACGTGCGCGGCGCCTTGCGCAACGGTGTGACCCGGGAAGAAATCCGCGCCGTGCTGATGCAGGCCGCGGTGTACTGCGGCGCGCCACTGGGCCTGGCGGCCTTCCGTGTGGCGTCCGAGGCGATCAAGGCGTACGAGGCCGAAACCGCCAGCTGAACGTTCCACCTCCATGCTTGCGTCCGACAATAACTATAAGGAAAACGTCATGAGCACCTACGCCCCAGCCAGATCGGCGGCTGAAACCGAACAGTCGATCGAGAAGAAGAGAAGGAACGCCATCAAGGGCGCGTTTTTCTCCGAATACATCGACATGTTCGACATCTACTTGCCGGTGGTGGTGTTGTCCCCGGTGTTGTTCTATTTCCAGCCCGCGCAACTGTCGCCCGGCATGGCGGCGATTCTGGCCTCGCTGGTGTTCATCACCACGCTGCTGGGCCGCCCCATCGGCGCCTTGCTGTTCGGCATGATCGCTGACAAGACCGGGCGGCGCATGGCGTCGATCTACTCGGTGTCCGGCTTCGGCGTGGTCACGCTGCTGATCGCGCTGCTGCCCGGTTATGAAAGCATCGGCATTGCGTCGTACTGGTTGCTGGTGCTGCTGCGTTTCGTCGACGGCATTTTCCTCGGCGGCGGGTACACCGGTGCGATGCCGCTGGCGATCGAGTATTCGAAAAAGCATCAACGCGGGTTCGTTGGCGGCTTGATCATCGCCGGCTTCCCGTTGGCCTACGTCAGCATCAACCTGGTGGCGATGCTGATGTTCATGCTGTTCCCCCTCGATGGCCCCGGCTCGCCTTACGTGCAATGGGGCTGGCGCATTCCGTTCGTGATCGGTGCCGTGCTGGCAGGTGTGTTGGCGCTGTATTACGTCTACGCGGTGTCGGAGTCGGAAATCTGGGAAAGCGAAGCGGGCAACAAACCCCGCGAGAAGCTGCCGCTCACCGATCTGCTGCGGGGCAAGAGCGGGCGCAACCTGCTGCAAGTGCTGCTGATGATGACCGGCTTCTGGCTGACCCAGAACATCATCACCATCTTTCTGCCCACCGGCCTGCTGCGCAACACCTTGCACCTTTCGGGCATGGAGGTCACCGGTACGCTGCTGATCGCGTATTCGGTGCTGTTCTTCAGTTACATCGCGTCCGGCATGATCGGGCAGAAGATCGGCCGCCGGCGCTTCTTCATCATTCTCGGTCCGATCATCGCCACGCTGGGCGCCGCGATCATGTACGTCCTGGCCAACGTCCAGGGGCTCACGCTGCCGGTGATCATCACGCTGGTCTGCGTGTTGTCGGTGCTGGTGACCGCGCCGTGGGGCGTGATCGTGACCTACATCAACGAGCGGTTCGTGACCGACGTGCGCGCCACCGGTTTCGGTGTCGGGTTCAGCCTGTCAGTGATCATCCCGTCGTTCTACGCCTTCTACATGGCCTGGCTCGGCGAGTTCATGCCGTTCACCGTGACCCCGGCCGTGCTGCTGGTGATCGGCGGCGTGATCGCGACCATCGGCGCCTACATGGGGCCGGAAACCAAAGACGTGGATTTCTAGAACTCTCTGCACGTGAGGAGCGCTGTCGTGAATAGCAAAACCGTGGGTTTCATCGGTCTGGGCAACATGGGCGGGCGCATGACGCGCTGCCTGGTGAACGCCGGGCTGAGCGTGCTCGGCTATGACACCGACGCCGAGCGGGTCAGGGCCGCTGGCGCACAGGTAGCGCAATCGCTCGCCGACGTGGCGGCCGAGGCCGGCGTGGTGCTGCTGTCGCTGCCGGACAGCAAGGTGGTCGAGGCCGTCGTCGAAGGGCCGAACGGACTCCTGGCGCAGTGTCGCGAGGGGCAAGTGATCGTTGATTTGAGCACCGCGGCGGCGAGTTCGACGATGCGCCTGCACGGGCTGTTCGCCGAGCGCGGCGTGCAGTACGTCGACGCCGGGATTTCCGGCGGCGCGGCGGCGGCGGAAAAGGGCGCGCTGACCTTGATGGTCGGAGGCGACAGCGCGACTGTCGATGCCCTGGCCTGGGTGTTCGAACCCATCGCCAGCAAGGTGTTCCTGATGGGCGAAAGCGGCGCCGGCCACACCACCAAACTGCTGAACAACTTCCTCAATGCCGTCAGCCTGGCAGCCACGGCCGAGGTCATGGTCGCTGGCAAGAAGGCGGGCCTCGACCTGCATCGTTTGCTCGACGTGTTGAACAGCAGCAGTGGGGTGAATTTCGCCACGCTCAACCGCTTCCCGCACATCGTCGATGGCAACTACCTCGAAGGCGGCCTGACCGGCAAGTTGATGACCAAGGACGTGGTCCTGTACCTCGACCGCGTCCGCGAACTGGGCGTCGCCTCGCTCAATGCATCGGGTCCGCTGGCCAGCTTCGGCCTGCAAACGGCGCTCGGCTACGGCGACCTCATCAGCAACCGCGTGGTGGACGCCATCGGCGACCTGTCCGGTGGAGTACGCCTGCACGAATCGGCCACAACGAACAACGAAGGAGACAAGGCATGAAGGTTTTTCACGGCGCTGTCGAAGGCGCGATTTCCGAACAGCGTGGCGCGACGTTCACCGGCGTGGTCTGGGCCGACCCGGTCATGCCCACTACGGATGGGGTGACCATCAACAACGTCTCGTTCAACCCCGGCGCGCGCACTTACTGGCATTACCACGAACAGGGGCAGGTGCTGTACGTGACGTCGGGCAGCGGCTGGATCTGTCTGGAAGGCAGCGAGCCACAGCCCATCCGTCAGGGCGACACCGTGTGGATCGGACCCAATGAGCGGCACTGGCATGGCGCCAATACCACCAACTTCATGGTCCACACCGCCACCTCCATCGGCAAGACCGTGTGGCAGGAAGCGGTGGCGGATGTGGATTATCTGCGTGGGGCGGATTGAGTAGTACGGGCTGTTCACTGTAGGAGCGTGGCTTGTCCCGCGATCTGCCGGGGACCGGCAGCCAATCCTGGGCACGCGATCTGACTGATACGACCGGGTCGCATGGTTTCACGACCGCTTCGCGGCCGATCGCGGGACAAGCCACGCTCCTACGCCTGCGGCAGAAGCAGAGTGAGGTGTGATTCAAGCTTTTGATTCTGGCCGGAGGCCGTAGGAGTACCGGGGTAGCGCTCCACCTTGCTCGCGATCTGGCGCGCAGCGGCAGCAACATCAGGCAACCGTGGAGCGTCAGACACACCGCATGCGACCGCCAACAGAACATTGAGGAGACAGAAGCACCATGAGCCTCACCGAAAAACAACAACAGGCCAAAGCCGCGTTTGAACGTTACGGCACCTGGAATGCCGGCTGGGACAGTCTGCTGCGTCTGGACCCCGGCTTTGTCGAAGCCTACGCCGGTTTCGCCTCAGTGCCGTGGCAGAAGAATCACCTGCCAGACAAGGTCAAGTCGTTCATTGCCCTCGTCGCCAGTGCCAACGCCACGCACCTGTTCCTACCCGGCATTCAGGAACACATTCAGGCGGCCATTCAGCACGGCGCGACCCGCGAGGAGCTGACCGAGGTGCTGGAACTGATCAGCACGGTCGGCATTCACGCCTCCAACGTCGGCGTGCCGGTGTTGCTGGAAGTGCTGGAAGAAGAGGGCATGCGCACTGGCCCAGAACCCTTGGATGCGCGGCGCGAAGCGCTCAAGGCGAGCTTCATCGAAAACCGGGGCTATTGGCATCCGTCCTGGGAGGGCCTGCTGGAACTGGACCCGGACATGTTCGAGACCTACGTCGAGTTTTCCTCGGTGCCTTGGCGCACCGGCGTGCTGGAGCCCAAGGTCAAGGAGCTGATGTATTGCGCGTTCGACGCTGCCGCCACGCACCTCTACGTGCCGGGCCTCAAGCTGCACATGCGCAACGCACTGCGTTACGGCGCAACGAAAGAAGAGATCATGGAAATGCTGGAGATCGTCAGTGTCATCGGCATCCATGGCGCCCAGCTGGCCGCGCCGTTGCTGGAGCAGGCGCTGGATGCGGCGCGCAATCCTCCTCGATAACGCTGCGCCCCGGATTCCTATAACAATAACGAAGAGGAACGCACATGAACGCAGTATCCAGCATTGGTCTGCGCCTGGATCGGCTGTCACTGTCGGGCTTTCACTACCGTTTGCTCGGTCTGATCGCGGCCGGGATGTTTTTCGACTCGTTCGACATTTACATCGCCGGCTCAGTGCTCGCCGCACTGATCAACAGCCATGAATCGACACTGGCGCTGAACGCCACCTTCGTCTCGGTGACGTTCATCGGCATGATGGCGGGGGCGTGGCTGTCGGGCGTACTGGGCGATCGCTTCGGGCGTCGATTCACCTATCAGTTCAACCTCGGCATCTACGGCTTCGCCTCGATTGCCGCCGCGCTGGCCCCGAACATGTACTGGCTGATCTTCTTCCGACTGGTGATGGGCGTCGGCATGGGCGCCGAGATCGTCGTGGGTTACGGCACCCTCAGCGAATTCATCCCCGCCGCCTGGCGCGGTCGCTTCGGCACCATTCTCAACCTGATCATCAATACTTCGCTGTTTCTAGCGGCGTTCCTCGGATGGCTGATTATTCCCCGTTTCGGCTGGCGCTGGATGTTTGCCATCGCCGGGGTGGGAGCGTTGATCGTCTGGTTCCTGCGCAAAAACATGCCCGAATCGCCGCGCTGGCTGGCGTCAAAAGGGCGGCAGGCAGAGGCCGAAAAGATCGTCGCCACCATCGAAGCGCGATGCGGCGTGGTCCACGGCCGTGCCCCGGCCGTGCAGATCACCTCGACCGTCGACACTTCGCCAGCCCGGATACGCGACCTGTTTTCCCGGCGGCTGCTGACCCGCACGATCACCGGCATCACCGTGCTGGTCGCGCTGTTCACGGTTAACTACGCATTCGTCAGCTGGATCCCGACCTTTCTGGTGCAGCAGGGCCACAGCGTGTCCAACTCGCTGGGCCTGACCACGCTGATGTTCGCCGGCGGGCCGCTGGGCTCGCTGATCGCCTTTGCGCTGGCCGAGCGACTGGGGCGCAAATGGGGGATCGTCCTGTTTTCGCTGGTGGGGATTGGCTTCGGCGTCAGCTATCCGTTCGCCGAATCGGAAACCGCGATCATCGCTGCCGGCTTCGCCATCACCGCCTGCATCTACGTCCTGTCGTCGTTGAGCGTGGCCAGTTACGTGCCGGAGCTGTTTCCCACCGAGCTGCGCCTGCGCGGTGCCGGGTTGTGCAACGCCATCGGGCGCGGCGTGAACATCCTCGTGCCGTACGCCATCGCCTCGGTGTTCGCCGGTTTCGGCATCGTCGGGGTGATCACGCTGATCGTCGGCACTCTGTTGCTGCAAGCCGTGATCGTCGGCTCCATCGGCCCGGAAACCAAGAATCGGTCCCTGGAAGACATTGCCACGGCGCCGCTGCCGGTGGCTGCGTCCCAGGAAATGCCGCAAGAAATCAAGCCCTGAACACCGACCTTATCTGGAGTTTTCCCATGAACACGCCATCGACCGTGAGACCGGACTGGACCGACCCCGAAGTGATCGTGGTGCGGTACGGCACCCGGCAGACCACCAAAAGCGAGTGCTATTACAACTTCCGCGCCTACCGCGAACCGGATGCGGAGATGACCATGGACTATTTTTTCTGGATCTTCCGCAGCGCCGAGCAGACCATCGTCATCGACACCGGTTTCAGCCCGGAAGCGGCCATCGCCCGTAAACGGCAACCCGTCGTCGCGCCTGCGGATGCATTGGCCCGGCTCGGCATCGACCCCAAAGACGTCAAATTGCTGGTGCTGACTCACGCCCATTACGACCACGCCGGGAACCTGGGCCTGTACCCCAACGCGAACATTGTCATGTCGCGCAAGGAGTTCGAATTCTGGGGTACCGACATGGGCAAGCGCCCGCAGTACGGCCACCACATCGACCCGCTCGACATCGAACGCATTCAGGCGCTGCACCGCGAAGGCCGCATCACATTGCTCGACGCGCCGCAGAACACGCTGATTCCAGGCATCGAACTGTACGAACTCGGCGGCCACACGCCGGGGCAGATGGCTGTGGTGGTGGAAATGCCTGAAGGCCCGGTGATCCTCGCTTCGGACGCCATTCACTATTACGACGAACTGGAGCAGGACCGGCCGTTCGCGGTGCTCGACAGCCTGGCGGACATGTATCGGGGTTACGAACGCATTCGCGAATGGTTGCAGCGCCCCGGGGCGGTGGTAATTCCCGGTCATGACCCAGACGTGATGAATCGCTTCGCGCCGGTTGACGCGAGCGATCCTTCGTTCGCAGTGCGCATCGACGCCCACGGAGCCGGCGTATGAATGGGCGCACGGCACTGGTGACGGGGTCGTCGGACGGTCTCGGGCTGGCGATGGGCACAGGCCTGGCCGCAGCGGGGTACGACGTGGTCTTGCACGGTCTGGCTGCGCCTGACACGGTGCGCCAGGCCTGTGAGGACCTGATGCGCGCCCACGATGTGCAGGTGCGCTATGTGCGCGCGGACCTGTCCACGCCAGCGGGTGTCGAGGCGTTGATTGCATCGGCAGGGCGGGTCGACGTGCTGGTGAACAATGCGGTGATTCGACATTTTGCCCCAGTCGAAGAATTCCCTCTCGCGCGTTGGGATCAGGCCCTGGCGGTGAATGTCACGGCGGCGTTTCTGGCGATTCAGCGGGTGTTGCCGGGCATGCGCGAACGCCGGTGGGGGCGGATTTTCAATCTGTCGTCCGCCTACGGTTCGCGGGCCATCGCCAACCGCATCGATTACGTGACCACCAAGACCGCGCTGCTGGGCCTGACCCGCGCCGTGGCGGTGGAAACTCAAGGGCAGGGCATCACCTGTAACGCCGTGTGCCCTGGCTCGGTGCTGACCCCAAACATCGAAAGCCGACTGACCGCGCTGATGTCGGAAAAGCAGCTCGACCGGCAGACCGCGACCGTGGAATTCCTGCATGGCAAACAGGCCACCGGGCGCTTCATCGAGGCCAGTCACGTGGCCGATCTGATCGTCTACCTGTGCAGCGAATCGGCCAGCTCGATCACCGGCGCGACGCTGCCGGTGGACGATGGGTGGATGGCGGGATGAGCCGTGCAAACCAAAGCGCCCGCAGTGGTGACAGCGTCTGACTTCAGAAAATGGATACCCCATGACTCAAACCCTTAGCCATCAACTCGCGGACTTCATCGAACGTGCGACTTGGTCGGACATTCCCGCCCACGTACGACACGAAGCCCATCGCGCGCTGGTCAATTATTTCGCAGTGTCTCTGGCAGGCTGCAGCGACCCGGACGTGGCCAAGGCCGCCACGCTGTTTTCGCGCTTCAACGCGGGTGACGAGGCTCACGTCATAGGTCGCGCCGAGGTCATGGACATGCTCAACGCGGCGTCGCTGAACGCCATGAGCGCCAACGTTTTCGACTACGACGACACGCACATTCCGACGATCCTGCACCCCACGGCGCCCGTGGCCGCAGCGCTGTTCGCCCTGGCGGAAACCCGCGTGATCGGCGGCGAGCAACTGCTGTTGGCGTTCGTGCTGGGCGTCGAAGTCGAGTGCCGCATCGCCGTGGCCATTTCCCCCGAACACTACCGGCGCGGTTGGCACATCACCTCGACCTGCGGCGTGTTTGGCGCGGCTGCCTGCGTCGGCAAGGTCTTGGGCCTCGATGCACGGCAACTGGTGTGGGCGTTCGGCAACGCCAGCGCACAGGCCAGCGGACTGGTGGAAACCCTCGGCAGCGCGGCCAAGAGCATCGGCGTCGGCAACGCCGCGCGCAATGGCCTGCTCTCGGCCTTGCTGGCGCAAGACGGATTCGCCGGGCCAGATCAGCCGCTGGAGGGGGAACGGGGCTTTCTGAACGTCTTCGGTGAGCAGCCACGGCTGGACGAAATCAACACCGGGCTGGGCGAGCGCTGGGCCTTGTCGGCCAACACCTACAAGCCTTATCCCTGCGGTGTGGTGCTCAACCCGGTCATCCAGGCATGCCTCGAACTGGCGCGGGATCGCACTTGGGCGCTCGAAGACATCGAGCGCATCGAACTCACGGGGCATCCGTTATTGCGTCAACGCACGGATCGGCCCGACATACGCTTGGGTCGACAATCCCAGGTCAGCGCGCAACATGCCGTGGCCGTCAGCCTGGCGACGGGCAGGGCGGGGCTGGCCGAATTCAGCGACGCAGCGGTCAGTGATCAACGGCTGCGCGCGCTGTACGGGCGCTTGCAGTTCGTGGACGACGCCGATTATCCGGTGGAGTCGGCACAGGTGCGGATCGTCTTTCACTCGGGCTCGGTCCTCACCCGAACCCTCGACGTTTCCCTCGGCAGCCTCGACGCGCCGCTCAGTGATCATTTTCTCGAAGACAAACTGCGCGACCTCGCGGCCTATGGCCGTTCAGGGTGCGAACCGCAACCGTTGATAGACGCGTTGTGGAAACTGGAACACTCAAACGATGCCGGTGCGCTGATGCGCCTGGCGAGTCTCTGACAGGCAGGAAACCATCATGAGCAATCAACCACTGGGCTTCGTCGGCGTTGGCGTCATGGGGCGGCCGATGGCGCGCCGACTTCTGGAGCAGGGCCATTCGCTGGTGATTTACGACAAGGATCAAGGCGCGCTGGATGAGCTCGGCGCCCTGGGTGCGCGGGTCGCGGGCAGCGTTCGGGAAGTGGCCGACAGCGCCGAAATCGTCTTCACCAGCCTGCCGAGCCCGGCGATTTTCAAGGCCGTGGCACTGGGCGCCGACGGGATCATCGAGGGCAATACGGTGCGCATTCTGGTGGACCTTTCCACCGTCGGCTCCCGGGCCGAGCAGGAAGTCGCCGAAGGGTTGGCTGCGAGAGGCATCGACACCGTTGACGCGCCTGTCAGTGGCGGCGCAGCGGGCGCGAACAAGGGCACGCTGGCGCTGATGGTCGCGGGCAAACCGGCGGCAGTCGAGCGAGTGCGTGGGCTGTTCGACGTGTTCGGCAAAGTGTTCATCGTCGGCGAATTGCCGGGGCAGGGACAGTTGCTCAAGCTGCTCAACAACATGCTCTCGACCACCGCGTTCGCCATCACCAGCGAAGCCTACGTCGCAGGCGTGAAAGGCGGCCTGGACCCCGAAGTCATGATGGCGGTGATCAACGCGGGCAGCGGCAAGAACGGCGCGACGATGGACAAATTTCCCAAGCACGTTCTGCCCGGCACGTTCGACTTTGGCTTCCCGATTTCAAGCGTGTGCAAGGACGTCGGCCTGGCCGTCGAGGAGTGCCAGGCGCTGGGCGTGCCGATGTGGCTGGGCAACGCGGCGCGACAACTGTGGAACGTGGCCGCACAACAGGACGGCGGCGGACGCGACCTCACCGAGCTGGTACGCACCGTGGAGGGTTGGTCGAATCGCTGAGCCTTCTGCGCGATGGGCATGGAACGCCTTGGTTTGCGGCGGGAGCGAGGGTCTTCGCTCCCAGGCATCGCCCAGGTGCCGCGGCAGATGACAGTGACCTCAGGTCGCGTGCGATCGCACAGCGTTTATCAGTCGCTCGGTCACGAAGTTTTCAACATCTCCCTCAGTGACGCCTGCGTCAAATGCAGCACAGCAGGCCGACGTATCTCCGTCGACCACGCGGTAAACGGCGATGACACTGCCCGGTCCGCATCCTGTGTGTCCACAGAGAGACAGTCCGCCGCCGACTGATCCTTTCATGACGCCCAGGCCGTAACCCGGGCTGATCCAGGGTCGTCCATCGATCGGGCCGCCCAGCGCTCGTGCTGTTTGCATCTGCTCGAGCAATTCGCGGGAAATCAGATTTGCGTGGAAAAGTCGATCCAGGAACAGCGCTGCGTGCGACACGGAACCGATGAGCAACCCGTGGTAAACCCAGGCAGGATCGTAATCTGCGGGGATTCCGGGCACCGTCGTTTGCAGGTCTGCCTGCGTTCTCGCAAAGCGGACGTCAGACAGCCCGAGAGGTGTCAGTGCTCGCTGAGTCACGGCTTGCTCAAGGGGCAGGTCAGTCAGCTGTTCGATAAGCCTGCCAATCAGCAAATAGCCCACGTTGGAGTAGCGCCAGCCCGTCCCGGGTTCGTATCGAAGGCGAAGGCCGTCAAGGCGTTGCATCATTTCGTCTGCCGACCAGGCGCGTTCTTCATTCGCAACGGCGGCGTGATACTCCGCAAGTTCGCCGTAATCGGCCAGGCCCGCCTCATGCCGCAGCAACTGGCGCAACGTAAAACGCTGGCCGAGAACCGTCCTATCCAATTCAACCAACCCGTCACGCACCAGTGAAAGCGCTGTAGCAGCCAGAACCGTCTTCGTGAAACTCCACCACGGAACCAACGCTTCGGATGGTTCGGGTGTGGCCGGCTGGCCCTGCAGCACAAGAGAAGTGAGCATGGGTGTCCTTGTGGTTGAGTGGGTTGGCGGCTGAACGGGATATCTTGGATGCTTGCTGAATCTAGCTCAATACGACTCGCTCTTCGGCTTGGCACCCTCCACGCTGAGTGCTGATTTGTTTAGACAACGATATGCTGGGGGTAAATCTGCACGACCCCTTCACGTAGGCTGATCTTCAAGACCTTCTCATCAAGCACGCTATAGCTCGTGACGGAAACGTTCAGGAGCCTTTAGCATCCAGGTCGCAGTGATCGCACTTGGTGAACATGTGCAGAGAAAGCCGCATGCCCTCTGTTGTTAAATGTCCTCTTCCAACACTTCGTTCTTTCTTGATGTGTCATATGCAAGTTGCGCTCTTTCCAGCGCGGGACCGTAGGCAAGAGACCAGTTGTAAAGGGCGGCGAATGGTTCGCGTAGTGAGCAGCCAAGGTCGGTAATGGTGTACTCGACGCCGATTGGCCGCGTCGGCAGCACTTTTCGACTGATGAGGCCGTTGCGCTCCAGACGCTTCAATGCGTCAGCCAACGCCTTGTGGGTAATGCCATCAAGCCGGCGCTTGAGATCGTTGAACCGTGCCGGTTGCGTGCAAAGGACACTCAGGATCAGCACCGTCCACTTATTGGCGATATGTTCGAGAATAGGCCGCGTCGCGGTGACATCGAGCGGCAGTTCGAGAACGTCTTTGGACATGGGTATACACCTCGATATCTAAGCACCATCAGGTGCGTTCTTGTGATTAGATATAAGAATGATAGCTTGTTCGTCATCATTCACGATGGGAGGACGTATGAGCACTCTTTCAGACAAAATTGCGGTAGTGGTCGGTGGTCATGGTGGTATTGGTGGTGCTATCGCAGAACGATTCGCGACGGAAGGGGCGACCGTTTACGCCACAAGTCGTCGCGCCGAAGAGGGAGGCGTCGAGCTTGGTGCCGGCAGGCTGTGCCCTCGTCGCGTCGATGCTTCAGATTTGACGGCGCTCGCTGCCTTCTTCGAGGCGGTGAGCAGCGAGGCGGGACGGGTGGATGTGCTCGTCGTCAACGCCGGCATCTCCGAGTTCGCGACACTCGATGACATCAGCGAGGATCATTTTGACAGGACGTTCGACCTCAACGTGCGTGCGCTGCTTTTTGCCGCCAAGGCCGCAACGGCGATCATGCCGGATGGTGGTTCAATCGTGCTGGTAGGCTCAATTGCCGATGCGATCGGCACCAAAGGCTATGGCGTCTATGGAGCGACCAAGGCCGCTGTACGCTCATTCGCGCGAACCTGGGCCAATGAGCTGGCTACCCGTAACATCCGCGTCAACGTGGTGGCCCCAGGGCCAACCGACACCGCCATGATGGCGGCGGCGTCCGAGGAGGTGCGCGAGACGCTGACGAAGCTGATCCCGCTTGGACGCATGGGGCGGGCAGATGAAATAGCCTCGGCCGCGCTGTTCCTTGCAAGCGACCAAAGCAGTTACATCACCGGAGCCGAGCTGCCGGTCGACGGTGGCATGGCTCAGGTCTGACCTGCGCAGCCTGTCGAAACATATGGCCCGGCCCTTCGCAAGCGCTCGGCGTCCTCGGCAGCGCCCTGGAGCGGGCTCCGTGCCGGGGACCGAGTCGAGCGTTGCGCCACGTAGGGCACGAAGGGCACGGAGGGCGATTTTCATCCAGATCTCCGACCAGTGTGGTTCGTCAATACCGGCGTTCGATGGGGGTTTCAGCCAGCCAAGGCTGCGTGTTGCAGTTGGACGGGGCATTCTGGGCATCAGCTAAAACCGCCCGGATCTGCTTAGAGGTGAGTGGTGTCGGAAGAAATTGTCGGGTGGCTCTACGTTCACGTATCACCGCTTCAAATGCTCGGCATCCTTCGGTCATATCGAGAGTCTCCGTTTCATTCTGTCGCTTTACGGCAAGAAGCAGGCACGGCAGGAACACAGTGTGCGAACCCGACCGATAAGCCGCTACATCGGCCTCTCAGGACCGATCAATCTGCTGCATATGCATGTCTGACATACGCTCACCATGCACTGTCAATTTGGAATACTGCTGTTCCATCGCGAGAAGGTCACTGCTTGTCAATTCGATGTTCAGCGCACCCAGGTTCTCGGTCAGGTGATCGACTCTGCGGGTGCCGGGGATCGGAACAATCCAAGGCTTCTGAGCAAGCAGCCAGGCAATGGCGATTTGGGCCGGCGTGCCGCCTTTAGCAGAAGCAACGCTCCTCAAAATGTCCACAACCGGCATGTTCGCCTTCATGTTTTCAGGAAACATGCGCGGGAACGTCCCTCGGAAATCGGTCTTGGAATCGAACTTGGTATGCGCGTCCATTTTTCCGGTCAGGTAGCCTTCCCCGAGCGGAGCCCATGGAACGAAACCTATGCCCAGTTCCTGGCAGGCGGCGAGCACGCCGTTGTGCTCAGGATCTCGATGGAAGAATGAATACTCTGTCTGGATGGCTGACACGGGCTGCACGGCATGAGCCCGGCGTATGGTTTTCGCGCTGGCCTCCGACAGGCCGAAATGCAGGATCTTGCCTTCGGCAATGAGATCCTTGATCGCGCCGGCGACGTCCTCAATCGGTACATTGGGATCGACCCGGTGCTGGTAATAGAGGTCGATACGGTCGGTCTGCAACCGTTTGAGCGATTCCTCTACGACCTTTTTGATGTGTTCTGGACGGCTGTTCAAGGCAATAGTGCCGTCGATAGCAAAGCCAAATTTGCTTGCGATCTTTACTTGGTCACGGAATGGCTTGAGCGCTTTGCCCACCAGCTCTTCGTTAGTGTAGGGGCCATATACTTCAGCGGTGTCGTAGAAGGTGACGCCGTTTTCGAAGGCTGTACGAAGGGTATGGATGCCCTGATCGATATCCGCAGGAGGGCCGTAGTTCGCACTGATGCTCATGCAGCCTGCCCCAATGGCGGAGACTTCGAGGTCACCGAGATGACGCTTGGTCATTTTTAGATTCCTTTTGCGAGGTGTTTTCGAGTCCTGGACATTACCTTCCGGGGTAGATGAGCCTGCCCATGCAGAAGCACCGACCGCCAACACAGCGCCGGCAAGCGTGGCCTTGGTCACGAACTGGCGACGACCGATTGAACCGAAGACGTCTGTGTTGGAGACCGGCTTTTTGCTGTCCATGAGAACTCCTGGGTGAGTGAATTTGCGATCTGCAAATTAGTGGGCAGTGAAACCGCCATCGACGGGCAATACACTCGCAACGACGAAGCTGGCTGCCGAGCTGCACAACCAGAGCACGGCAGCTGCAATCTCGTCCGGTTGACCTAAACGCTCAATCGGTTGGTCGCGTTTAACGCCTTCCATCGCTTCTGGAGAGCGCTCAAGGAGATCCGTAAACATTGGGGCGTCAATCACGCCTGGGCACACGGCGTTCACTCGAATTCCGCGAGATGCATATTCGACGCCAGCGCTTTTGGTGAGGCCGATAACCCCGTGTTTCGTGGCGTGATAGGCGGCGCGATCAGCCTGTCCCACCAGTCCGCCCAAAGACGAGCAGTTCACGATGGCGCCGCTGCCCTGACGTTCCATTAGGGCCAGTTCGTGTTTCATGCAAGCCCACACACCGCGCAGGTTGATCGCGTTCAGGCGGTCGAAAGACTCGGCGGTCTCGGCGGTCAATGCACCGGAATGACCGGCGATACCCGCATTGTTGAAGGCCATGTCCAGCCGGCCGTAGGTAGCCACAGTGTCCTCGACCATCTTGGCCACCTGTGTCTCGTCGGCTACATCGCAAGTGATAGCCTTGACTCTGTATCCAGCAGCGACCAGTTTCCTGGCCTCGCTCTGCAGCAAAGCTTCGTTGATGTCCGCCAACACAACGCTCGCCCCGGCTTTCGCAAAGGCTTGTGCAGCAGCTAAACCGATGCCTGCGCTCGCGCCGGTTACCAGTGCTACCTGTCCGTTGAAGTCGTAAATCGGATTCATGTGAGTGACTCGAACTGAATGTAAAACCAATCTAGCAGCGCACCCCACAAATGATTAGGGGGTATGATCGGAATGGACCTATATCAGTTTGGTATCAATTATGCGGGACACCGTTAATGACCTGGTTGCATTCCTGACGGTCGCGCGCGAGCGTAGCTTCACCAAAGCGGCGGCCCAGTTAGGCACTTCACAGCCGGCTTTGAGCCGGACGCTGAGGCGGCTCGAAGAGCAGTTGGGAGTGCAATTGCTGACTCGCAGCACGCGAAGCGTGTCACCCACAGAGGCGGGCGAGCGATTGCTGGGCTCGATAGGCCCCCATTTCGAAGGCATTGAGGCTGGGCTGGCCGATCTCTCCGAATTAAGCGGGAAACCCGCTGGGACATTGCGGATCAGCTCGGTAGAGCATGCCTCTGCGACGATTCTGGTTCCTGCGGTCAGCAAGCTCATGCTGAACTATCCCGAGATCGCGGTCGAAATCAATAACGACTACGGCTTGATCGATATCGTCGAGCAACGCTACGACGCAGGGATTCGTTTGGGCGAGCAGGTGGCCAAGGACATGATCGGCGTACGTATAGGTCCTGATTTCCGGCAGGCTGTGGTGGGTTCACCTGCTTACTTCAAGCGCAGGCCCAAGCCTGTTACGCCTCATGACCTCACCCTGCATGTCGGAATCAATCTTCGCCTCCCGACATCAGGGGGCCTCTGGTCTTGGCCCTTTGAAAAGGGCGGACGTGACGTGAGAGTTCGGGCGGAGGGTCAGATGGTCTGCAATACAGTCCCCATGATGCTGGACTTCGCGTTAGCTGGAGTCGGGCTGGCGCACCTGCCGGAGGATGTCGTCCAACAACAGGTTCACGACGGCCGTCTCGTACGTGTTCTGGAAGACTGGTGTCCGGTCGTCACGGGGTATCACCTTTACTATCCGAGTCGCAGACAGCCTAAGCCTGCATTCAAACTTCTGCTCGAACTGTTGCGAGCAAACGTCTGACTGACTGCTTCTGGCCGATAGCCGACACTCCAGTTTTCTCATGTTCAATTCCGGCTTGGGGCAACTGCCGTAAGCTCAACGCCAAAATCAGCCCGCCGCACAGACGGTCAATCCTTTTTCGCGCTTTCTGATACGCCGAGGTGGTCCTGGACTGCGACAACGCCAACCTAATACCGCAACGTCATATTGCTGCATCTCCTCTTCCTTGATTAGTCGGTGCTTGCCCGGCCTACATTGTCGATGACAGCTGATGCTAACCAATGGGCCAGATAAAATTCATGCGGTTTGCCGTTTGAGCCTTCCTTTTCGACAAGCACCGATTGGCCAACCAGGCCTGTGGTCTCTATTGGCGGCGTCGGATCTCAAACGCTGGCTGGCCCCCCGTCTACACCCTCACCTCATTGAACCCGGATCAATTTCAAGTTCTGCCACCACTTGTTCGATAAAGCTGCGCAGCTTGGGCGGCATACGCCGGTCGCTCGCATACAACAGGTGAACCGGTCGTGCTGGTGTCTGGAGCTGGGGAAAGAGGCGTACCAGGCGACTTTCACGAATATCGTCTGCGAGCATGACCTCAGCCCCCACGATAATGCCCAAACCGTCGCAGGCCGCAGCACGCTGTGCGCGCGCGTCGTTGACCTGAAGCCGACTTTGCCGGGCGAGCTGTTGCAGATTTTCTCCACCCAGCATTCTCCACTCGCCTGACACCGTCGCGGGCCAGGCGTTTGATCCCAGGCAATGATGACCAGTGAGGTCGTCCGGCGACAGTGGGGTGCCGTGCTCGGCGAGGTAACTTGGGGCAGCGCAGGCAATCAGCCGGTAGGGGGCCAATGGACGAGCGATCAGGCTGGAGTCGTCCAGCTTCCCGATGCGGATCGCGACCTCGAAGTCATCATCGACAAGATCCACGAAGCGGTCATTGAGCGACAGTTCTACCTTTACCTCCGGATATCGACGCAGGTAGCGGTTCAACAGCGGCATCAGGCAGTAGGTCCCGTAGGTCACAGGGGCGCTGATGCGCAACCGGCCGCGTGGCGCTTCTGTGTAGTTCTCGGCCACGGCGTCGGCGGCTTGGGCTTCGGCCAGCACGCGCTTACAGCGTTCGTAATACTGCTGGCCGATCTCGGTCAGGCTTTGCCGACGTGTCGTGCGATTCAGCAACTTCACGCCCAGACGCTCTTCCAGAGAGCTGACATGTTTGCCAGCCATCTGCGAAGACATGCCCAGAGCTTCTGCGGCCGCGGAGAATGAGCCGCTGTCTGCGGCTTTGATGAACACGGCCATGCTTTGCAATTGGTCCATCATTCAGTACTCATGGTTTCGACTCTCGCAATCTAAAGCCAATATTTAATCCTTCCGATTTCAAATAGCATCCTGACTATCGAGCTGATGGGCAAGGGCCTTTCAGCAATATCTGTATGAAAAGCAGGAGTTGAGCAATGCGAATCGGCATTATCGGAGCGGGATTTATCGGTCGGGCAATCGCTGCCCTCGCCATGAAAAATGGGTGCGAGGTCATGCTCAGCAACTCGCGCGGGCCCCATACATTGACCAGCACTGTCGCATCGCTGGGATGTCAGGTCGGAACGGTCGAGCAGGCCGCAACCTTTGGCGACCTGGTGTTACTCGCTACTCCTTTTGGCCGCTACTCAGAGCTGCCAGTACAGGCGTTTACCGGCACGATCGTGCTGGATGCTGGTAACTACTATCCCCAGCGTGACGGTCAGATCGCCGAACTGGACAACCATGAAAGCACCACCAGCGAGATATTGGCGCGGCATCTCTCCGGTGCCAGGGTGGTCAAGGCATTCAACGCCATTCTGGAGCGCGATCTCATTGCACATTCACATCCGGACAGTTCGATGTGGCGCCGGGCATTGCCGATTGCGGGTGATGACGCGGACGCCAAGCGTAGGGTCATCAATCTGCATGAGCGGTTCGGGTTTGATGTGGTAGATGCGGGCGCCCTCGCAGAAGGTCATCGTTTCGAGCGGGCTCGTCCGGCCTACTGCCGGCCGCTGGACATCGCTGGCCTGCGCGAAGCCTTGGCCGACGATGGGCCCGATCAGCCTCAAGGTGCATGGAGAATGTGATGAAGACTGTGGCGCGAAGGTCTGAGCGAGTTGGACAGACTGCACGTAAAGAATCTTCCAGGCCTAAGGTCGCGCCCGTTAGATTCTGGACGATGGCCAAAAACCTCAGAGGTTATTGATCTGGACTATGTGGGTCGCGTGAGCGTCGTCTGTTCGAGTGAAGCCGCAGCGCAGATAAAAAGCGCTCCCCTCTGAGGTGTCGGTGTACAGACGCACACTTTCAAAGTGCAACGCGGCGTGGGCAAGCAATGCGTTTACCAGTCTGCGGCCAACCTGCTGCCCGCGCGATGCAGGCGCCACATACACACGTCGCAACCTTCCTGTACGGTCATGCGTAAACGGATCAACAGACAAACCTGCAATGCCCACCAAGCGCTGATTCAGATAGGCCGCCATGAGGAATTCGCCGGGCGCATCGAAGCGATTGGTGCCGGAATTCCATTCTGAAATCAGTCTGGTGAGAAACCTGAAGCCTTCTGCAACTGCCTCTTTCTCAAGGTTAGCCATTTGCGGCGGCAGGTGCGTGAGTTGTTGAAGGTTCATGGGGTCAATCCTCCTTGAATGGGTGCGAAGTCTTCTGTGCCAAGAGATCTTGATGGGCGGGCAGTAGACGCTCAAATGGCAGCTATCGACCCAGAGCGGACACACTAGACCAAGGAGGCAGTCGTCTGACGCCGCCAAATCAAAGCTCAGATGCGGCTTTCACAGCGCGCACATAGGGTGCTGAGCTGAATATAAATGGGCCGACGTCGGCGATTACCCGAGGTTCTTCATATCCATTTTCGTAAGCAAATCCCTCCCATATGATCCCGCCACTGAAACTGCGAATTTGCACTGAGTAGGCTCCGCACCCTATGTCTCCGCACTCGGGACAGATGTAAAGGACCACCCGACAGTGCTCTGCCTGTGGCTGGTCGCATCGAATCAGGTTGTCGGCAAATCGGAGACTCTGCTCTGGATAACCTGATACGAAACCACTCATGTAGTCAGCGTGCCCACCGTCAGCCGTCACCAGAATGTCCAGTAACGAACGCCCGTCGATTTGGAAATCAGCAAAGCTACGCTCAACACTGGTACAGCCGTTCGATGAGCTGCCAGGGCGAATCGCATCCTGAAAAGTCATGATGTTGTGCGGCATACCTTGCTCCTTGCTTCAAGATAATCCCGATTACACACGTTAGGCTTGAGTGCGGCAAGACCGAAGGGAACTCGCGGATGTCTGCTTCTGGCCGATAGCTGACTATCTGATTGGAAAGGCCGAGCTGGAAGGGCTGATAGGCAGCTAGTACGCTTGATTCCCTCTAATGATAGGAACCTGAAATGGGAAATGACTCCTCGTTACAGATCGAACGCGCCGCTTATGAGGAGTTCGTCCGGCTTTGGAGTCAAGGAGGCTTCGAGCATCAGCGACTGGGCCAAGCGTTTTACAACCACTTCAATCTACACAAACTCACCGATCAGGTCGGATTACACGATCTTTATGAGGCTGACGGTGATAAAGCCTCACGCTTGATCTCAAGGCTTTTCCACTATCATTGAGTGACAGCAATCGACCCATTGCAGTCGTTCAATTATTGGTTTCCATAGCTCGCGGTCCAGCTGTTCCAAACATCTTCGTTTCGCGCATAGACAGAAATAGGCAGGAAATTCCGTTGTTTTGGGAAAGTGTTGGACACGAATTCTTCGGACAACGAAATAGCGGGGCTGAGCGCCGCTACGACATTTGTCATAACGACGCTGGCACATTCCCGCTCCTCATCCGTCGGATCACCGTCGAACTCGAATCGCCCACGCAGTCGCCCATCATCAGCGATATCGAACGACACGGACCTCAGGCGTGGGGGAATTTCACCCAGCAAGGCGCGCTGCGCCACGAGACGAACTTCGGATTCGGTTGGAAAAGCTGTCGTTTGCATGACCGATAACTCATATAGATTGTTGATGTCTGCTTCTGGCCGGGAGCCGCCGGTGCGAAGTAGCGGCAGCATCAGAGGGCGATTGTCGTGTGCGTTTCGAAAACCACGTGGTTCCACACTGCTTTCAAGGGTCGGTGGAATTCATGGAGCATTCTCGCTGATACACTGCTTTTTGTTCTGACAATTGCCAATCGGCTGGAGTGAAATGGATATCAGAGAATTTTGCCTCGCTCATAAATTTGATATGGGCAAGTGTTCGGTCGCGTCAGGCGGTGGTAGTTTTGAATTGGCTGGTCTTGAGACCTCACCGGTCGAGTTTCTATCGCTGGCGGAGGACGATTTTGAACGGGGCGGATTGGCGGCTCTTGTCAACGCTACGGCCAATGCAAAACGTGCCATTGTCAGCCAACTAGATCAATTGCTGACCTCTTTTGGCTATCCGTCATTCAGATGGAGCGTGCCGAAGAAGATTGAACGTCTTAGGGCTTTGGGACTACTCGCGCCGAGTCTGTTGCGAAAAGTCGTAGATATGCGTAATGTTCTTGAGCATGAGTACGTAACTCCTGAGATTGGAAGCGTTGAAGAAGCGTTGGATATCGCGAGTCTATTTGTGATGTCCGCATCGGCGATGTTCATTCCATTTGAAGACGTCTTGGAGTTTTCACGTCCTGAATCAGGTGTGAGGGAAGGGGCGGTCACACATATCTCTGCGGGATTGAACCGAAAGGCTGGTAGGGTTTACTACACAGTTTACGCATACGAACCTGGCGAGTATGCGGGGCGTTGCGTTGGTCAGTGTGAGATAGAATCAGGGCATGTCATGTTCGAAGCTATGGTTAAGCTTTCTGCATCGATGATGCTTCGATACAAGGTCAACCAGGCGCTCAGTGATTTTGAGAGAGCCGTTACGTAACCATGAGTGCTCGTGAAATTGGGGCGGCGCCCTGAGTGGCAGCTGCCGACCCAGAGCAGCCGCTCACTCTTGATTGGACGGCGTTCAACAAGCCGAACAGCCTGAATCTACCCTCTCTGATATAAGGACTTTCGCTCATGAAAAATATTCAAATCATCAACGGCGCACTCAATTGCGTCTACGACATCTTTTCCTGTGATGAAGCATCATTTAACACTCTGTTTCCTGCGGGCACGGATATCGCATTCTCGTCGGAAATATGGGAAAGAGAAGAAGACGTTGAACTTGAATCTATTTTCCGTAGGCTCTGGGAAAGTCCCGTACCCAAATCCCAAGCGATGGGCATCCATGGGATTATCTTTTATGGGCTCGACGACAAAAAACAGTATTACCCAAGCCGCCGGGATGAGGATGCGATGAACCCAGATGGTTCTGCTATTCGCGCCGGTGGCCGGACATCCGATCTGGCTCAGCCCTAGGACAGCCGGATCCTGAAGGACGGCTTCCCACCCAGATCGGGTATATCGCTGAGGGTCATGGGGTCAGTAGTCCGAGGCGGTGTGCTTCAAGGCTCACACTCATTGGTTTGTCTTTCAGCACTGGCTTATGCCCAAGCAGGGCAATGGCCTGCTCAAGGCTGTCGTTTGAAGGTACGAGCAGCGCTTGAAGGCTATCAGGGTTAATCACTCCCCAGTTCGACAAATCATGGCAACCGCTACCGGCGCATATTGCCTGATAAATGATTCGGCTAGCATGATTCGCATCGGTGTCGCATTGACCGCCCACGAAGTCCACATTGCTATACCGCAAGATTGTTGAGCGTGGGCCTCGTTCAACTCGCAGGATAACGTCTGCGCCTTCTGTAGAGCGCAATGGCATGGTCGTATCCACCGCGATGGTGACAGTTGCGCCACCGCACTGAAATTGTTCTTGTGCAAATGCGGGTAATGAAAGGATGGCCATGGCAATTGAGAGGGCTGCAATCCGTAGCATGAAAAGAACTCAGTTGTTTGATGAGCAAATCTTATCAGCGCGTTGAGACCTAATGAACTGGAGGGGTCTTCGTTTTCAGCGACAAGACAGTGACCGTTCCTGACCTTTAGCTGCTTGCTCCAAAGCGCGGCCGTATTCCCGATCAATCTTCGAGGATCGAACGCGCTCCTCGCCCAACGCACTCAAAAACCATCAATAACAACCAACCACCCACCCACGCTTCAAACCTGCGCCTCAAGCTCGTGTGCAATGTGTCAACGCAACCCCTTCGCCTCGAACAGCTCGACCAGCCATTCCACGAAGACCCTGACGCGGGCGCTGAGGTGTCGGTTGGGGGAGTAGACGATGTAGATCGGGTTCGGCTCCAGCGACCAGTCTTCGAGCAGTGGAATCAGTGCGCCAGACTTGAAATGCGGTTCGGCCATGAACATCAGCGTCTGCAACACCCCCATACCCGCGAGCGCGGCGGCGAGCAGGGCGTTGGAGTCGTTCACCGAGACAAAGTAATGGGCGTCCACCGAGATGCGCTCCTCACCTCTGACGAATTCCACCGGCAGGCGTCGTTGGGTGCCGGCGAAGAAGTAGCGAACCATCTGGTGGTTCGTCTCAAGGTCGGTCGGGTGCAGCGGTGTGCCGTGGCGGGCCAGATAGGCCGGCGTCGCGCAGGTGACGAAGTTGAGGCTGCCCAGGCGTCTGGCGATCAAAGATGGATCGCTCAGGGTGCCGCCGCGAATGACGCAGTCGACCCGATCACCGAGCAGGTCGACGGGCCTGTCGCTCACGCCGATGTCCAGTTGCAACTCCGGGTAGCGCTTCTGGAATTCCGGCAACGCCGGCAACACCAGCATGGTCGCCATGGTCGAGCCCATGTCTACCCGCAACCGCCCGTGGGGGCGAGCCTGGGTGCTCACCAGGTCCGACTCCGCCTCCAGCCACTGATCCACCACCCGCACCATGCGCTCGTAATACGCGGTGCCGTCATTGGTCAGCGAAATGCGCCGCGTGGTGCGGTTGAGCAGCTTGACGCGCAAGTGGGCTTCCAGCGACTGGATGTGTTTGGTGACGGTGTTGCGCGGCAGGCTCAACGCTTGCGCTGCCTTGACGAAGCTGCCTGCCTCGACCACCTGAATGAACGCTTTGACTGCCGTGAAATAGTCCACGTGATGATTCGCCTTTCCAGATAGGGTCAGCAGGCATTAGCCCGTTTGAAGGAACAGTGGTGTTCTTTTTAGCTAATTTATCCCGCGCTGGCTATCTCATACATTGGCTCCACCGAAACGAAGCCCGCCATTCCGGCGGGCTCCAAGTGGAGATCAGACAAATGACTCAGCAACTGCAAGGCAAGGTGGCATTGGTGACCGGCGGCTCTCGCGGCATCGGCGCCGCCATCGCAAAACGTCTCGCCGCAGAGGGCGCTCATGTCGCGTTCAGCTACGCGAAATCCGCCGAGCAGGCGCAGCAAGTGGTCGCCGACATAGAACGTCATGGCGTGCAGGCGCTGGCCGTTCAGGCTGATCAGGGCAACCCGGCGCAAGTGACTGCGCTGGTCAGGCAGGTCCATCAGCATTTCGGTCGCCTGGATATCCTGGTCAACAGCGCTGGCGTCTTTGTCACCGGCCCCGTTGGCGATCCCGACGCCGACATCGCAGCGTTCGACCGTCAGCAAGCCGTCAATATCGGTGGCGTCGTGACTGCCGTGCGCGCGGCAGTCGGCCTGATGAGCGACGGCGGGCGGATCATTTCGCTGGGTACCACCGGCGCCGATCGCGTGCCTTTCCCCGGCGCAGCCGATTATGTCGCGACCAAAGCGGCGGTGGCGGCCTACACCCGTGGCTGGGCCCGGGACCTGGGGCCCAGAAACATCACCGTGAACGTCGTCCAGCCGGGCGCGATCAACACCGAGATGAACCCTGAAACCGCCGACCATGCACCGTTCCTTGCCGGCCTGGCCGCATTGGGTCGCTACGGTCAGCCAGAGGACATCGCCGCTGCCGTGGCCTTTCTCGCTGGGCCCGAGGCGTCCTACATCACCGGCGCGACCCTCAATGTCGATGGCGGCCAGAGCGCCTGATCGATTCCTGAACCCATGATCCGGTCAGCAGTGCCGCCATTCATCGCGCGGCACCGCTCGATCTCAGGCTTGGGTTTTCACTGACAACATTTCCATCGCCGAGGCGGCCATGACTCAACGCATCCGGATTTACCAGCAAGGCGCCCCCGCAGTCCTTCATTACGAAACCTTCGATCTGGAGCAGCCCTCCCGTGAGCAGGTGCTTATCCGTCACGAAGCCATCGGCGTCAATTTCGTCGACACGATGTTCAGGGATGGCACGTTCAAGGTGCCGCTGCCGTTCAGCATGGGCGTAGAGGCGGCAGGTGTCGTCGAGGCCGTCGGGCGCGACGTGCAGCACCTGAAAGCGGGTGATCGCGTCGGTTATTTCTTCGCGTTCGGTGCTTACGCAGATCGCCGGGTGATCGACGCCGGTGCATTGATCAAGCTTCCCGACGACATCGCCAGTGAACAGGCCGCCGGGCTTCTGTCCAAGGGGCTCACGGCGTGGGCGCTGCTCAAACACGCGCACAGGGTCAAGGCCGGCGAAAGCGTGGTCGTGCACGGCGCCTCCGGTGGGGTCGGCAGTTTGCTCGCACGTTGGGCGAAATCGCTGGGCGCCAGGGTCATCGCGACCGTGGGGTCCGCCGGCAAGGCAGACATTGTCGAGGGCTGGGGACTCGATGCGGTGTTACGTTCGGATGAGCCGGATCTGGCTGGACAGATCAACGCCGCCAACGGCGGGCCTGGCGTCGATGTGGTGTACGACCTGATCGGTCGGCAGACGCTGGACGCTTCGATCAGCGCCCTGCGTGACGGCGGCGACCTCATTCACGCCGGTAATGCGTCGGGCGGCATCACTGCGGACCCCGCGCGGCTGGCCGCACGTAACATCCGATACCTCCAGCCCTCAACGCCGCAGTACGTCAACGCGCAAAACCAGGGCATGGCCGCATCAGAATTGTTCGAGCGATTTCGGGAGGGCGCGCTGGGCCATCTGGAGCTCGCTCGCTATCGACTGGAGGAGGCGGCATTGGCTCATCACGCCATCGCCGCGCGCAAGCATACCGGCTCGATTGTGTTGATCCCCTGAGGCTGACCCGCGCGCCGCTCAACCACTCCTCTGTGCAAATCACCCGGCGCTGCCACAACCTGTTTACTCACAATTACGACCCAACCAAAAGGAAACACCATGACCTCTTCAACTCAAGCAAAAACGACTGCCGAGCCTGACTACGACGCGCTCCTGCGCGCCAACCTGACGCGGGTGTTCAACGAGCGGGATCGTGCCCTGCGCGAGGCTGCCATCGCTGAGCTCTTTTGCGCCGAGCCGACACTGTATGAGCCGGCCGGGATCGTCACCGGTCAGACCGCGATTTCGGACGTCGCCGGCGCGCTGCTGGAACAGTTCGGCGCTGATTTCTCGTTCGCAGCCACTGGTATCGCGGTGGGGCATCATGGCCTGGGTTACCTGAAATGGCAGGCGGGCCCAGCCAACGGGCCGGTCGTTGTCAGCGGTGTCGATGTGGCAGAAGTCAGCGACGGCAAGATCACCCGGCTCTGGGTGCTGCTGGATGCACCGCAAGCGTGAGGGACGGTGGTGACGATGCGCATCAAGGCCGTCCGCGCAGGTCACCACGGCCGTCGAACGGTGGGCAGCGAGATGAAGAACGAGGCGCCGCTCGCATTGTTTTGTGCCCAGATCTTGCCGTCATGAGAATCGATGATCGACCGGCAGATCGACAGGCCCATGCCCATCCCGCTTTCCCGCGTGGTGAAGAAGGGCGTGAACAGCGATGGCAGCATGTCGGGCGCGATTCCCGGCCCGCAATCCGCTACTTCGACGATCACCTCGTAGGGCGTGACGAACGTCCGGACGTGGAGCATTCGCCGCTTCTGTTCGATGCCGCTCATGGCCTGCCGGGCATTGACCAGCAGATTGATCAACACTTGCTGCAGTTGAATGCGGTCTGCCGACACCCATGAGTCCTCCGCCGTCAGGTCCAGATGGGGACGAATGTGGTTGTGGGCCATTTCGTACTGCAACAGCGCGAGGGATTCCCTGACAATCTCGTTGATCGGTTCGGGGCGCCGGATCGGGTCGGATTTACGCGCCAGCGCCCTCACGCGACTGATGACTTCGCTGGCCCGGTGTGCGTTGTCGTTGATCCGCTGCAGACCCCGGATGGCCTCGGCGATGTCCGGTTGCGGCCTATCCAGCCAACGGCGACAACCATCGGCGCTGCTGATGACGGCGGTCAGCGGCTGATTGACTTCATGAGCGATGGACGCGGTCAATTCACCCAGCGTGGTCACCCGGCACATGTGGGTCAACTGCGCCTGCGTCCGGTACAGCATTTCTTCAGCCTGAATCCGCTCGGTGACGTCCATGACCGCGCCAAGGTATTCGACGCGATCGTCCTGCACGAACAGTGCGGTGGCCACCATGTGGATATGCTTGATGCGGCCGTCCGGCATGAGCAGGCGATGGCGTATCTCGATTTGCGGCTCGCGCTGCGCTGCCAGGTTGAAGACGTGATGAATAAGGCCGTGATCTTCCACCGGCGTGCGCGCCAGGATCATTGACTTCGATACCGGAATATCGATCGGGTACTCGAAAATCCGCGCGCTTTCCTCTGACCATGCCATGAGTTCGGTCACACCGCTGAACGTGACGCTGCCGGTCTGGCTCAGGCACTGGGCGCCGGTCAGGTAGATCTGGTGCTGGCGCAGATGATCGGACGCCTGCTTGGCCCGCGCCGCGAGAAACCCGATGGCCGACAATGCCGTCAGACACCGCACGAAACTGGTGAAGGAATCCCAGTCCTGATAGCCGTGGTCGACGAAAAACATCACCACAATCGTCGCCATGCACAGCAGCGATACGCCGATGACGGTGCGGATCGTGAAGACGTTGGCGGCCATCAACAGCAGCGTCACGTAGATCACCGTTGCGGCAATGTCGCGGTGGTGAGGGGCGGTGTTGATCACCGCGATCCCCGCAGTCACCACCAGGCCGATGGCCCAGATCAGCCAGGTTTCGTAGCGACTCTTGCTGACGTGGATAAGAGGGCCCGAATTCGCATGGCCGTTGAGCGCAGTGATGGCGCGAGACGTGAACGGGTTGAAACCCCTGGAAGTGCGTTGCCTGGACGATTCATTTTCACGCATGGCGCTGGGCTGTTCCTTTCAGTTGGGGGTGTCGACAAGCACTCAAATGCCCGGTGCGCCAACGACGTGGGCTGCGCGCCGATGGATGACCCGGACCTTCGATCGTTGATTGCGCCTGCGTCTAGGAAGGCTGAGTGTCGAGACGCAGTTTCAGGGCTTCGGCCATGCGCACCAGTTCCGCGAAGGTTTTGGCGTTCATTTTTCGCATGACATTGGCGCGATGAATCTTCACTGTGATCTCGCTCAGGCACACTTCGCTGGCGATCTGTTTATTCATCAGCCCAGAAGCGGCCAGCGCCATGACTTGCCGTTCGCGCGCGCTCAATGTCCGGAAGTGATTGATCAGTTCGGTATGGCCTTTGCTGGTTTCGCGCTGTTCGGCATCCTTGCGCAAGGCCAGGCTGACGGCGTCCAGCAGGTCCTGCTCGCGGAACGGCTTGGCCAGAAAATCCACCGCGCCGGCTTTCATGGCTTTGACTGTCATCGCGATGTCGCCATAACCGGTCATGAACACGATCGGCAGCGTCTCTCGGGACTTCACCAGTTCGTTCTGGAAGTCCAGGCCGCTGATGCCTTGCAGCCTGACGTCCAGCACCAGACAGCTGGTGACGTCGGGTCTTTTGAACGTGAGGAATTCCGTCGCCGAAGCAAACAGCTCGACTCGCCAACCGATGGAGCGCAGCAAGCTGCTCAGGGACTCACGTAACAACGGGTCGTCATCGACGATGTAGACGCAGGCCGTCTCGCTGGTCATGGTGCTAGTCATCTGACTGGTCATCTGAAAGGTGCCCTTGGGTCCGGTGCCGCGGTTGGAAATGCTCTTGCCGGTGACCTGCAAACAGGTGCAAAACCCGATCAAGTCTAAGAGAGCCGATGCGCCAGGCAAACGACATAAATCCCGGAATTCCTGCCAATTCCCGGCAGCCCGTTTAGCCGTCAGCGTTGCGCCGACGAACCAGGCCTCTTCCCGGCTGATGCCTGTCCTGCGCACGCCGCTTGCTTGGCCTGCAGTCAAGATCGGCGAGGATCGATGACACTCGGTCAGGGCTGGGTTTTGTTCACCCGACACCTCAAAAAACATGCCTTGGTATGAGTGCCCGCAAGGGCTGGACGACCTACCGTGTTCGCTGTCCAGACATTCGATGAGGTCGCCATGAAGATAAAACTGATTCCGCTAGCCGTTTGCCTGGGGGTATCGCTCACCGCCCATGCCGCCGATTTCGCGCTTACCAGTCGCGACATCGCCGACAACCGCTCGCTGACCCGTCGTGAAGTGTTCAACGGATTCGGCTGCGAGGGTGGCAACATATCGCCCGAGTTGTCATGGCGTCATGCGCCCGAAGGTACGAAAAGTTTCGCCGTGACGGTCTACGACCCGGAAGCCCCGACCGGGAGCGGTTGGTGGCACTGGACGGTGTTCAATCTGACGGCTTCAACCCACGGCCTGCCAAGCGGGGCCGGTGCCCATTTGCCCGTCGGGGCAGTGCAGGGACGCACCGATTATGGTCAGCCGGGATTTGGCGGCGTGTGCCCGCCAGTGGGCGACAAACCTCATCACTATCAATTCACGGTCTGGGCCTTGAAGGTGGAAAAACTCCCGCTGGATGAACAGGCCAGTGGCGCGCTGGTGGGCTACATGCTCAACGCGAACGTGCTCGGCAAGGCGACGATCACGCCCACTTACGCCCGCCACTGACACCTGCTCAAGCGGCAAGACGACCGGGGCGCTCCGCTGTTTGTGGACCCGGTCGCGGATGCGTTGTCCGGCTGGCGCGTGATCGCGCAGTCGTCCCTTCGCTCGTCGCCCACGCCGTTTCATTCATCTGGCAGTCATCGCTGCAGGGATGACGCGGCGATTGCGGCAACACCCTCGCCCTCACTACACAAGCCCGCCAATCCAATGAATACTGATGTGCGCGTGTGTCCACGCCTACCTTTTGTTTCCAGGAGACATCCCTCATGACCAGTTCTGCGCTCTCGGCGCCGTTCAGTCGTCCCCGCACGGTGTTGTTCGTGGCCTATCCGCAAGTCGGGCTGCTGGACCTGACGGGCGCGCAAACGGTCTTCTGGGTGGCGAGCAGGGCGGTGAAAGCGCTCGGTTTGCCGGGTTATCACTGCCCGACCGGCAGCATCGCGGGCGGTATCACGCCCACGGCCGAGGGCGTCGCGGTCGACACCCGGACACTGTCCTCGCTGGTCGATGAGACGGTGGACACGATCATCGTGCCGGGCTCGCCGGAAATCCTCACCGCGATGGAAAACAACCCCGACGTGATTGACTGGATCGCGCAGCACGCGCCCCAGGTGCGGCGCACCGCGTCGGTGTGCAGCGGGGCGTTTCTGCTGGCTCAGGCCGGGCTGTTGAACAGCAAGCGGGCTGCGACGCACTGGGCGATGTGCGACATGCTCAAGGCGCGCTTTCCTGCCGTCGAAGTCGATCAGGACGCCATTTTCATCCAGCAGGGCATGATCTGGACCTCGGCCGGCGTCACTGCCGGTATCGACCTGGCACTGGCGCTGGTCGAAGAGGACTGCGGGCGCGACATCGCCATGAAAGTCGCCCGTGAGCTGGTGGTGTTCATGAAGCGTCCGGGCGGCCAGTCGCAGTTCAGCGAGATGCTGCAGTCGCAGATGAACGATGGCGACACCTTTGCCGGGTTTCATGTCTGGCTGACCGAAAACCTGCGCCGCGAAGATCTGGACGTCGAGACGCTGGCGCGCCAGGCCAACATGAGCGCGCGCAATTTCAGTCGTGTCTACAAGCAGAAGACCGGCCGCAGCCCGGCCAAGGCGCTGGAGGTTTTTCGCCTCGAAGCCGCACGCCGGCTGCTGGAAGATTCGGACCGCAGCATCTCTCAGATTGCCTGTGCCTGCGGGTTCGGCGACGAGGAGCGGATGCGCGTGACGTTCCAGCGTCATCTGGCGATTTCGCCGCGGGACTACCGCGTGCGTTTCTCTCGCTGAAGGCTCTGCAACGGGCTTCCTGGCGCAGGATCGATGTCTGCCATCGTGCTGGCAGAATTTCAGGGTTTTATGTCGTTTACCCGTTTCTCCCACGCTCCTAGCATGCGTACAAACAGCCTGGAGCACAAAACGATGAAACAACAAATTCTGGTCATTGGCGCTGGATTCGGTGGGGTATGGAGCGCGTTGAGCGCTGCTCGGCAGTTGGACCTCAATGATCGTCAGGACGTGCAGATCAGCGTCCTGGCGCCTCAGGCCGAATTGCACATCCGACCGCGTTTCTATGAAGCCGATGTGCACGAGATGAAAGCCGAATTGCACGCGCTGTTCGATTCCACGGGAATCAAATTCGTGCAGGGCACCGCAGACAGGATCGACCCGGTGGGGAAAACGGTCGAATACGTCGCGGCAGGTGGCAATCGCCAGTCGTTGCCTTACGACCGGTTGGTGCTGGCGACCGGCAGCCACGTGTTGCGTCCGAACCTTGAGGGCGTCGCGGAACACGCCTTCGACGTCGATACCCTCCAGGCAGCAGCCCGGCTGGAGGCGCACTTGCACGCGCTGGCCGGGCAGCCGGATTCCATCGCCCGCAACACCGTGGTGGTGTGTGGCGGCGGGTTCACGGGGATCGAAACCGCGACGGAAATGCCCCATCGACTGCGTGCAGTGCTGGGCGAGGAGGCGAACGTTCGCGTCATTGTGGTCGAGCGCGGTGCGAAAATCGGTGCGGCGTTTGGCGAAGGCATCAGCCCGTCCATCGCTCAGGCCAGCGAGGCGATGGGCATCGAGTGGTGCCTGGGCGCGACCGTCGCCGCCGTCGATGCCGGGGGCGTGACACTCGATGACGGTCGCCGCATCGAATCGCACACCGTGATCTGGACCGTGGGTTTCCGTGCAAGCCCGCTGACCGCGCAGATTCCGGGGGAGCGTGATCCGTTGGGACGCCTGTATGTGGACCACAACCTGAAAGTGGTCGGACAGCCGGACATCTATGCAGCAGGGGATACCGCGTACGCCGCGACCGACGATCTGGGCCACTTTGCCGCGATGTCCTGCCAGCATGCGATCTCGTTGGGGCGGCACGCAGGCAACAACGTCGCTGCCGAGCTGATTGGCGCGCCGACCCGACCCTACAGCCAGCCCAAATACGTCACCTGCCTGGACTTGGGCGAGTGGGGCGCGGTGTACACCGAGGGCTGGGATCGTCAGGTCAAGCTGATCAAGGATGAAGCCAAAGCGCTCAAGCGTCAGATCAACTCGGTGTGGATCTATCCACCGGTGGCTGACCGGACGTCTGCGCTGGCGGCGGCAGATCCCTCGATCCCCGTGGCTTGACCGCACACATCGTGTACTGGCCTGTCCCGGTTCTTCCGGGACGGGCTTTTTTCGTGGAAGGCCGGGAGACGCCATGCTGGACATTCCGCAACTCTGCACGCTGATTGCCGGGTTCGCATTACTCGCGCTTGACCTGCTGGTGTGGCATCTGACGCCCGCCGTTCGCATGCTGCGCCGAACCCTGGTGCGCATTACGCTCTTGCTGCTGTTTTCCTGGTTGATCATCGCCGCAGGCGTCAGCCCGCTGCAGCCCTCGCCGTGGCCTGACGATGTGGCGCTGAACATGCTGAGCACGGTGCTCGCCGTCTTGTGGTGGTTTTTCGCGGCGCGCACGCTCACCGTTGTGCTCAGCGCGATGTTCTTCAATCGCGGCGAACATGCCGCGCGCCTGTTTCAGGACATTCTGGGCGCGGGGATTTTCCTGGTCGCGATCGTCGCCGCCGCGGGTTACGTCATGCAGTTGCCGGTCAAGGGGCTGCTGGCGACGTCCGGGGGCATGGCGATCGTTGCGGGTCTGGCGCTGCGCAGCACCCTGAGCGATCTGTTCTCCGGCATCGTGCTCAACACCACCAAACCCTATCAGGTCGACGATTACGTGCAGATCGACAGCATCGAAGGGAAGGTCGTCGACATCGACTGGCGCGCGACCCACCTCATCACCTCTCACGGCAGCATGGCGGTGATTCCGAACTCGATTGTGGCGAACGCCAAGGTCCTCAATTTCAGTCGTCCAGTGGACATCCATGGCGTCAGCATCACCCTGCAGGTCTCGGCACACGTGCGTCCCGGTCGGGTGATCGAGGCGCTGGAGCGAGCTTGCCAGGGCACGCGTCAGTTGCTCGCATCGCACCCTGCCAAAGCATCGGTGAAAAGCTAAGGCGCCGAATTCATCGAGTACGAAGCGCGAGGTTTCATCGCCTCGTTGAGCCAGCGCACCGAGGTCTGCAATCACCTGTTCGACCTGGCTCACCGGCACCTGCAAGCGGCGGGCATACAGCTTGGCAGTTCGGCCGGCGGGGCAGGCGCGCAGGGTTCGGAAACGCAGCGCTGGAATCGGCAGCGGTGGTTGCTGGAAGACGTGAAAATCTTCCGCTCCTTGAGCACCATTCAGCGTGACCAACTGGCTCAGGACATGCGCGTCATGGAATGCCCTGCCGGTCATGTGGTGCTTGAGCTGGCCGAGGTTTCCGACTTCCTGATGGTGATCAGCACTGGCGTGGTCTCAGCGTCCATACATGACGGCGAGCGGCTGATCGAGGCGGCGCGCATGGGCCCCGGCGAGGTGCTGGGCGAGGAGGGGGTTCTGGCAGAAGGGCGCTCACGGGCGCAGTTTCGTTGCCTGACTGGCTGCGTGCTGTTGCGCATCGACAAAGCCACGTTGCGCGGGTATCTGGAGCAGGGCGACGAATTCAAGGCGGCGTTGAACAAGCTGCAGGTGTTTCGACAGGGCGTGCGGCAGTCGCTGTTGTTGCAAAAGCCGGTCGAGATCAAAAAGGGCGGTTTTCTGCGTTGGCTCAAGAGCGCCTGAAGGCGCAACGGCATTGATTGCAACATTCCGACCGGCGCATGTCCAAGCCCCCGATCCGCATCTAGACTCCCGGCTAAAGCCGGTCCTATGGGCGCGGCACTGCAGCCGGTCCCATTGAGTGCACGCAATGTTTCAGTAGGACCGGCTTCAGCCGGGAATGGGCCGGTGAGTACGCTGGGATCCTGCGGTGTAACGCCCGACGTCTTCCCGGCTAAAGCCGGTCCTACGGGCGGAACTGCAGCCGGGTGAAGCCTGCGTGTCCATTTCATCGACCTCTACAAGCAGCCCGAAACGATGGCCGAGACATTTCCAATCGATCAATTGATTCAGGCGCGACGCTCGAAGCGGGGCTATCTCGACAAGCCGGTGCCGCTCGACACCGTCAGGGAGATTCTTGACGTCGCGCGCTTCGCGCCAAGCTCCAGTAACAGCCAGCCATGGCGCTGCATCGTGCTGACCGGTCGCACCCTGGGCCGCGTGACCGACAACGCCGTGCAGCTATATCGCTCGGCGCCGGAAAGCCTTGCCTCCGAATACCTGTTTTTTCCCGCTGAGCTTCACGAGCCTTATGCGCAACGGATCAACTCATTCCGTAACCAACTGGGTGACGCCCAAGGCTGCCCGCGCACGGAAAAGGCCGTTCGGATGCTGAACCTGGAGCGTCAGTACCGGTTTTTCGATGCGCCGGTCGGGATCATCTTCACCATGGACCGCAAGCTCGAACGGGCGAACTTCATCTGCTACGGCTGTTTTCTGCAAAACATCATGCTGGCAGCCAAGGCGCGAGGACTCGACACCTGCCCCCAGCAGATCTGGGCCCTGCAACATTCAATGCTGCGCCAGACGCTGGATATTCCGGCCGACCACATGGTCATCGCAGGGATGTCGTTGGGGTGGGCTGACCCTGATCTGTCGGAAAACCGCCTGGAGACGCCACGAAGCGGACTGAGCGAAGTGGTGACGTTCTTCGACTGATTTCGCGGTTGCCAAAAAGTGTCATGCGCAGCCCTGATTGAGGATGAAAAATATATACCCAAGTGTGGTTCCGGGCCTTGCCGGCCGCGGCGCAGACTTTCTCCACGAGCGATTCGGCGCTCCCGTGGCGACCTCTGTCGCCGCCCTTGAAAGTCCGCAAAATGCTAAAGGAGAACCACCATGGCAACTTACCTCAATCATCCCGCGCCACACGCATCGGCATCCCTGCAAGGCAGCGTTGCCCGGCCACCGGCACCGGACGAGGGGTGCATCGGTCAAGCGGGTTTCGAGGAACTCGTGCCCTCCCGTTACGCGCTGCGGATCGGCGAGATCGACGTGATGGTGGTCAGCGACGGGGTGCTGCCGCTGCCCACTCAGACCATGTCCACCAACGTCGACCCGGCGGAGCGGGCCGCCTGGTTCAAAGAGATGTTTTTGGGGCCGGACGCCTTCGACTGGGCACTGAACGTTTTGATCGTGCGCAGCGGTGAAAAGGTCATCCTCGTCGATGCGGGGCTGGGCGGGCAATTCCCCGGATTCCCCCGCGCCGGACAATTCCCCAAACGTCTGAAGGCCGCTGGCATCGAGTTGTCCTCGGTGACGGACGTGATCATCACCCACATGCACATGGACCACATCGGCGGCCTGCTCGTCGAAGACGTGAAACGCCAGCTGCGTCCGGACATACGCATTCACGTGGCGGCAGCCGAGGTTGCGTTCTGGGAGGCGCCGGACTTCACGCACACGTCCATGCCGGAGCCGGTGCCGGAGGTTTTACGATCCACCGCCAGGCAATTCATCAGTCAATACGGCCGCCATGTGCGCACGTTCGAAGACGCGTACGAAGTGGCGCCGGGCGTGGTTGCCAAGGTCACCGGCGGCCATACGCCAGGGCACTGCGTGGTCTACGTAGACTCCTGCGGACAACGACTGACCTTCGCCGGTGACGCTGTGTTTCCCGTCGCGTTCGAGCACCCTGACTGGCAAAACGGTTTCGAACACGATCCAGAGGAATCGGTGCGCGTGCGTGTGCGCCTGCTGCGAGAGGCGGCAGCCAGTGGCGAACTGTTCGTTGCGACCCATCTCCCATTTCCCTCGGTCGGCCGGATAGCCCACGACGGCGACGCCTTCCGTTGGGTCGCTGGCTTCTGGGACTACTGATCACTCAGCCGGGCTCGCGCTGCGCCGTCGGGAAGCGCGATCGCGAGCGCCTCCGGTTACCGCGCTGCTGATCCGGATCTCGCTTACGGGCCGAGCGTCGGTCTCTCCAGCCGGTAGCGACAAGGCGGCAATCAAAGGTTTCATACCGGTCATGCTTTATGGATTCCCGCCTGGGCCGATTGCGCCAGGCGAGATGCTGCGAGAGGCGCTGTCAAAGCCCGGTCATCTTCATGGCCGATGCCGGAAGCCGGTCGCCCTGCAGCTGAATGGCGGACATCCGGTCGTTGATCAGGCGCAAGTCTTCCTCCCTCAACTTCAGGTCCACAGCGCCGAGATTTTCATCGAGGCGATGTGGCTTTGTGGTGCCTGGTATCGGCACGATCCAGGGCTCTTGCGCAAGCAGCCAGGCCAGCGCCACCTGCGCCGCCGTGGCGCCATGGCGATGCGCGACGGTTTTGATCACGTCGACCAGCGCGAGGTTGGCCTTGCGCGCGTCGGGAGAGAAACGGGGCACGAGGTTGCGGAAGTCGGCGGCGTCGAACATTGTGTGCTCGTCGATCTTGCCGGTGAGAAAGCCGGCGCCCAGCGGGCTGAAAGGCACAAAACCGATGCCCAATTCCTTTAGCGCAGGCAAAAGAGCGTGCTCCGGATCGCGCCAGAACAGCGAATATTCGCTTTGCACTGCCGTCACACGCTGAACCGCGTGGGCGCGACGGATGGTTGTCACGCCTGCCTCCGACAGGCCGAAGTGCTTGACCTTGCCCTCGGCGATCAGTGCCTTGACGGTACCTGCCACCTCTTCGATCGGCACATCGGGATCGACGCGATGCTGGTACAAAAGATCGATCCGATCGGTGCGCAGCCGCTTCAAGGAAGCCTCTGTCACAGCGCGGATGTGCTCCGGCCGGCTGTTGGTGCCGCTGCCTCGTTTACCGGAACTCAGGTCGATATCGAAACCGAACTTGGTCGCGATCACCACTTGATCGCGAATGGGTTGCAGGGCCTCGCCCAGCAGCTCTTCGTTGCTGAACGGGCCATAGGCCTCGGCGGTGTCGAAGAGGGTGACCCCCTGATCATGTGCGGCACGAATCAGCTTAATCATCCTGTGCCTATCAGCCGCCGGTCCGTAGGCCGAGGTCATGCTCATGCATCCAAGGCCCAGCGCGGACACTTCGAGTCCATTGCCCAGCGTGCGAGTTTTCATCGATGACTCCGTACAAGAAAATAGTGAAAGCTGTAATTGAGCCTGCGCCCTGTCAGCTTTGGACGTGGCGTTCGCCAAGCCAGGCAGTGACGCGCTCCATGGTTTTGCGTTCCTGCTCACCCTCCATCACGAAGCCATCGGTGAGCTTCGCATCAGGCGCGTGTGCGCTGAGAACACGGCGGCTGTCGCCCACGCCATAGCCGCCGTGGGTGATGAAGGGCACGAGCGTCTTGCCGTTCAGGCGGTGAGCGGTCAGAAACGAGCGCACTACCGGCGGCGCGGTTTCTCCCCAGATGGGAAAACCCAGGTACACGGTGTCGTAATCCGCTATCGCGAGGACCCTGCTTTCCAGTGCCGGCTCGAAGCCGCTGTCGCGCTCTCTTCTGGCCTGCGCCACGGTTTCCAGATAGTCCGCGGGGTAGGGCGTTGCCGGACGGATCTCAAACAGATCCGCCTCCAAACCCCGCTGGATGAGCCCGGCGACAACACGGGTATTCCCGGAGCGTGAGAAGTACGCCACCAGCGTTCGAGAGCTCGGACGCGTGCGTTCGCGTGTGACGGATGTATCGCCGAGTGCCATGAGCGGTGCGCTGGCCAGCGCAGCGAGCGCGCTCACCAGCACTGTGCGCCGGTCCATGGGATGCGAAGTCATCGGTCAGGCCTCTTTCGGGAAGTCGGTACTGATGCTGGCCGCCTCCCAGTCAGCGATTTCCGCCAATTGGCGGTTCAGCGCATCGGAGACAATTCTCACCGCGTCGCTGCCGAGCAAAAGACGCTGTGGCAGATGCTCCTTGGCCAGCGTATCCACGAGCAGGCGAGCGGCGCGTTTCGGGTCGCCGGGCTGACTGCCGTGCATGCGATCGTTCTCCGGCCGCCGTGGGCCTACCGTTGCGGCGTAGTCGGCCAAATGCGTCTTCGCGCCTTTCAATGAGCGCCCTGCGAAGTCCGTGCGGAAAGCGCCGGGCTCGACGACCAGCACACGAATACCCAATGGCTCGACCTCGGTCTTGAGCGTCAGAGTGATGCCTTCCAGGGCCATTTTCGCGGCCGAATAATAGGCCGAGCCCGGATTCCAGAACTGTGCGCCAATCGAGGAGAAGTTGACGATCGTGCCCGAGCGTCGCTCACGCATGGCCGGCAGCACGGCCTTGGTCAGTGCAACGGGACCGAACACGTGGGTGGCGAACAGGTCGGCGACATCCTCCTCGTCACCTTCTTCGACGGCGGCGCGATAGCCATAACCCGCGTTGTTGATCAGTACATCGATCGGACCGAAATGCTCCTCAGCCAGCGCGATCGTCTGCGCAATGGACGCTTTGTCTGTCAGGTCCAGCGCAACGGCCAGGGCGCGTTCGGGGTAGGCGCGCTCGAACGCTTTGACCTTATCGACACTGCGAGCAGTGACGATCGCGTTGAAGCCTGCATCGAGCACGGCCGTCGCAATGGCATGGCCGAGTCCCGATGAACAACCGGTGATAAGCCAGGTAGTCATGTGTGTTTCCTCAGGCCGCGTCAGTTACGCCTGCCGGGGTGTCCGGCTGAGCGGTTACGGGGCGAACGATGGTGGTCAGCACGACCGCCAGCGCGAGTACCAGCATCACGGTTCCCGCATCGAATGCAGCATGGATGCGAGAGACGGAAAGCGCGTTGCCGACCAGTCCCGCGCTCGCGGTGCCCGCTACTGCAACCAGCACACTCAAGCCCACCGAACTGCCCAGTTGGTGCGCGACATTCACGGCCCCTGAAGCGGCGCCGGCATCCCGTTGCGCAACGCCGGCCACACCTGCCGACGTCAGCGGGCTCAGGGTCAACCCCTGGCTGATGCCGATCAGCAGCATAGGAAGTGCCACGGCGGTGACATAGGACGATTGCGCCGATGCCTGACTCAGCCAGGCCATGCCGACGAAGCCGAACACGATCCCGACGACCATCAGGCGATTGGCGCTGAAATGCCTGATCAGGCGCGGCACTGCAACGGTGAACGGCACATGCAGAACAGTCGCCGGAATGAACGCCAAACCGCTGATCGCAGGTCCGTAACCCTTCACCTCTTGCAAATAAAGCGTCGAGAAAAAGAAAAAACCGACCATCGCGCCCAGGTACAGAACACGCGTGACGTAGGCGCCGGACCGAGTCCTGCTGGCAAACAGATGCAGCGGCAGGATCGGCTGAGCCGCACGGCGCTCGATCACCAGAAACAGGCCGAGCAGGATGACCGCGCCGAGCAGCGAAACGATGGTCACCGGATCCGCCCATCCACTCTGAGCAGAGCGGATGAAGCCGAACACCAGTCCACCGATCCCCAGCGTCGAGGTGACCGCGCCGAGCAGATCGAACTTGCCCGTGTGCCTGGGCGTTTCTTCGATGCAGCGATAGGTCGCGATGATCAGCGCGATGCCGATGGGCAGATTGATATAGAAACCGGCGCGCCAGGACACCCACTCCGCCAGCACGCCACCCACGACCAGGCCCACGGTCGCTGACGCGCCTGCTGCCGCGGCGTAGTAAGAAACGGCCCGAGTACGCTCGTGGCCTTCGGCAAAATGGGTCTGCAAGAGGGCGAGGGTGGAAGGGGCGAGCACCGCGGCGCCAATGCCCTGAATGGCACGCCACGCCAGCATCCAGTCGGCCGATTGCGAAGCGCCGATGGCCAGTGAGGCGACAATGAATACCGCAAGACCGCAGACGAACATTCGACGACGCCCGAGGATGTCGCCGGCACGCGCGCCCAGCAGCATGAAGCCGCCGAACGTCAGGGTGTAAGCGCTCTGGACCCATGCGAGACCGGCTTCGCTGAAACCCAATTGTTGGTGAATCTTCGGAAGGCCGGTGAGCACGATGGATATGTCGAGCACGATCATCACGTAGCTGATCAGAATGATCGCGAGGATGGCGGTCTTGCGAATGGGTTGGGGAGGGCTCAGGTGCACGCTCATCGTCTCTGCGGGGTCCGGTGAAAGGATTCAGACCACTATAAGCTCGGTTGCAGAATGCGATAAGCTGCCATAATCCGCATGTTCTTATAAGTCAGGCTAATCAATGGCGAGCGAAAATTACAACGAGTTGGCCGCGTTCGTCATGGTGGCCAAGGAGCGCAGTTTCACCCGTGCAGCGGCGAAGCTGAGTGTTTCCCAGTCGGCGCTGAGCCAGACGGTAAGAGGGCTGGAGGAGCGGCTTGGGCTTCGGTTGCTCACCCGCACGACCCGAAGTGTCGCGCCGACCGAAGCAGGAAGGCGCTTGTTCGACACCCTGGCGCCGCGGTTCGAAGAGATCGCCCAGGAACTCGCTTCGCTGAGCCTGCTGCGCGACAAGCCCTCGGGAACGATACGCATCAACGCAGGCGAACACCCGGCCATTTCGGTCCTTCAGCCAGCATTGCGCAGGCTGGTGCCGGATAACCCGGACCTTCGGGTGGAGATCATTGTCGACTATGGCCTCACCGACATTGTGGCCGAGGGCTACGATGCGGGCGTGCGGATGGGCAATCAGGTGGCCAAGGACATGATCGCGGTGCGCATCGGGCCTGATCTGCGCATGGCCATCGTCGGCGCTCCCGAGTACTTCGCGCGTCATGGTGTCCCGCAAACACCCCAGGACCTCACGACGCATAATTGCATCGGCATCCGTTTGCCGACTTACGGCGGCATTCCTCCCTGGTCACTGGACAAAGACGGTCATGAGTTCAACGTGCGTGTCGAAGGCCAACTGGTGTTCAACAACATCAGCCTGCGTCTCAATTCAGCGCTGGACGGCCTGGGCCTGGCCTACCTTCCCGAAGACCAGGTGCTGGCGGACGTAAAAGCGGGGCGGCTGGTACGCGTGATGGAGGACTGGTGCGAACCGTTTCCGGGCTATCACCTTTACTACCCAAGCCGCCGCCATGCCTCTTCAGGCTTTGCCCTGCTGGTCGAGACCCTGCGCTATCGCGATTGAAACCGGACGTGAAGGCGACAGGGTCGCTGTGCGAGGCATGACAGGGCGAGGAATGCTGTGTCAGCGCCAGCTTGGCTTGCCGAACAAACGCAGCCGGCTGACGCCACCGTCCGGGAAGACGTTGAGCCGCACGTGGGTGACGGGGCCCAGCTTTGCCAGCTCATCTGCGTAGACATGCTCGCGATCCATCTCGGTTTTCTGCGGTGTCAGGAGTTCTCGCCAGAACAGGCTTTGGGTTTCGATCTGGCTGTCTGTGCCGCCTTTGACGCAAGCGGCCTGAATCGAGACCCGATCCGGGTAGTTGCCTTTGTAGTGCAGCGTGTCGATGACCACTCGCTCGATTTCCCCGGGAACGCCGAGGGCGACGATCACCCAGTCGTTGCCAGGTGTGCGTCGGCGCGCGGTTTCCCAGCCTTCGGCCATGACCGCAGCACGGCCCGGATTGAGGATGTTGCCCATTTGTCCGTAGTGCTCGTCGGAGCAGGCAATGGCCCGACCGCCGTTGAGCGCTGCGCACAGGTCGACGGTGTCCGTGGCGCTGGCCGCCGACCAGTCTTTGTGCGGCACGCCATACACCCGCAACCGCGCGACGCCGCCGTCGGGAAAGATATTCAGGCGCAGGTGGCTATAAGGCCGGGAATCGTCGATGGCATGGAGGTGGTGACTGTTGCCGTTCAACTCGACGGCGCCGAGCACCTCGGTCCACACGGTGGTGTCATCCGGATCGCCGGCAGCCACGAAGCAGGCGTCCAGTGAGGCCGAAGGCGGAAAGTTGCCGGTGAAGAACGACGTGTCGATGTCCACCCCCTTCAAAGTGCCGGCCACGCCCAGGCGGATGATCGCGTGATCGTAGCCCTCGTGGCGTTTGCGCCGCGACTCCCAGCCGTCCATCCATTTGCCGTTGTCATCGAACACATCGGCTTTGAAGACGGCAGGTGTGTGCTGGAACAGCCGGTTCACGTCTGCGAACCAGTCGTCGGTGACCGACAGCGCGACGGTGCCCAGTCGTGCGTCCGCCAGGTTGAGGTATTTCTCGAATGCGTGTTTGACGGTGTTCATGAATCACCCTGTTCAGAAAGGTAAGACGCCGGTCAGCGCTGCGCGGCCTTGACGTGATCCGGGACCCACGGGCCCTTGACGGCGACGGTGGCGAACGCCTCGTCGATGACCTGCAATTGCGCATCCTTTGGCGTGTTGTCGCCCTGGCCCTGGATGTTGACGATGTCCTGCGGGCAGGCCGAGAAGGCCACGAAGCAATCCATCTCGGCGCGCAGGGTGATGTAGTCACCAGGGCGGGTGACCGTCGGCAAGGTGGCCAGCGTAATGTTGTCCGGCTGCACACGGATGTTCATGAAGATGTTGAAAGAGGCAAGGTTGCGGCGCGGGGGCGTGACGCCCAGTTCCAGCATGCCTTCGAACAGGTTGTCGCTGCAGTTGCGATGATAGTGGGTGCACCCGAGCAACTCGTAGCGACGGCGATCGCAGGCTGCCATGAAGGTGTCGTGCACACCGGGCGAAGTGTCCTCGACCACGGTCAGGATCGGATGACGTGCGTTGGTGACGAAGCTGTCGCCGACCACCGGGTTCAAGTGCTGGGTCCATACGCGCGTGGCTTCCATGCACATGAATTCTTCGAGGTCGTAGGCGTTCCACGCCCAGCAGTCGACCACCTGGGTGCCATGGGTATTGATGACGCGCACCGATTGCCCGGCTTTCAGGCGCACGGCCTTGCCGTGGCCGGCGGGAATGGTAAGGGACGCGAGAGGGACAGACATGGACAGACTCCTGTTCAGAATGGGTCAGGCCGCACGATGGCGGATGAGGCGACGCTCGAGGGCGCCGGCCGCGGTGTCGAGCAACAGGGTGATCAGCCAGTAGGCAATGGCGACCACCAGATAGATTTCGAGCGGGGCATAACTGGTGGAAATGGCCTGCTTGGCGGCATACATGAACTCTTCCACGCCGACCACCGACAGCAGCGCGGTGTCCTTGACCAGGCCGATGAGCAGACCCACCGAGGGTGGCAATGCCACCGGCAACGCTTGCCTGAGCAGCACGTGGCGCAGGGTTTCCAGGGGACTCAGGCCCAGCGCCGCGCTGGCTTCGTATTGCCCCCGGGCGATGCCGCCGAATGCTGCGCGCAGGACCTCGCCCATGTACGGGCCGTAATACAGCGTCAGCGCGGTCACGCCGACCGCGGGAGAGCTCAGCGTGACGCCGTATTCGGGCAGGATGAAAAACAACAGATAGATCAGCACCAGAATCGGCAAACCGAGCACGAAGTCGATGTAGGCGCGCACCGTCGCGCGCAGCCAGGGACTGCCTTTTTGCAGTGCCCACGCCAACAAGGCGCCCAGGGCAAGCGCCGTGCAGGCCGACACCAGGCTCAGGCGCAGGGTGATCAACAGCCCGGCGCCGAGGTCCGGAGCGTTGTCGAGAATCGCCGACCAATCCATCAATGGCTCCTTGCGCGGTTGAAGCGCCTTTCAAGGCGGCGCGCCACTTTCAGCGTCGGCCAGCAGATCAGCAGGTAACCGGCCACCACCAGCGCCAGTACCGGAGTGGCCTGGTAGGTGCGGGCGATCACCAGTTGTCCGGCGTACGTCAGCTCAGTGACCGCGACCACCGAGGCCAGCGGTGTGGTCTTGACCACCAGGGTGAATTCGTTGACCAGCGCCGGCAGGCTGCTGCGTAACGCCTGCGGCGCCGACACGTACCACCACACCTGGAAGTTCGACAGCCCGAGCGCGTGGGAGGCTTCGGTCTGGCCATGGGGCAGGGTGCGGTAATTGGCACGCAGAATCTCGGCGACATAGGCCGCGCTGTTCAGACCGATTGCCAGCACTGCCGCCAGCAGCGGTTTGCCTCCCAGACCGATCAGTGGCAGCGAGAAAAACACGATGAACAGCTGCACGATGGAGGGCACGCCGCGCATCAGGCTGACGTACAAATGCCCGATGCCGCGCCACAGTGGCAGAGACCGCCCGCGCAACCACCAGATGACGTGACCCATGACAAAACTGGTGACGGCCGCCAGCACCGTGAGTTCGAGTGTCACCCACAGGCCTCGGCCCAGATCCGGCAGGGCATTGAGCATTTGTGCGCTTGAGATCATCGATTAAACCGCAAAGTCGCTGAGGTCTTCGGCCACCGACAGTTCAACCGCGCCGGGGATGTCGTTGCCCACGATGCCGGTGCAGCACGTGGACACCACGAAGAGCGTGTCCAGCACCACGCGGCAGGTGACCGAGTCACCGGCCTTGACCGTATTGGGCTGTGGCGACAGCGTACCTTGCTGATCCAGCTGCACGTGCATGAACAGGTTGATCGGATCCGGAAGCTTGGGCTGCTCACGGCCCAGACGGCGAAGCTCACCTTGCAGCGCTTCGACGCAGCCCGTTTGCCCGGCATAACCGTTGGCGGCGAGGAACGACGTCGTCGAGGCTGGCAGCAGCAGGTCGTGGCGACCGACGCTGTCCTTGCCCAGCACCATCACCGGGCGACGACGGTTATTGACCATGCGCATGCCCGCGCCCAGCACGTAGGAATTGCTGAACACGCGCGTGTGGTGCACCGACAGATGCACGTCTGGCTCGGTTTCGCTGAAGCCGAACAGGCTCGCGACGGCGCCGTCGTTCAGCGCCGTGATGCGCAGCAGTTGCCCGCGCTTGACCAGGATCGAACCGGCAGTGCCCGCTGCGACGCTGACCGTTTGCAGGGGCAACGGCGCGCGGGTTTCGGTGGCGTCTTTCATTAACAGCATGGGGTACTCCTTGAAAGTCTGTCAGGCGAATGGCGGCTGATCATCGGAGATGACGATATCGATGGGCGTCACCAGCAGGCCGTTGCCGGGGATGATGTCCTGCGGGCATGACGACACCGCGCACACCAGATCTTTCAGGGCGCGGAACACGATGCGATCGCCTGCCTTGCTGATCGGGTCAGTGACTTGCATCCGGCAGTCGGCCGTCACCGGGCCGTTCTGAAACAGGTTGAACGGCTCGGGCACGTTGACCGCTGACACGCCGTACTCACACAGGCCTTCGTGCATGTTGTCCAGGCAGTTGCGGTGCCCGTCCACGCCGAAATCGACGCTGAAACGTGTGCAATCGCAGGCCGGGACATTGGCGTCGTGCACGCCGACCGTGTCGTGCAGCACGTGAAGCAACGCCTCGTCGGCATTGGAGTACAGGCAGTCGCCGACGCTGAAAAACAGTGAGTCCAGACGCCGGCGGGTGTGTGTAGGCGACAGGTATTCGTCGGCCTGACCGTTGACGATGGCGACGAAGTCGGCTGCCTGCTGGCCGTCACGATCGATCACGGTAATGAACTGGCCGCGGCGTACTTCGAAAGTTCGGCCATGCCCGGCAGGGACATGAACGTGGGTGGTTGGCGAAGACATGGACGTTCTCACTTGGCAGGGATGAAATCGTGGGAGGGCAGATCGAAGGTCACGCCCAGGTATTGCTGCTGCAATTTCTGCAGTTCCCCCGAGCTCTGCATCGCGATGATCTGATCGCTGATGACCTTGTTCAGGCGTGTGTCGTCCTTGCGGGTCGCCCAGCTGATCCACTGACTGGCGCCCAGTTCGCCGACCTGACGCAGGTTGTCCGGGTGCTGCTTGAGCAGGCTGCCGAGAACGGTAATGTCGTCGAGGATGAAGTCGGCGCGTCGAGTCATCAGTGCCGAGAGGGTCTGGTCGACGCTGTCTACGCCGACGATCTTGATGGGGGCCAGGCCCTTGGATTTCAGCTCGACGTTGAACTGCTTGACCAGTTGCTCCGGCGCGGAGGTAGTCTTCACGGCGGCGCTCAGGCCAGCGAGGCTGTCCACTTTCAGGCCGGTGGGATCGATGCGCTTGTCGTCCGCGCGGGTCATCACAGCGTTCACGCTTTTGCCGAACGGGGCCACGAACAGCACTTTGCCGGCGCGCTCGGCGGTGACGTTGAGCGATGAGCCTTCGGCGTCTACCGAACCCGAAATCAGCGCCGGGATGATCCCGCTGAACGCCATCTTCTGGTACTCGACCTTGACGCCGAGGGTCTTGGCGACCTGCGCCATGATGGCCGGGGTGTAGCCGGTGATCGCGCCGCTGTCGTCGGTGTATTCGTACGGGGCGAAAGTCGGATCGATGGCCACGACCAGCGTGCCGCGTGCCTTCACGTCATCCAGTGTGTCGGCCAGTGACGTGGAGGCGTGCAGGCCGACGCCCAGCGTCATTGCGGCCAGAACGAGTGAAAATCCGGAGAACGTTTTTTTCATGATGGCGCCCTTGGGTGATGGGTAGACCCAAGGGGTACCGCAGATTCTGTGCCAGCATCGGCGTGGCGGCCCGAATAAAATCGCCGGCCCAGTAGAAACAAGGGTTTCAGAGGAATATTTTAAGAAACATATGTTTCTTAGGCTGAAACAGTTCTGCGGAGCTCGCGTGCGGCCTGCTCCGGGTTGGTGCGACGTTGCGCTATTATCGGGCCATTACCTGAACGGTGGCTTATTCCAGCTCTTCCAGTTTCTGGTGGAGCACTTCGGCCTGGGCGAGATGGGTGGATTTCTCGCCTGCCAGCTCCTTGCCGACCAGCGAGCAGATCAGATTGGTGATGCCGGCGACACTGGCGTTGCTGTCGAACATCAGGCTGCCTTCGGTGTGGCAGCGGATGACCCAACGCGCAAGCTTCGCCGGCCTGCCGGTGAGCACGTCAGAGATGTACAGAATCTGCACGCCCAATCCCGCCATCACCGCCATGGCGCCTTCCAGTTGCGGCACGCGTCGGCGCAGTCCGATGCAGATCGCCACGTCGCGCTCGTCCAGTCCTGCCAGGTATTCGGCGAGGCTGTCGCCGGGAGCGGGCAACAAGAGAATGTCGCCACGCACCTGAATCAGATTGCTGCGAAACATCACGGCGATGGTCTGGCTGTGACGAAAACCGATGAGGACCACCCGCCGCGCCTTGGCGATGGCCTGGGTCATGTGGGCAAGATCGGTGTGGGAGAGCGATTCGTAGGTTTTCGCCAGATTGGCGATTTCCTGATCCAGATGATGCTGCACCAGCGCCTGAGGATCGTGGTCGGCGTCGTTCAGGTGCTGCAGATAGAGAGGGGAGCCGCCGCTGCTGGCTTTGCGCGCTTCACGTCGCGCTGCATCGTAGGAGTCATAGCCCAGCGCCCGGAAAAACCGGGTCGTCGTCGCTTTCGATACGCCGGCGCTGATCGCAAGTTCGGTCGCGGTCTGCATGGCGAGCTGGCCAGGGGACGCCAGAATGACATCTGACAGTTTCTGCTCCACCGCCGACATCTGCTCGTAGCGGCTGCGGATGCGGCTTTCCAGTGAGGCCGATGGCTCGGGTGACCTGGAAATGACCTTCGATGACATTGGGCGCTCCCCGGCGGGACAAAAGCGGCAGTGTATATAAAACACCTTTCGAAAAGGTACGGTGTTTGTGAAGGTCTTCGCGACGACTGCCCGGTCAAACGATGCCGGCTGTCTCGATCATGAGTGAGCGGATCCACTGATGCGCGGCGTCGCGGTGTGTTCTTTCATGCCAGACCAGATTTTTGCTGAAGCCCGGGATGTCCAGAGGGGGCTCCATCACTGCCAGGTCAGTTCGGTGCAGCGTCAGACGGCGGGGGACAACGGCGATCAGATCGCTGGTCATCAGCAGGTCCGGGAGGATCAGAAAACTGGTCACGGATGTGATGACTCGTCGCGTCCGGCCGACCTTCTCCAGCGCATCGTCCGTCACCCCGCGAAAGCCTCCCCCTACCGTTGAAACCAGGACGTGATCCAGCGCGCAGAAACGGTCCAGAGAAAGGTGGCCAGCCACTGCATCGGGATGGTCGGCCCGCATTGCACAGACGTAATGCTCGTCGAACAGCGGCGCGCCATGAAGTCCTGTCGGGGTGGTCTGCGGGGTGAGCAGCGCAAGGTCGATATCGCCCCGGTCCATCTGTGATGCAAGGCGCGCGTCGTCCACCGGCTCGATGGAAACGCGGATATTCGGCGCGCGTTGTCGCAACGCACTCATGAATGGCACCACCACCGCTCGAAGGGCGTAGTCGGTCGATGCCAGTTTGACGGTCAGACTGGCTGCGCAAGGCTCGAACGCTTGAGGTTGGAGCAGGCCCTCGATGTCAGCCAGAAGTTGTTTGACGGGGGTCGCCAGTTGTTCGGCGCGTAAGGTCGGTACGATGCCGCGCTGGGCGCGCACGAAAAGGGGATCGTCGAAGCTCTCACGCAGCCTGTTGAGCATGCCGCTGACCGCTGGCTGAGTCAGCGACAGCCGGTCCGCGGCGCGGGTGACGCTGCGCTCGTCGAGCAGGGCGTCGAGGGCTTTGAGCAGATTGAGGTCGAGATTTCTGATATCAGAATTCATGATGGCCTGGATAAGAGATCGCGATTGGCGTTATTTCAAGCGTACACCGATCATGGCTGCAATCCATCAATATCTGCCGAGTCATCCATGAACGAGATCCACTGGCCGCAAGATTTCCTCCCCGGCTTCACTGAAAACTTCGTCTCCAATGAAATCATTGCCGCAGGTCTGACGGCTGCACAGGTCTGGCCGCTGCTGAGCCAGGCCCACCGGTGGCCGAGTTACTACGCGAATTCGGCGAACGTCCGTTTTCATGAGCACGCCGGACCGGATCTGCAACACGGCGTGCACTTTTACTTCGAGACGTTCGGCTTCCCGGTTCAAGCGCAGTGCGTTGAATACGTGGCGCCTGCGTCCAGTGAGCCTGGCCGGATTGCCTGGCACGGCTGGGCGGGCGACGGTGATACCCGGCTTGATGTTCACCATGCCTGGCTGATTGAAGACCTGCCTTTCGGGCGTGTGCGGATCCTCACGCAAGAAACTCAAAGGGGTAAGCCTGCTGAAACCCTCGCCAGGACCCGACCCAATCCCATGATCAACGGGCATCAGGACTGGCTGGACGGCCTGATCAGCGCCGCACGCCTGGCTCAGCACTGAACGCGCTCGCTTGATCCGACGAAGGTAAGGATTCAGTCCAGCGAGATCGGCAGCGGACGATCCTCGATGATGCGCTTCATCACCAACGTCGACGTCAGGCGCTGCACGTTCGGCAGGCATGAGAGCGAGTCGTCGTAGAGCTTCTGAAAGGCGGGCAAGTCCGTCGTGACGATATGTAGCAGGTAGTCGGGATCGCCGAACAGACGCTGCGCCTCGACGACTTCCGGGATCTGCGGCAAGGCCGTCTCGAACGCCGCGACGGCCTGCTGATGCCCTTCACGCAACGTGACGAACACAATGGCGGAAAACCGCAGCCCCAATTCGTCGGGTGACAGGCGCGCGCGGTAACCCAGGATGACGCCAGCGTCTTCCAGGGCTCGAACGCGCCGGTGACAGGGAGACAGGCTCAGACCTACGCGATCGGCAAGCTCGGTCAGGGACTGACGACCATCCCGCTGAAGCTCCGCAAGAATCTTCCTGTCAAATCGATCCATTAGATAAAACCTTCCCGAATTGGCGCTCGTGAGTGAAATAACCGGAAGATAATCCTAACAGCATTTCTTTATCCTTCTCAGCGATAGCGGCGGCCAAGACTTGATCCACTGGCACCCACTCCTGCGCAGCAGGGCCAATGAAGAAGGATGACAAAACCGATGATGATTGATGCGCTCGCCGCGTTCTGGGCCGTTTCTTTTCTGTTCGTGATAACGCCGGGGGTGGACTGGGCCTATGCAATCTCGGCGGGCATGCAGGAACGCAAAGTCCTACCCGCCGTGAGCGGAATGCTGTGCGGGCATCTGATCGCGATACTGGTGGTTGCCGCAGGTGTCGGTGGCGTGGTGGCAAGGACTCCGGGCGTTCTGTCAGTGCTCACGGTGGTCGGGGCGCTTTATCTGCTGTGGATGGGTGTGAACCTGTTTCGCCATCCTGCCGTCCCCCAGGCGGTTACTCAAAGCGGTTCTGCAAACGGGTCGCGCTGGTGGATCAAAGGCATGTGCGTGAGCGGACTCAATCCAAAGGTGTTCCTGCTTTTCCTGGCGTTACTGCCGCAATTCACCCAACCCTCGGCCACGTTGCCTGTTCCATTTCAGATGATCGTACTCGGGCTCATTCACATGGCGAGCTGCTCGGTGATCTATCTCATCGTCGGGTTCGGTGCGCAGCGCGTTCTTCGCGCGAGGCCATCGGCAGCCAGAGGGGTCAGTCGCGCTTCAGCGACCGCGATGGTGTTGGTGGCTGCAGGCTTGCTCGCGGAGCGGATGCTGGCATAGCCCCGACCATTGTGCATCCGACACTCCTCACCCGATGGCCGGGCGTGATGGTTCACGCAGACTGGAGCACCACCTCGTCTGCCGGACTCAGCCGCGTTATGGCGTTGCCGCCTTGCTCTGCACGCTGAATCACCTCGCCAATGAAATGCCGCAGCCACAGGTGATGGGCGTCGGTGTGTCGCGCGTTGTCCCAGACCATGAAGCAGCGATACGAGGGCACGGGGAGCGGGACCGGGCTGACCTTGAGCCCGATCATCGTGGCGTAGGCAGTGGCGGCGAAGGTCGGCAGGGTGGCGATGGCGCCACTGGACGCGAGGGTCGACAGCGCGCCCGAGAAGTGGCTGAACGAAGCAATGACTTTGCGTGCGTAGCCGGCGCTTTCGAAGATATCGTCGATGAAGCCCCGACGTCCGTCATACGAGATCCGCACGTGGTCGGCGTTGAAATAGTCGTCGATGCTCAGGCTGTCGGCGGCGTCCGGCCGTGGCCGGAACAGGCAGGAATAAGACGAGGAAAACAGCACCTGCGATGAGAAGCGCGTATTGAAGTCCTTCGGTTCGCAGCAGATCACCAGGTCCATGTCGGTATCCTGGAGTGAGGTTTTCCAGAGCGTGCTGTTGGTCTGGTGAAACGCGAAACTGACGCCCAGACCGTCCTGCGCCGCTGCACTGACCAGCAAGGGCGCCAGGTAGCTTTCGATGTCATCGGACAAACCGATATTGAACACGTGGTGCGACTGCGCGGGGCAGAATTCCAGCTCCCCGGCGAGCAGTCCCGAGATCGACGTCAACGCTTCGGTGATCCTCGGCGCCAATAACATCGCCTTGCGCGTGGGCTGCATGCCTGATGCGGTGCGCAGGAACAGTTCGTCGTCGAAATGCTCGCGCAGACGCTTGAGCGCCGAGCTGACCGCACCCTGCGTGACATGCAGCACGGTCGAGGCCCGCGTTGCACTGCGCTCGGTCATCAGGCAGTGAAACGTGAGCAGCAGGTTCATGTCGATGCGAGCGATATTACGTACGTTAATCCGGCTCATCTTTTCTAATCGTTTGTCAGGCGGGCTTCATCGTTTCTAGTCTGTTTTCCATCAACTGCACAGCGATGGGGAACGAGCATTGGACACGACACAAGAATCATCAGGGCGGAGCAAGATTCATTCCAGCGCCGAAGTGGACATGCGCAAACGCGCGGTTGCCGTGGGGATCGGCAACTTCATGGAGTGGTTTGATTTCGCCATTTACGGCTACTTCGCCGCCATCATCGGCACGCTGTTCTTTCCCTCCAGTGCCCCGGGCGTGTCACTGCTGTCATCGCTGGCAGTGTTCGCGGTGGGGTTCATTTCCCGACCGTTCGGGGCGCTGATCCTGGGGCCGATCGGCGATCGCCTGGGACGTCGCGCGGTGCTGATCATTACCGTGTTCGGCATGGGCATCTGCACCACGCTGATCGGGCTGCTGCCCACCTATGACGCCATCGGGATCCTGGCACCTGCGCTGCTGATTGCGCTGCGTTTCGTGCAGGGCATGATGGTCGGCGGAGAATGGTCGAGCGCCGGCATCTACATCGTCGAAAGCGCGCCCGCCCACCGCCGCGCCACGGCGGCAAGCGTGATCACCGGAACCGCAGGGTGCGCGTTCCTGTTCGGTACGTTCACTGCGGCGGTGCTGTCGAACGTGCTGAGCGATGCACAACTGAGCGCCTGGGGCTGGCGCCTGCCGTTTGTCGCATCGATCGTGATGACCGCTCTGGCGGTGTACATCCGCCGCAAGCTGGGCGATACGCCGGTCTACGAAAAGATGGTTCGCGAGCGCGGCACCAACAGGGTGCAGGCGCCTGGCGCGGCGGTGAAGCGTCAGGCGTTCATCACCACGTTTGCGTTCTCTGCTCTGTTCGGCGTGTCGCTGTACTTCTTCATCACGTACGCCAACAACCACCTGGTGACCACGGTTGGCCTGCCCAAGAGCACGGCGCTGTGGTTGTGCAGCGTGTCGCTGGTCCTGTACTGCGTGGCGCATCCGCTGATCGGCCGGCTGAGCGATGCGTGGGGCCGCCGCCGTTTGTTGCTGGGCGCTGCCGCCGGGCTGACGGTGCTGGCGTATCCGATCTTTCTGTTGCTCAACACCGGCAACCTGGTGGCGATCGTCTTCGGGCTGACATTGCTGGGCGTGCTGGTGGCCGTCACCGCCGTGATGGACGTGGTGCTGCTGGTGGAGGTTTTTCCAGCGTCCATCCGCTCCACCGGCGCGGCATTGGGGCACAACCTGGCGCTGGCCATCCTGGCCGGCCCTGGTCCGTTCATCGCCGCGGCGCTGGTTCGCGAGTTCGGCAACCCGGACCTGCCGGCGGGTTATCTGGCGGCGGTCTCGCTGATCTGCCTGCTGGTGCTGTGGCGCACCCTTCCCGAAACCAAAGACAAAGACATCACCCAATACTAGGAGCGATACCATGCGAGTGGCAGTTATCCAGGCAGCCTCGATTCCCGATGACGCGGCAGCCAGCGTCGACAAAGCGTGCGACATCCTGCGCCGTGTGGCCGGGCAGGGTGCCCGGCTGGCGGTCTTTCCCGAGGCGTTCATCGGTGGTTATCCCAAGGGAACAGGCTTTGGCAGCGTGGTGGGCAACCGCAGCCTGGCCGGGCGTCAGCAGTATCACGACTACGTCCAGGGCGCGGTGACCCTCGACGGTCAGGAGTTGCGCACGCTGGCCGCCGGCGTCGACGAGACCGGCGTGATCTGCGTGGTCGGCATCATCGAGCGCTTTGGCCGGACGTTGTATTGCACGGCCGTCACCTTGGTTCCCGGTCAGGGCATCGCGGGCTACCACCGCAAGCTGATGCCGACCGGGCAGGAGCGCATCATCTGGGGGTTCGGCGATGGTTCGACGATCGACGCCGTGCCTACAGAGCTGGGGGTGCTGGGCAGCGTCATCTGCTGGGAAAACTACATGCCCGCCTTGCGCCAGGCGATGTACGCCCAAGGCGTGCAGCTGTACTGCGCGCCGACCGCCGACGACCGACCGTCATGGCCCAGCTCGATGGTCCACATTGCCCTCGAAGGCCGCGTGTTCGTCTTGTCGGCGTGCCAGGCGATCAAGCTCGAAGCCTACTCCGAGGCGCACCAGGCGGCCTTCAGCCTCGATTTCAAGGCCGACGACTACATCATGCGCGGCGGCAGCCTGATCGTCAGCCCGCTGGGTGAAGTGCTGGCCGGCCCCAGCTACGATTGCGAGACCGAACTGTATGCAGACCTGGACATGAGCCAACTGAGCAAGGGCAACCAGGACTTCGATGTCTGCGGTCACTACGCGCGGCCGGATGTCTTCGAGCTGAAAGTGAACGTGCAACCGATGAAGGCGGTGACGTTCAGCTGAACAGGGCCCACGGCGGCGCCGGCAGACGATGCCGGGCCGCCTGTTCAGGGCCTTTCAAGGCGTCGGCATCATCGGCGGTGCGTACGCCAGTGTCATGGAGAACGCCCAGAGCATCAGCAGCACCAGCGGGGTATGCACCAGCAGTTGAGTGAAGGTGAAGCCCACCACGTCCCGCGCCTTGATGCCCAGAACACCCAGCAACGGCAGCATCCAGAACGGGTTGATCAGGTTGGGCAGCGCCTCGGCCGCGTTATAGACCTGCACCGCCCAGCCCAGGTTGACGTGCAACTCATTGGCCGCTTGCATCACATACGGCGCCTCGATGATCCACTTGCCACCGCCGGAAGGAATCAGGAAACCGAGTACCGCCGAGTAGATGCCCATGACCACCGCGAAACTGTCGCTGTCGGCAATGGCCACGAACAGCGAAGCGATGTGGTGCGACAAGGTCACGCCATCGACGCCTTGTGCCTTGGTCATCATGAACGCAATGGCCCCGTATAACGGGAATTGAATGAGCACCCCCGCGACCGAAGGCACTGACTTGGCGATGGCATTGAGAAAGCGCTTGGGGCGCCAGTTCAGCAGCATGCCCAGCATCAGGAACAGAAAGTTGTAGGTGTTCAGCGATGAGATCGCGAAAATCGGATCCTTGGTCGAGAACTCGTTGAACAGCCATATCGCTCCCAGTGCCACCAGCAACAAGGTGAGCACCGGACTGTACTCCAGCCATTCGCCGGGCCGCCGTTGACCTTCGGCGGCTTCATCGATCACGCTGAGGTCGACGCCCATGTCCTGAGCCGTGCGTGCGCGGTTGCCGGTCGGCGTGGAGAACCAGGCCACCAGCAATGACACCACGATCAACGCCGCCGCCATGGTCATCGACTGCCAGAGGAAGATGGTTTGCGAGAACGGGATGACGCCGGTGATATCCAGCAGAGACTTGGGCAGGCTGGCGGGGTTGGCCTGCAGTTGCGCCGCCGCCGAACTCAGCCCCAGCGCCCACGTGGCGCCCATGCCCAGATACGCCGCGGCACTGGCAGCGCGATAGTCCATGGCCAGGTCTGTGCGGCGGGCAATCGCGCGCACCAGCAGTCCGCTGAAAATCAGGCTGATCGCCCAGTTGAACAGTGACAGCCCCATGCTGATGAAGGCGACGAAGGTCACCGCCGCACGCGCCGATTTTGGCAGCGCAGCCAGTTTCTCGATCAATGCCGAGGCGGGCGGGGAGACCGCCACGACATAGCCGGAAATCGCCACCAGCGCCATCTGCATCGTGAACGGGATCAGGCTCCAGTAGCCGTCTCCGAATGCGCCCGCGACGGACTTCACCGAAGCACCGGTGGCGAGCGAGCCCAGCGCGACCAGCACCACGGCAATGGCTGCGAATATGTAAGAGTCGGGAAACCAGCGCTCCGACCAGTTCGAGACACCAACTGCAATTCTTTCAAAAAAACCGAGGCTTTCTCTGGCCTCATCGGGGTGCAATACAGACGCTTTCATAATGTCTTCCTGAAGGTTCGGGGCGGAAGGCAGCAAGGGAAAATGACGCGCAGATTTCTGATTATTGTGAGCGTTGAACGTAAACCAGTTGAGCAGCCGCCAGGTCCTCCAGGGCCGTGCCGACTGCTTTGAAAACCGTGATGTGCTGATCGTCGATGCGGCCCGGGCTGCGTTCCTTGCACAGGCTCGCCAGATCAGCGCGGATGTCTTCCTTACGCAGCACGCCGCTTTGCAGCGGGCTGAGCAGATCACCCGCTTTCATGGGCGCTTCGTCGGTATCGATGAACACCTCGGTGCCATCGAAACAGCCGTCATCGCTCTCGCGCATCTGGGGGGTGAAGCCACCGATCAGGTCCAGATGAGTGCCGGGTTTCAACCATCGGCGCTCGATGAGCGGCGCTGTCGACAACGTCGCGCAGGTCACGATGTCGGCCTGCTCGCAGGCAGCGGCCAGGTCATCGACCGCCCGGGCCTGGAAACCATCTTGCTGCAGTTGATCGACCAGCCGCGCGGCCTGCGCCGGGTTGATGTCCCACACCGCCACCTGCTGGATCGGGCGAACCGTGCGATAGGCATAAGGCAACAAACTTGCCACCCGGCCTGCGCCGACGACCAGCAGTGAAGAACAATCGCTTCTGCTCAGGTAGGTGGCCGCCAGAGCCGAGGCTGCCGCGGTGCGTCTGGAGGTGATTTCGTTGCCATCGATCAACGCCAGTGGCGCGCCGGTCGTTGCGCTGTGCAACATGTACGTGGAATGCAACCCGGGCAAGCCTGCGGCGGCGTTCTGCGCAAAAATGGTCACGGTCTTGATGCCCAGAAAGCCCTGGTTGTTCCAGGCAGGCATCAACAGCATGCAACCGGGCGCCGATGACTCAGGGTGAATGGCGTGGTTATGGCGCAGCGGCACGTGCACCTCTTCGCGGAAGGCCTCTTTCAGGGCGGGAATGAGGCGGTCGAACGGCAGCAGCGCGCGTGTTTTTTCAGCATCAATGATCAGCATGGTTCACCTGGGATTTCACACATATCAAGCATCCAGCGTCAGGGCGCTGGACGGGATGGCCTGGCAGGCCAGGCATGTCGATGGGGTGTCCGGTTCCTGTCCGTGCAGGTGCATGACCTGGCCGTGCTGCACGGTGACGGCGCAACTTTCGCACTGGCCTACGCGGCAACCGCTGGGCAGGCGCACGCCCAGCTTTTCGGCGAAGGTGAGCAGCGAACCTTCATCGGATGACCACCTCGCGATGATGCCTGATCGGCTGAACGTCACCTCGTGGGACTGGCCGGGCGTGATGACCGGCTTGACCGGCGATTTGAAGGCTTCCTGCTGGATGTCGAAGCGCGGCACCCCGCGTTCGAGCAACGCAGCACCGACTTCAGCCATCATCGCGTCCGACCCGCACAGGTAGACCAAGGGGCGCTGACGCAGCCACGCCTTGGGTATGTGCCCGGCGCTGACCCGCGCAGCCACGTCGTAGTCTTCGCCCTGGCGGTCTGACGCGGCGGGAAGGCTGTAGAAATTGACGATTTTCACGTTGGGCAGCGTCTGCGCCAACGCCCTGAGCCGCTGTTTGAAGGCGTGGTATTCGCCGTTGCGATTGCCGTAAAGCAGCAGAATATTCGACGTCTGCGGCTGGTCTTGCAACGATTCCAGCAGGTTCAGGAAAGGGGTGATGCCGATGCCTGAGGCGACCAGCACCAACGGTCGGCGACTGTGCATCGGCAGGATGAAATGCCCCGATGGCGGGTGAGCCATGAGTCGGTCGCCGACCTTCAGTTGATCGTGAATGAAACCTGAGCCCAGCCCGAGCGTGGCCATGCCCTGGCTGTCGGTCGCCACTGCCCGGCGCACTGAAACCTGATAACCACGGCGCCCTTGCAGGTGAGCACGGCCGGTCAACGAGTAGGAACGCAAGGTGGGCTCATCGGGGGTGTTCAGTTCGAGGGTGATGTGCTGGCCGGGTTCAAAATCCGGCACCGTGCCGCCGTCGCTGGCTTCGAAGCTGACGGTGGTGACGTCCGCGGCCTCCGGTGTGAGCGCTGTGACGGTGAACGGGCGCAACCCCTCCCAACGGCCGTGCGCAGCATCATTGAGCGTGTCCCGCTGCACGGTGCAACGGTATGCGCGCAGAGGCGAAGAACCGCTGATGGGATCAAAGGCGGCGTCGCTGACCAGGCTGTTGAAGTTGCTGCTGTGGGAGCCCAGTACCGGCAGCTCGTTCTGCCCCAGGGCTTCACACCGTTGCCACCAGCCGTACTCGCCGACCACAACCGAGGGGTGCAAGCCGTCGACGATGCTCGCGCAGAATTTCGCCTGGCCGCTGTCTGTCGTCACCACCAGGGTGTCGCCGGTGTCGATGTGTTCTTGCCTGGCCAGCTCGGCGGATATTTCCAGCACCGGGTAAAGCGCCTTGCGCCGCAATGACGCCAGACTGCGGTGCTGGCTGTGGCAGAAGTAGCCGTTCTTGGCCGAGGTCAGGACCAGCGGAAAGGCGCGATGCATGGCTTCTTTGCGTGGATCGTGGGCGGACGCGCGGGGCAGGGGACTGTAACCATGACGGAGCAGTTTTTCGGAGTACAGCTCGACCAGCCCGGTCGGCGTGTTGAACGCTCGGTGCCGTGGCTTTGCAGCGTATTTGCGCTGCACATCGGGGGTCTCGATGGACACGCCGCGAGGCTCGCGGCGCAGTTGCTCGACGGTCAGGCCCAGCGGCTCAAGCATGTGGTTCCAGCCTGCTTCCAGTGAGCCGCCGAAGAAATCCCCGGCCATGCCCAGGCGGGTTGCGAGGTCGAACACGATGTCGCTGTCCGAGCGCGAATCGCCGCGGGGCGACACCATGCGCTGGCGCAGTTGAACCCGCCGATCCGCCTCGGCGGAAATCTCGAAACCGATGCGCAGGCCTTCGCGCTCCCACGGCGTGTTCACTGGCAGAAAGATGTCGGCATAGCGCGCGCTGGGCGATTCGAACAGGTCGCAGTGCACATAAAAATCGAGCTTCTGCAGCGCCTGCGCGCCCAAGTGAACATCGGGCTGGGAGAGCAGGAGGTTCGTGCCGAACGCCACCAGTGTGCGGATGGCGTAGGGCTTTTCGTGGACGATGGCCTGGTACACGTCCCGCGCCGTGACCCAGCCCTGAGAAGGCGGCCCCAGCGGTCGCTCGCCGAGACCCAACGCCTTGGCGCGTTGCTCGGGAGCCAGCAAATCGAACGACATCACCGGGTTGTAGGGCGGCTTCTGATAGATCCGGTTGCCGCCGTCGCGGTCGAAGCTGCCGGTCAGGGCGTACAGGCACGCGATGGCCCGGTCGGTCTGCGATGCATTGTCCTGCTGACCCACGCCAGACCAGGCATGGAACGCGACGCGCGAGGACGATCCGATCAAGGCCGCGGCCTGCTCAAGTTGCGCCACAGGCACGTGGGTCAGGGCCTCTACCCGCTGCGGCGTGTACAGCACGCACTCACGGGCGTACAACTCGAACACCGGGGAGCATTCCAGCGGCGTGTCGGCGTCCTGCACATTCAGACTGAACGTTCCGCGCACTGCGGCCTGCTCAAGCGAAGTCGCGGTCATGGGCGAGGAGGCTTTAGGGGCATTGTGAACGGTGTCCCACACCACGTAGTCCTGGTCACCGGTGATGCCGATGTCCGCACAACGCAGGAAGTGGCCGTTGTCGGCACGGACCAGCAGCGGCGCGTTGCTCCATTGACGAACGAAGGCCTGATCGAACGTGTCATTGGCGATCAGCAGGTTCGCCACGCCCATCGCCAACGCCAGATCAGTCCCCGGGCAGACCCTAAGCCAACTGTCCGCCTGGCCGGCCAATGCAGTCTTGCGCGGGTCCACGACGATCATCCGCGCCCCGGCAGCCACACCCGCGCCGATGGCTTCGGCCTGGGCCAACCAGGTATTGGTGGGGTTGTGGCCCCAGAGCAGGATTACTTCTGCGCGGCGGTAATCGGCCGTGGGCATGCCGCAGCCGAAGGTGAACGCGTGAGCATGGTCTTTGTGCCAGTTGCAGATCTCGGTGGCATAGCAGGTGTTCGGGCTGCCGTACAACCGGATGAAGCGCTCGATCCAGTCGATGCTGTCGCTCAAGGGCGTGCCGCTGGGGGTGGTCACGGCAAAGGCCACAGACTCGGCGCCCCGTTCGCGCCGCGCCTGCTCGAGGCGCTCGGCAACTTCGCTCAATGCCTGTTCCCAGGAAATCACTTCCCAGCCAGGATCCGGGTGGTTCTTCGGCTGGGTGCGGCGCATGGGAAACAACTGCCGATCGGCGCTGTGCAACAACTCGGGCGCCGCTTTGCCCTTGAGACACATCGCCTTGCCCGTGGGGTGCTCGACGTCAGGGCGAACTTCGATCAGCCGGTCGTTCTCGACGGTGTTGATCGTTCCGCAGCGAGAGCGGCAAAGGGTGCAATAGCCCGCCTTGTCTTGCCGTTGAGTCACGTTCATTGCCGACCTGCCCTTGGAAAATCTCTAAGGGAGATGGTATTACTCCGGCTGATCACATTGAAAATTCAATGAATGTGTATTGCGATATTGAGAAAATCGATGCTCCCGACGTTGAAACAACTGCAGCACTTCATTGCGATTGCCGACACCGGGCAAGTGTCCAGGGCTGCCCAGCGCTGTCACGTCACCCAGTCGTCGATGACCGCCTCTCTGAAAACGCTGGAAACCACCGTGGGCGCGACGTTGTTCACTCGCCACGCGGCGGGCGTTCGACTGACCGAGGCAGGGGATCGTTTTCTGCGGCACGCCCAGCAAGTCGAAGTCGTCATGCGCGAAGCGATGGACTCCGTTGCGCTACGGCCCTCGCAAGCCACCGGCCCGATCAGGATCGGCGTGACCGAGACGATCTCGGCGTACGTGCTGTCGCCCGTCATGAAGGCGCTTGAAAAGAAGTTTCCCGGGCTGGTGCCGACCTTCGTGGAGCTTGAGCGCAGCGAGGTCGAGGCGGGCGTTCGCCAGGGCACGCTGGAAATGGCCCTGTTGCTGGCCTCGAACCTGCCGGCCAATGAGTCCCTGCAATGCCAGCCGTTGATCCGTTCTCCCCGGCAACTCTGGGCCCCGCCTGAGCACCCACTGATGGTGGCCGATCGGGTCGGTCTGGCAGACGTGGCCACGTATCGTTACATCCTGCTGGACATGGATGAACACGTGTCCACTGTCGATAAATACTGGCGCGAATACCACCTGAGGCCGGATGTCGGGTTTCGCAGTTCTTCGATCGAGGCGGTGCGCAGTCTGGTGGCGTCGGGGCAGGGCGTGACGATTCTGTCTGACCTGGTTTACCGTCCCTGGTCACTGGACGGTCATCGCATCGTGCGGCGTCAGTTGGCCGATCCCGTGCCGTCGATGGACGTGGGACTGGTCTGGGACTCGGCGCGGCCCCACAGCCGGAATTTCTTCGAAGTGAAGGACTACTTGTCCAGCTCCTTCAGAGACATGCTGAGAATGTCGGCCTGACAAGTGCGTTGATATGAGAATCATTAGCAACTATGATCCGGCCTTCTTTCGGGAGGCGGATAGTGAGCGAGGATCGTCTGGGGCTTCTCTATGCAGAGCACAATAGCTGGCTGAAAGGCTGGATTTATCGCCGTCTGGGTTGCACCAGTCAGGCGGCAGACCTGGCGCAGGACACCTTCCTTCGCATCCTCAGTTCGCAACGTAAAACCGGCGAAAGGCTGAGCCTGGACAGTCCGCGAGCCTATCTGGCGACGGTGGGCCAGCGGCTGATCTGCGATTACTTCCGCCGGCATTCGCTGGAGCGGGCGTACCTGGACATGCTCGCCACCGTGCCAGAAACCTTTTCACTCTCTCCAGAAGAACAGTGGGAATTGCGCGAAACCCTGTACCAGCTCGATGCATTGCTCGATCGCTTGAAGCCTGTGGTACGGACAGTGTTCCTGCTCGCGCAGCTGGATGGCTTGACCTACCTGCAGATCGCCCGTCAGTTGGGCATCGGCGAGCGCTCGGTGAAACGTCATATGGCGACTGCGTTCGAGGCCTGCATCCTCTGGGAAATCGAGCAGTGATGTCGGCGCCGGCATCGATCAGTCGTGACGTTGCGCGTCAGGCCGCCCAGTGGTTGGTGCTGATGCATGACCAACCGCTGAGCGCTGCGCAGCATCAGGCCTGGACGCGCTGGCGGGCCGCCGACCCCGAGCATGAACGCGCCTGGCAGCGCGCGCAGCACGTGCAACAACAGCTCAAAGGCCTTCCTCCTTCGATGGCCAAGGGCACACTCAACCGCGAGCGGCGTCAGGCCTTGAAGACCTTGCTGGTGCTGGGCGTGATGTCGCCCGCCGCCTTTCTGGGCTACCGATTTGGCGCCGGTCAGGGCTGGATGGCCGACTACCGCACCGCCACGGGCGAACGCCAGCAGATCACCCTGGCCGACGGCAGCGTGGTAAACCTGAACACCGACAGTGCAATCGACGTTCAATTCGATGCCGGTCAGCGCCTGATCCGTCTGGTGCGTGGAGAGATTTTCATCAGCACCGGCCAAGACCCGGCGCGACGGCCCTTGCGAGTGGCCAGCGAACAGGGCGTGCTGGAGCCGTTGGGGACGCGTTTCAGCGTGCGCCAGCTTGAGGGCGTTACGCAATTGGCGGTGTTGCAAGGCCGGGTGCGGGCGACCCCGAGCCACGCCGCGCCTCAGGTTATCGAAACCGGCGAACAACTGCAGTTCAGCGCCGCGGCGTTCGGTCCTGTGCGTCCGGCCAGCGAAGTGGCTACGCGCTGGACCGAAGGCCAATTGGTGGCCGAAAACCTGCGGCTGGGCGACTTTCTCGCCGAGCTGGGGCGTTATCGCCCTGGCCGGTTGCACTGTGACGACAGCGCATCGGCGCTGCGTATCAGCGGTGGCTTCCAGCTCGACAACAGCGACGCCATTCTCGCGGCCTTGCCAGACACCTTGCCCGTGACCGTGAGTTATCGAACCCGTTATTGGGTGACGGTCAGCAAAGCATGATTTTTTTTGGCCCGTTTTTTCAAGGCGCTCGTCCTTGGTAGTGAATCTGTAATCACCCAAGGACATTCGCTCCATGAAACATCCCAGCATCCCGCGCGCGACCACGTGCAACACCCTTGCAATGTCATTGCTGACTTTTGCGCTGGCCACTCAGCCGTCGCCTGCCCTGGCAGACGAAGCGATCCGGCATTACAGCGTCCAGCCCGCGACGCTGGCCCAGGCGATCACCCGCTTCAGCGCGCAGGCAAAAATCACCGTGCAATTCGCCCCGGAACTGGCGCAGGGCCTGAATTCGCCGGGACTGGAGGGTGACTACGACACACAGAAAGGGCTCGCGGTTCTGCTCGCAGGTTCCGGCCTTGCGGCGGTGCAGCTTGGGGACGGCGTTTACGGACTGGTCAGAGTGCCCACTCAGGACAGCGGTGTGGTCACGCTGTCGGACGTCGATATCAACGGCAGCCGTCCCGGTGCCGATGGTTCTGAGGCTGCGGGTTATGTGAGCGAACACGTCAACAACGTGGGTGCGCTGGGTGGCATGAAGCTGCAGGACACGCCTTATTCCATGAGCGTGACTTCTCAGGCGCTGCTCAAGAACCTGCAGGCGACCTCGACCGACGATGTGTTCAAACACAACCCTTTTGCCCAGCTGTATTCGCCCAAGAGTGCCGGCTACGCCAGTGCTATCACCATTCGCGGTTTCGGCGGCTCGTCCAGCCTCAACATAGCCAACGACGGGCTGCGTTTCAGCACGCTGGCCGATGGCGGCAACTTCATCGAAGACACTGAACAGCTGGAAGTGGTGACAGGCCTGACCGGGTTTCTGTACGGCCCGGCTTCCCCCGGCGGCTTGGCGAACTATGTGCTCAAACGCCCGACTTACCAGCGCTACAACAGCGTCACGCTGGGCAATGCAGGGGGCGAAAACTACTATTTGCACGGCGACTTCGGCGGCCCGATCGACACGCAAGGCAAATTCGCCTACCGGCTCAACGTGTTGACGCAGGATGGCGAGACTGCAATCGACTTGCAAAAGCGCCGTCGGCAGATGATCAGCCTGGCACTGGACTGGAACATCAGTGACGATCTGCAGGTGCAGTTCGACGCGTCCCATAAGGAAAACCGCACCCGGGGCCTGACCAGCTATTGGTACTTCGCCGATGAGGCCTATCGTCCACGCGCCTCTTCACTGGATGCCGACAAGCTCTACAGCCAGAAGTGGGCGTTCTCCGACAACGAGACCGACAAGGCCGGCGTGCGGGCCAACTGGCGCCTGAACGACACGTTCAGTCTGCGTGGGGCATTCGCGGCTCAGCAATACACTCAGGAGTACACCTACACCGGCCCGCAGGTCGATGCGCCCGGTCAGTACACCCAACCGCTGTACGCGTTCGCACCCCTTCAGACTCAGGAATATTCAGGCTATCTGTTCCTGGACTCGCAGTTCGTGACCGGCCCGCTGGACCACAAGGTGACGCTGGGCTATCAGGGCAATACGGCGCGTACGTTGATGTACGAGGACCACATCCCGGATCAGCAATACAGCTCGGTGATCGGTAGCGCCGTGCCGCTGGACGACCAGCCGCAAGTGAGCAAGCCGGATTATTCGGTCGGTCACGGCGCTCGACACATCTCCAGTACCAGCGACACGCAGAACGTGTTGATCGGCGACATCATCACCTTCAACGAGCAGTGGTCGACGATCCTCGGGGCGACCCACACCCGCATCACCAGTTACAACAATGACTTCGTCTATTCCGCGACGCCGCGCAAGACCCGTTATGACAAAAGCCTGACCTCTCCCAGCGTGTCGCTGATCTACAAACCGGTCCCCTGGCTGACGACCTACGTCACCTACATCGAAGGTCTGCAGAGCAGCGGGGTGGCACCGGCCAGGGCCGTCAATGCCGGAACCGCGCTGGCGCCGCAAATCAGCGAGCAGTACGAGATCGGGGCCAAGGCCAGCATCGGCGAAACGCTGGTGACCCTGGCGCTGTTCAATATCGACAAGCCCAACACCTACACCAACAGTGCCCGGGTCTTCGTTCAGGATGGCCGCCAGGAAAACAATGGCATGGAGTTCAGCGTGACGGGCAAGGTGACCCCGCAGCTGACACTCGTCAGCGGCTTCACGCTGCTCGATCCGGAAGTGAAGAAAGGCGCAACGCCCGCCAACGATGGCAACTCGCCGATCAACGTGGCCAAACAACTGGCCAAGGTCTATGCCGAATACGACGTGGCCTCCGCGCCAGGCTTTGCCGTGACCGGCGGCGCGTTCTATACCGGCAAGCAATACGCCGACGAAGCCAATGACTACACGCTGCCAGCCTTTACCACCTTCGATGCAGGTGCCCGCTACCGCCTGCCGCTGGGCGATGAAGCCCTGACCCTGCGGTTGAACGTGAGTAACCTGACGGACAAGAAATACTGGCTCAACACCAGTTACCTAGGCGATCCCAGGACCGTGGCGTTCTCTGCACAATTCGAGTTCTGATGACCCGTCGTGCAGACGACGCACGCCTGAAAATGGTCAGGAAGGGAAGGGGGAAGGCGCCGCAAGCCAGGCGGTTGGCCCCTTCCAGCCTAGACAGCCGGGCGGGCGTGCCCACATCGACGTGCTGCTGCAGTACCCTCTGCTGCCCGGGCGGACGATGCCCACGGCATCGACCGCCCCGAGGGCGAATCACATCAGGCGGGCAGAACCACTGAGGAGCGCGGGTCCTGGGCCAGGGCGCGCAACGCCGCTGCCACTTCCTCCAGTGCTTCACCTTGAAGGTCCAGCAAGGGGTGGCGAACCGAGCCGCCTTTGAATCCACGCAGGTTCATGATCGCTTTGGTGGTTTGCGGCTGACCGTGCTTGCGTGCCAGTTCGCGCAACGGGAACCAGAGGCGATGCAATTCGATCGCCCGCTTGGCGTCGCCGTTCTGGATCGCCCGGAACGTGGCCAGAATGAGCTCCGGCAGTGCGCCGCTGTTGGTGGAACTGATGCCGTCGAAGCCCGCCATCATCGGACCGCTGAATACCAGGTCGGACGCGCAGAACAGGCGCACTTTGCCGCCCAGTTTGTTGGCGATGCGATCGATCACGGTCGGCGTCAGATCACCCTGTTTCAGACCGACGACGCCTTCGATGGCGGCCAGTTGTTCGATCACTGAGACCGAAAGCGTGATGCCGATGCCTGGCGCGTTGTAGATGAGGATGCCGGTTTTCGACAGCGGCGCCATTTCCTTGAAGAACGCGACGATCTGAGCGTCGGTGATTTCCGAGACGTACGGCGGCGTGACCATCGGCAGACCACCCAGGTCGCCGGCCAGTTGCGTCAGTTCCCGCACCACCCGGCTGTCTGAACCGGCCGTGCAGAGCATGACCGGCACTCGGTCACCGACGATGTCCATGACCTTGCGGAACATGTCGGCACGCTCGGTGGTGCTCATGACCGGGAATTCGCCGTACGTCCCGCCAATCAGCAAGCCGTCATAACCCAGCGCGATGACCCGTTCGATGTTCTCGGCCATCGCGGCGTAGTCGAATTCGCCGGTGGCCGTGAACGGCGTGACGGTGATGTTGAAGATGCCGTGGAGGCGTTCGCGACACTCTTGAAGGCTTTGCATGCTTGAGTTCCTGAGGGGATTTTCGTAGAAGGCGGGCTGATATTGTATTATTTGTAATCATATGTACAATAAAATTTCTTCGGGCAAAGCGCTCCGCATGGCTGATGCTCATGAGCTAACGGATGGGCGTCCTTGGTAAGATGTGCGCACTTTTATCGTCTCGGGGTTCACTTTCCATGGCTTCGTCAAAGGGTCAGAACAGCCGCCGGCTGGCTAACCAGATTCTTGATTTTGTGCGCAAGGCGCGCTTCGAGCCTGGCCATCACCTGCGCGAACAACAGATTGCCGATCTGCTGGGCGTGTCCCGCACGCCTACCCGAAACGCCCTGAATCTGCTGGTCGCCGAGGGCATCGTGGAGACCCGGCGCAATCAGGGGTTCTTCCTGCTCAAAGCCTTCGACGCCCTGCAGCGCGTCGAGCTGGCCGTGGGCTCCAGCGTGGAGGACTCGCTGTTCGAACGTCTGGTCAATGACCGGCTCAGCGGGGCGATCCCCAATTCCCTGACGCAGACAGAAATTGCCCGCCGCTACGACGTGGATCGCGTCACGCTGATGAAAACCTTGACGCGCATGGCCGAAGACGGCCTGCTGATTCGCAACAAGGGGCATGGCTGGAGCTTCCTGCCGACGCTGGACGACGCTGCATTGCGCAGCGGTTATCAGTTCCGCCTGATGGTTGAGCCGGCGAACTTTCTGCAGCCGGAATTCCGGCCCAATGCCGCCGCGCTGGAACGCTCGCGCCTTCAGCACCTTTACCTGGCCAGTCATTCGGACTCCTCGGCGGTGAGCAATGCCCAGCTGTTTGAAACCGATGCGCAGTTTCACGAAATGTTCGCCGAATTCGGCGGCAACACCTTTGTGATTCAGGCGATTCAGCAGCAGAACCGCCTGCGCAAGCTGCTCGAATTCGCCGGCTACGCCAACCGTCGCCGGGTGCGCGACTGGTGCGCCGAACACCTGGCGATCATCGATGCCGTTGCCACCGGGCGCTATGCGGAGGCCAGCGAGCTGATGCGCAAACATTTGACTCATGCCGACAGCGCCGCGCTGCCGGGCAAGAAACCGGCGGGCAAAACGCCGGCCAAGACGCCGGCCAAACCCCGCGCCCCGCGCAAGACAGTCGATCTTTCTGTTCCCGGTTAGCGCCGTCTGGCGCCGGCCTTCACGTAAAACGAGGTTTTCATGGATTTAGGTTTGCGAGGTAAACGTGCACTGGTGTTGGGTGCAAGTCGTGGTCTGGGCCTGGCCATCGGCCAATGTATGGCCGCTGAAGGCGCCATCGTGACGCTGTGCGGCCGCAACCGCGACGCGCTCGTTCAGGCGGTGGGCGCACTGGTCGAAGGCGGCGCCGAAGCCGATTTTCTGCAATTGGACCTCGCCGATCCGGCGCAACGCCGGTCCGCCCTCGACAGCCTGCTGGCCGATGGTCGCGGCTACGACATCCTGATCAACAACGGCGGCGGGCCAGCACCTGGCGCGGTCGCTGGCGTGGACACCGCGCAATGGCACGCGGCGTTCGACAGCATGGTCACCGCACTGTTCGAAATCACCGCCCGCGTGTTGCCAGGCATGCGCGAGCGTGGCTGGGGCCGCGTCATCAATCTGGTGTCCTCGGGCGTGGTTCAGCCCATCCCCAACCTGGGTGTCTCCAACGCCTTGCGCGCCAGCATCATCGGTTGGGCGAAAACCCTGGCAGCCGAGGTTGCCGCCGATGGCGTCACGGTGAACTCGGTCATTCCGGGACGCATTGCCACTGACCGTGTCGGCGAACTGGACGAGGCAGCGGCCAAGCGCAGCGGATCGACCGCAGACGCCATCGCCAAGGCTTCACGTGCCACCATTCCCATGGGCCGTTATGGGCAACCTGCAGAATTTGCCGATGCCGTGGCGTTTCTCGCCAGCGGCCGCGCTGGCTATATCACCGGCACTTCCCTGCGTGTCGACGGCGGCCTGATCCGCAGCATCTGACGTTCCCCACCTGATTTTCCCCTGCACCGTGGTGCAGCCGGTTTTCCTGTGTCACCAGTTGATTTATATGTGTCAACTGGTGCAATTAATGAGAGTGCAGACATGATCAAACCGCTTTTGGCTCATCGTATGGGCCGCGTGCGCCCATCACCCACCGCAGAAATATCCGACAAGGTTCGCGCGCTGACTGCCGCTGGTCACTCAGTGATCAACCTGGGCGAAGGCGAACTCGATTTTCCCACCCCGTCGCACATCGCCGAGGCAGGCATTCAGGCGATCAAAGCGGGGGAGACCAAATACACCGCTGTGCCCGGCACGGCGCGCCTCAAACAGGCGATCATCGACAAGTTCGCCCGTGAGAATGGCCTTACCTACGCGCCCGGAGAAGTCATTGCCGGCGCCGGTGCCAAGCAACTGATCTTCAACGCACTGATGGCTACGCTGAACCCGGGCGATGAGGTGATCGTTCCTGCGCCGTATTGGGTGTCTTATCCGGACATGGTTTCGCTGGCCGAGGGCCAATGCACGATCGTCCAGTGCCATGAGGTCGATGGCTGGAAGTTGCAGCCGCAGGCGCTCGAAGCCGCGATCACGCCCCGCACTCGCTGGGTGTTGCTCAACTCGCCGAACAACCCGACAGGCGCGGTCTACAGCGAGGCGGAAATCCGCAGCCTGACCGACGTCCTGTTGCGCCACGAGCACGTGCTGGTGCTGGCCGACGACATTTACGAACACACGCGCTTCGGTCAGCCGTTTTTCACCCCGGCCCAGGTCGAACCGCTGCTGTTGCCGCGCACCCTGACGGTCAACGGGCTGTCCAAGGCGTTCTCGATGACCGGCTGGCGCATCGGCTACGCGGGCGGACCGAAGTGGCTGATCGACGCGCTGCAAGTGTTGCAATCGCAAAGCACCTCCAACGCCAGTTCGATTTCTCAGGCGGCGGCAGTGGCTGCGCTGGACGGCGGCACCGGTTTCATCGATGAGTGGATCAGCCGTCTGGCGGCGCGCCGTGACCGGGTGCTGGCCAGCGTGGGCCGAATCGACGGGCTGGCGTGTGCGATTCCAGAAGGCGCGTTCTATCTGTTCGTGAACTGCCAGGGCATGTACGGCAGGACGACGCCGGACGGCAAGCTGATCACCGATGATTTTGCGTTCGCCAGTTATCTGCTGGACGCTGCCAAGGTCGGGACGGTGCATGGCTCGGCCTTTGGTGCACCGGGTTATCTGCGCATCGCCTACGCGGTGAATGACGATGTGCTGGCCGACGCCTGCCAGCGGCTGGAGCAGGTCTGCGCGCAACTCAAGTAAAAAATCCCACGGCGGCATTGGCGTGCCGCCGTGGGATGCGTTTGGTTCAGCGTGGCGTTCAGATCTGCAACAACGGACGCTCCAGGGTGCCCAGCACGCGGTACCCGGTTTCAGTGATGACCACGGTTTCGCTGACGCCCACGGTGAACTCGCCGTAGATGCGCAGGGCAGGGGGAATGTGGAAACTCATGCCCGGCTGCAGCTCGGTTTTCACACCGCTGTACAGGCTCAGAATCGAGCCTTCGCCCCAGTCTGGCGCGAACGAAATACCCACCGAGTAGCCCGTGCGTTTCTTGAACGCATCAGTAAAGCCTGCACGGTCGATCACCGCCTGGCAGGCGATGTGCGACGCCTCGCAGGGCTCGCCGGGACGCAGTGCATCCAGCGCGGCCTGCAACGCTTCCTGACAGACCTTTTCCATTTCGGCGGCGATGGCCGGCGGCTTGCCGAGCCAGGCGCACCGCATCAGCGCGGCGTGATAGCGATCGTGGCTGGCGGCCATTTCAAGAAATGCCGGTTCGCCGGCCTGCAGCACACGACGGCGCCAGGTGCCGTGGGGCACCCCGGTGCGAGGTCCGCTCGACACCAGCGGCTCCATGCCCATGTACTCGGAACCCGCGGCAATCGAGGCTTGAAGCATGGCGGCAACCAGATCGTTTTCACTGGCGCCTTCGCGTACTGCGTTCATGCCTGCGCGCATGCCGGCATCGACATAACGGGCGGCGAACTCGAGCTTTTCGACCTCGGCGGCAGACTTCACCGCGCGCAACTTCTCGACCACGCCGGCGGCGTCGTGAATGGCGCCGAGTTTACCCTGCAGCGCTTCGTACACCGCAATCGGCAGGAACCAGCCGCGTTTGTCGATGGCAATACGGCGATTGCTCCAGCCCTTGCGTTCGATGGCCGCGACCAGAAAGCTCACTGGATCGTCGCCGTCGAGGTACACCGACGCGTCGCTGATGAACGTGTTGGCAATGAAGTTGAAATACTCCAGCTGGCGGATGACGAACATCGGTTCGCCGTCCACCGGCAGCACCAGCGCCTGGAAGGTGTAGTAACCCGGGGTTTGCTGACCGGTCAGGTAGAAAATGTTTTCCGGGCCGGTGACGATCATCACGTCGATGCCGGCGTTGGCCAGATTGGTCCGGGCGCGACGGATGCGCTCGTCGTATTCGGCCGCCGGGAAGGCGGACTCGCTGCCTTGACGGACGTTGGTTGGAGGCGTTGGGTTCATCAGAAACTCCGAATCAATTGAGTTTTTCCAGGATCCAGGGTGATCCCCAGTCCATGTCCTGCCGGCACCTGCACGGTGCCGTTGGCGTACAGCAGTGGGCCGACGGGGTCGTCGCTCAGGCCGTCGGCGCCGTACAGCTCCGCGAAGCGCGGGTTGCTGGCGCACGCGACGTGCAGGGCGGCCGCCGTGGCCGCGGCGCCTTCGTTCATTTGTCCGATCATGCAGGGCACGCCCGCGCTTGCCAGCTGCCGCGCAGCCGCGAGACACGGCGCAATGCCGCCGACCTTGACCAGCTTGAGGTGCGCCCAGAGCTTGCCGCCCAGTGCGCAGAGGCGATCGACGTCGGCACGGCCGGCCAGACCTTCGTCGATCATCAACGGCACCGGGCTGTGCCGCGCCAGTTCCTCGATCGCCTGCCAGTCGCCAGCGGCGATGGGCTGTTCCACATACGCCAGATCGAAAGCGGACAAGGCCTCCAGGTTCTTCGCCGCGGCCTCGTGGGTCCATTGACCGTTGGCATCCACGGCAATCTTGATGCGGGTGCCGAAGCATTCGCGCAGCGCCCGCAGACGCAGCAGATCGTCCTCAAAGGTGCTGACGGCGATGCGCACTTTCAGGTCGCGGAAGCCGCGGTCGACATAGGCTTGAGCCTGCGCGAGGAAGACGTCCATGGGCGACCAGAACAAGGTCTGGTTGCTGGCGTAACGGATGTCTGCTGCCGCAGCACCCAGCCATTGCGCCAGCGGCAATCGCGCACGGCGCGCCAGAAGGTCGTGCAGCGCACAGTCGATCAGGGTGCGCACCGGCATGCTCAGGTTCGCGGCGCCTGTCGAGACCCGCGCCAGCATCTGCGCCGGGTCCTCTTCCAGGTTCAGCCCGTCGATCGCCTGCAGGGCTTGGGCGATCACCTGATCCGGGTTATACCCGTTGAGATAGGCGATGTTGATCCGGACCTCGCCGACGCCTTGATGCTGACCGTCGTCCAGGCACAGATACAGCGATTGCAACTCGCCGACACTGCCGGAGGATGCCGTGTGCAACTGCACGCCATTGCCGTAATGCAGATCGGCGCGGCGCAATGAGCCTGTGAGGATCATGCGTTTTTCTTCGCCAGCATCTGCAGGGCGATATCCCGGTAGATCAGGCTTGAGGCGATGAATTCATCGATGGGCACGAACTCATCCGGCTTGTGGGCGACCGCAAGGGTGCCGGGTCCGATGACCGTGCCGGTGGTGCCCAGGCTGCGGAAATGCACCAGATCGCAACCGCCCTGGAAACCGAACGGACCGGCGTTGCCGCTGTTGTGTTCGCGACAGGCGGCAAGGCTGGCCTGGACGATGGGTTCCGACTCCGCGGTTTCCGTGGCGCCGCCGGTGGTGGCTTTGTACTCGAGCACCTCGGCGCGCACGCCGAAGCGCTCATTGGCCAGGGCCAGCAGTTGATCGATCTCGGCCTTGACCTCGTTTTCGTCTTCGCCCGGCACCATGCGCCGATCCAGCAACAGGTCGCAGGCGCCCGGCAGCACGTTGTCGGCATGCCCACCGTTGATGCGGGTGACCGTAAGACTCGCTTCACCCACCAGCGCGTGACAGTGGCACTTAACCGAATGCTCGTGATGTTCCTCGATCAGTCCCAACAGCTGGCCGGCGCGGTAGATCGCGTTCTCGCCCAGATGCGGCGTGCCGGAGTGCGCGGTCACGCCATGCACGCGCACCAAGGGGCGCAAGCTGCCTTTGTGGGCGGTGAATGCGGCGTTGGAGGTCGGCTCGCCGATCACGGCGAAGTCGATGTGCGGCGGTTGATGAGCGACGTAGTGCTTGGCACCTTCGCTGGCGATTTCCTCGTCGGCGGTAAAGACCGCCATCAGCGTTCCGGACCAGCGTTCACGGCAGGCAATCAGCATGCGCGTGGCTTCGATCATCGCCACCATCGGACCTTTGGCATCGCAGCTGCCACGGCCATACAGCTTGCCGTCGGCTTCGTGCAGCACGAAGGGGTCAGTCTTCCAGCCTTCGCCGGCGGGCACAGTGTCGATGTGGGTGTTGAACGCGAACGTCGGGCCGGGGCCATTGGCGTACGTCGCGATCACGTTGACGCGGCCAGGCTTGTATTCCGACAGCGACAGGTCGAATCCTTCAGCTTCCAGCAGGACCTTGAGGTGTTGCGCCGCTTCCAGTTCATGACCAGGCGGGTTTTCAGTGTTGATTGCGACGAGGGCGGCCAGGTCGCGCTTCATGCGGGCGAAATCAGGTTGTTCGTTCATGGCAGGGTCTCAGTGCAGGATCTGATCAAGAAAGTGGCGGGTACGCGGATTGACCGTGCCGCCGAAGAAGTCGGCATTGCTGGCGTTTTCGATGATTTCGCCTTTTTCCATGAACACGATGCGATCGGCTGCGCGTCGGGCGAAGCCCATTTCGTGCGTCACCACCAGGCTGGTCATGCCCTCGCTGGACAGGTCGGCCATCACGTCGACGACCTCGCGGATCATCTCCGGGTCCAGCGCGGAGGTCGGCTCGTCGTAGAGCATCACTTTGGGCTTCATCGCCAGAGAGCGGGCGATGGCCACCCGCTGTTGCTGTCCGCCGGAAATCTCGTCGGGATAGGCATCGGCTTTCTCGGGAATGCGCACTTTGCCCAGCAGCTCCAGGGCGATGTCGTGGGCGTCGGCGCGGCTCATGCCCAGTACATTCATCGGCGCGAGCATGATGTTTTCGACCACGGACAGATGGGAAAACAGTTCGAAGTTCTGGAACACCATGCCGATGTCGCGGCGCAGCAAGTGCACCTGGCGACGGTCGTAATCGATGCGCCGGCCTTCGAAAAACAGGTCGCCGGCATCCGCCGGTTCCAGCTGGTTGACGCATCGCAGCAAGGTGGATTTGCCCGATCCGGAAGGGCCGATGATGACCACCGTTTCGCCGGAATGGACATTCAGCGAGCAATTCTTGAGCACCTGAAAAGGGCCGAAATGTTTGTCGATGCCGATCAGTTCAAGCAGCGGTTTGCCGTTGACCGGAGGGGAGCTGGTTTTCTGCATGATCGTGTTCTCCTAGCGAACGGTGGCGCCGCGTGACGAGCCCAGCATGCGCTCGGTCAGGCCGACGCGCGGGCCTTTGCGGCGCTGTTTCGGGTCCAGGCGGCGTTCGATCAGGGCTTGTACGCCCATGAACAGCGTGGTCAGCACCAGGTAGTAGATACCGGCAGCTGTCAGCGCCTCGAAGTAGCGGAAGTTGGAACTGGCGGTCTGATTGGCGACCAGCATCAGTTCTTCGACGGCGACCACCGACACCAGCGCGCTGAGCTTGAGCATGCCGACCATCTGGTTGCCGATGGGAGGCAGGATCATGCGCGTGGCTTGCGGAATCACCACATGGCGCAGCACGGCGAAAGGCTTCATGCCCAGGGCCAGAGCGGCCGTGCGCTGGCCCTTTTTCACAGCCTGCATGCCGGAGCGAATGATTTCGGCCATGTACGCGCCTTCGTTGAGCGACAGGGCCAGCACTGCGCTGACCATCGCTGTCAGGCGTATGCCGAATGTCGGCAGGACGTTGTAGATGAAGATGATCTGAAACAGCACCGGTGTACCGCGAAACAGCCACAAGTAAACCAGCGCGACGGTACGGCCGACTCGCGTGTTGCTGTCCTGGAGCAGGGCGATGATCACGCCGACAGCCACACCGAAGACCAGCGAGTACAAGGTGATCAACAAGGTGGTGACGGCGCCATGGAAGAACGCCGGGGAAATCAGGTATTGCAGGACTAGGTCGAACGACATGATGCCTCCTCAGTGAGCGGTGCCGGGCGCCGAATCAACACGCCGCCCGGGCTTCTGGAAATGGGCTTCAGTCGAACAGCGAAACGCTTGCAGGGAACTTCCATTTTTCGATGATTTGCTTGTAGGTACCGTCGGCGACGATTTCCTTGAGTGCGCCTTGCAAGGCATCGCTCATGGCCGTATTGCCTTTGGCGACGGCCATCCCGATCTGAGTCTGGGATTCGAATTCAGGGCCTACGGTTTTGTAGACGCCCGGCACTTCGCGCAGCATCTGGACGACGCCCGGCGTCGAATCGAACGTTGCATCGGCGCGGCCCTGACGCAGGCTCAGGGCCGAAGCCTGTGCGGTCGGCAAGGTCTGCACTTTGATCGCCGCAAGCCCGGCGCTCGTGCAGCGTTTGTCATCTTCGCGGGCATAGGTTTCTTCGATGCCGCCCAGGGTGACCGCCACGGTCTTGCCGCACAGCGAGTTGTCGCGGCCGGTGATCTTGGCCGGGTTGTCCAGGGTGACCACCACCTGATTGCCGATGCGCAGGTAAGGGACGAAATCGACCTGAGTCGCGCGAGCCTCGTTCATGTACATCGCCGAGTTGATCAGGTCGACGCGCTTGCCCTGAAGCGCCGGGATCAGGCCCTGGAACTCCATGTTCATGGCCTTGGGCGTCAATGCCAGCTTCTTGCCCAAAGCCTCGATGAGGTCGATGTCGAACCCGGTCAGTTTGCCGTTGGACTGGAACTCGAAAGGCGCGAAGGTGGCCGCCGTGCCGTAGGTCAATTCACCGGCTGAGATCACCGGAGCCGTTGCGCCGGTCGCAGCGCTGACGAAAGGAGCGACCAGGAGCGAGGACAGTACTGCGAGGGCGCGCAGGTGGGTGGAAAGTGTTCTGGTCATAGGTGTCTCCAAGGTTCAAATTCATTGCACTATTTGTAGCAAGTAGTGCAAACAAGTCTAAGGTCGTAGTGAGTCTTCAGAGGGCGTACCGCACTGAAGTGGTGCATTAGGTTGTTGGTTTTAGGTGCATCAAGCAGGGGAGGCGCAGCCCAGAGGGGCGTCAATCAAATGGAGCAAGATGTGTTCCATGTTGTTATAGGTGTGTCGCAATCTACCGGGTGGCCTCGTCCTCAACGACGGATGGCGGAGCACTCGACGTCATGGCTGCGCGCATGAAGTCTTCGATCAGCGGGTGCGGCTTGCCGGCGGTGGAGCACTGCTCGGGGTGGCCTTGCATGCCTTGATAGAAGACGTGGTGCGGCCAGGCCATGGCGTCGACGACCTGTCCGGTGGCGTCGGTCGCCGTGATGATCATGCCTGCTGTTTCGAGGGGTGCGACGAGGTCGGGATTGAGGAAAAAACGGTGGTTGCAGCGGATCACCGGATGGCTTTGAAAGCGCTGCTCAGTGGCTGCCACCTTGAAGCTCAGGCGACGATCGCCGAGGCGATGTTCCTCGAGGCCCGGCAAACCGGCCATCGGCACGAAGCTCTTGATGGGCGCGTCCGGCGCGGCCTCGGCCATGTTGGCCTGTTCGAGTCCCGGAAGACTCTGGGCCAGGGCGGTCGTCATCGACTGCATGCCCAGGCACAGCCCGAGCACGGGTGTGCCCGATAGCAGGCCCTGGCGGGCCGCGCGGATTTGCCCTGGCACGTTGTTCATGTCCGAGCCGCCGGGCAGGACGATGCCGTCCACGTCAGCCAGCGCCTTTACGTCCAGCGACTGCGGATCGACAAAGCGGACCTGCATCTCGAGGCCGCAGGCGTCGGCGGCATCGGCCAGTGCGGCGAGGGTCGCCGGATACACGTCCTTCTGATCCGCTTCGGCGCCGACAAGCGCCACGCGCAACAGCGCCAGGTCCGACGCTGTCGACAGCTGCGAATCGACCTTCATCCAGCGTCCGAACGCGTCCCGGCTCCAGCGACCGTGAGCGGTAGGGCGGCCGTGCTGATCCTGCAGATACCATGAATCGTGATCGTCTCGGACCGTCAGATGACAGACCGAAACCCCGGCGGCCTCGGCTTGCTCGACCAGGGTCTCCAGCGTTGCACTCAACTGGTGTGCGTCATCCCAGGGGATGATCACGTCGCACTCGCCGGCCCGGGCAATGATCGCCTCGGGATCGCTGGCCGCGTCGATCTGGCGGTCGGTCAGCCGTTCGTACCAGAGCAATCCGCTAGGAACCAGCGAGCCGCTGCTCGCCACCATTTGTACGCGGTCAGCGCCTTGAGTGGAGTCGAACGCGATCGGCAGATGCATCAACACGGCATCCTGCGCACAGGCGACGGTGGCAGCCATCGCGCCATACAACGCAGGAGAACAGGGCGAATGATGAACCAGCGTCAGTGTCATTGATGACTCCTCGGAAAAACCTGACCACAACAATGCTTGCATAGACTGTAGGTTTGCCGGCATTCGAGCTAGCATGTTTTTATTGTTTCAAAAAAAAGTATTTCTTATGGACACGCGTTACCTGAAAAGTCTTTTAGCTGTCGTGGACTGCGGGTCGATCGTCGATGCCGCCCGTACAGAAGGCGTGACAGCCGCGGCTGTCAGTCAACGGATGCAGGTACTGGAGCGTACGCTGGGTTTTGCGCTGTTGTCCCGCGTCGGGCATTCCGTGAAAGCCACCGAAGCCTGCGTTGCCCTGTTGCCACGGGTGCGCCATATCGTCGGGCAGGTCGCGTTGCTTGCCGGCGATGCCGACGCGAGCGGGTTGACTGGATCACTGCGCATCGGTGCCATCTCCACCACGCTGGCCGGGCTTTTGCCCCGGGCATTGCTGGAGTTGAGCCGTCTTGCCCCCGGCATCAAGACGTCGATCTTGCCCGGGACATCGCGCTCTTTGTACATGGCGCTGCAAAATGGCGAACTGGACGCCGCCGTGATCGTGGCGCCGCCCTTTGACCTCCCGAAAATGTTTCGCCTGGCGCCGCTGCACGTCGAAAAGCTGGTGCTGGCCTCCAAAGCCCCGCCAGGGATGAGCATTTCCGAGGCCCTGCAGAGCTTTCCGTACGTCTGCTACGAACCCACTTCCTGGGGCGGGCTGCATGCCAAACGCTATCTGGACGATAACGGTCTGGCGGTGACGCCGCTGTTCAGCCTGGACGGCCTTGAAGCGATTGCGGCCCTTGTCGCCAACGGCATCGGCGCCAGCCTGATGCCCATGTGGTCGGGACTTGAGCAGCTCGCCAAGGACTTCACCATCACACCCGTCGGCGACGGCTACGACCGCGAAATCGTGCTGGTGACGCTCGCCCATACGGACCGGCCGCGCATGCTCGAAGTGTTGCTGCAGGCGCTCGCCAAGTGATCGGTGCGTTGCGCGTGCCGCTGATCGCGACGTCTCGCCTGGATGAAGGTTACGTATTGACATATCGATAAATCTCGATACGATCGCGGCATGGAACTGATCGAAATATTCAAAGCCCTCTCGAATCCCACACGCCTTCAAATCCTGAAAGGTTTGAAGGACCCTGTGAAGAACTTCCCCCCGCAAGATGAGGGTGACGTTCACACGGTGGGCGTGTGTGTCAGCAGTATTCAGGAAGGCATCGGACTGTCTCAGTCAACGGTCTCCGGCTACCTTGCCACCCTGCAGCGCGTGGGGCTGGTCGAGGTCAGGCGGATCGGTCAGTGGACTTACTACAAGCGCAATGAAGCCACGATCAGTGCGCTTGGCGAGGTCATAGGGAAAGAGTTGTAAGTTTTTTTACCCTAACATATCGAGATATCTCGATATCCCTCTTTGTAGATTTGAGGATTCATGATGAAAGCGATGGTGCTTAACTCATTCGGCGGGCCGGCCTCGTTCGAGCTGTGCGATGTGCCCAAGCCAGTGCCCCAGGCCGGGCAGGTGCTTGTGCGGGTGCATGCAACCTCCGTCAATCCGCTGGATTATCAGGTTCGACGCGGCGACTATCCCGATCTGGTTCCGCTGCCGGCCATCACCGGGCACGACGTATCCGGCGTGGTCGAGGCGGTCGGTCCGGGCGTGACGGCGTTCGTCCCGGGCGACGAAGTCTGGTACACCCCGCAAATCTTCGACGGGGCAGGCAGCTATGCCGAATACCACGTTGCCGCTGAAAGCATCATCGGCAAGAAACCTGCCTCCCTCAGCCACCTCGAGGCGGCGAGTCTGAGCCTGGTGGGCGGTACGGCGTGGGAAGCGCTGGTCGTGCGTGCGGCGCTGAAGGCAGGGGAGAGCGTTCTGATACACGGCGGCGCGGGAGGCGTGGGCCACGTGGCGATCCAGCTGGCCAAGGCCATGGGCGCCAGAGTGTTTACGACGGTGCGCCAGGCCAACGCTGAATTCGTCCGCACTGCAGGGGCGGATGTGATCATCGATTACGAGAAGGAAGATTACGTCGATGCCGTTCTGCGGGAAACCTCAGGCCACGGCGTCGATGTCGTGTTCGACACCATCGGCGGCAACACCTTGTCGCGCAGCCCCGACGCGCTTGCACAGCTAGGCCGCGTGGTCTCGATCGTGGACATCGCTCAGCCGCAGAATCTGATTCAGGCGTGGGGCAAGAACGCGAGTTATCACTTCGTGTTCACCCGGCAGCATCGCGGCAAGCTCGATGAGTTGAGCGCACTGGTGGAGCGCGGCCAGCTGCGGCCCCAAGTGGGCGAGGTCTACCCGCTTGCCGACATCGCGCTCGCCCATGCCCGGTTGGAAAGCCCGAATCACGGTGTTCAAGGCAAGATCGCGATTGCTGTCGAGCCGTCGCTCATCGCGTGAATGCAGCCCTTCATCCACCTGAATCGATATCGAGGAACACCATGATTTACGAGATCGCTTTGCTCCCCGTTCACCCTGATCGCATCGACACGTTCAGGCATGCTTTCGCCGAGGTCGCGCCGTTGCTCACGCGTGCCAAGGGCTACATCGGTCACCTGCTCGCCCAAGGGATCGAGCGCCCTGAACACTTCAATCTGATCGTGCAATGGCGGTCACTCGAGGATCACTCGCCAGGTTTCGAAGAGAGTGAAGATCATCAGCGGTTCATGCGGGGGCTGGAGGATTACTTCTCGGCAGAACCGCAGGTCTACCACCTCGAAGGCGCCGCTTTTTTCAACGGAGCATAGGCTGCCCGGCAGCACCGTCTGCCTGCCTGATCCCGCCTGCGCGCGTGCCGCGCCTCAGAGTTATGAGCAAACATCGAGCAGGATCGGGATCACCCCCGCAATCACCTCGACGCCATCATTGATTGAGCAGCCAGCGCAAGGTCGCTGGCTTCCTCTCACTTGATGGACGTCGCAGGGCGGCGCAGGGTCAGACACGATGACAGATAAACGGGCAAATACGGTGGCGCTCGTGACGGGGGCGTCGAGCGGGATAGGTCAGGCAATTGCCCTGGCGCTTTCCGGCACGGGTGCAAGCGTGGCATTGGTGGGGCGGCGTGCCGACCGACTTGACGCGTTGGCGGGCAAGCTTCGCGATGCAGGCGGCACCGCGCTCAGCATCCCGGCGGACCTCACGTCCAGTGCGGATGCCGCGCAAGTCGTCGAACGCACGATCGAGGCGTTCGGCCGGCTCGACACGCTGGTCAACGCTGCCGGCCTGATGCTCAACGGGCCGTCGATCGAGTCGCCTCTGCACGAATGGGATCAGATGATCGACATCAACTTGCGTGGCCTGGTCTACATCACCAAAGCCGCGCTGCCGCACCTCGTTGCTGCCGTCGCGACCAGCCCGCGATCGGCGGTCGACGTGATCAATATCTCGTCCGTCGCAGGGCGCGTTGCCGCTGCGCAGGTGGCGGTCTACAACGCCACGAAGTTCGCGGTCACGGCGGCAACAGAGGCGTGGCGACAGGAGTTCACCCGACAGTCCGTGCGCTTCTCGGTGATCGAACCCGGCGCGACCGCCACAGAGTTGTTCGAGCAGAAGTCAGGCCAGTGGGAAGGGTTTACCTCGATGTTCGGCGAGGTCGAGCGGCTGCATGCTGAAGACGTGGCCAACGCGGCGCTGTTCATCGCCACCCAGCCACGCCGGGTCGCCATCAACGAAATCGTCATCCGTCCGACCGATCAATCCTGAGTTGGATCAGGCACAGGCCGTCACATGCGCCGGCTTGCGGGTTGCCTTCACAGGCGAGGAAAATTTGCTCGTCGCGCCGTCTCTCGGCACTCTAAAGAAAGTACCGCTTGTGAAGGCCTCGGGAGACACGGGCATGACCCCACATCAGGCAACGCATTGTCAGGAGGACACTTCGGCGGTTCGCTCCCGAATCGCCGCGACCATCGTCAGTTACCTCGACGGCCAGCAAGAGCGTGACACAACCGTCTCGGGCCTGACTCTGATTCAACGCACAGCCCCGGTTCCGGTGACCTCGTTCGTCTACGAGCCCTCGCTTGCGATGATCATGCAGGGGCGCAAGCACATATTCCTGGGACAGATGACCCATTACTACGATGAGTCATTGTTCTTTCTGACGTCGGTGGGGCTGCCGACGATGACGGAGGTGGTCGAAGCGAGCGAGGAGCGCCCCTACGTTTCGGTGCTTCTCAACCTGGACATGGCGATGATCAGGAGCGTCATCGCTGAGATCGCCATCCACGATCACTACCCCCAGGGCGGCACGGCCCAGGCTTTTGGGCCTGCCGATCGCCGGTTGTTCGAAGTCATGGAGCGGCTGATCAATATTGCCGTCGCCCCCTGCGCCAACGTTTTTCTCGAAAACCTGGCCAAGCGGGAACTGTTGTATTACCTGCTGACAGGCCCTGCAAGCCAGCGCGTGCAGCAAACCGCATTGCTGGGCACGCAAGGCAATAAAGCCAGCAAGGCCGTCGAGTGGCTGCATCGACATTACGCCGCGCCACTGCGCATCGCCGAACTGGCTGAGCTTTGCTCAATGGCCGAGTCGAGCCTGCACCATCGCTTCAGGGCGCTGACCTCCATGAGCCCGTTGCAATTCCAGAAGAATCTCCGTCTGCACGAGGCCAGAAGGCTGCTGCTGTCCCAGGACATCGACACGGCGACCGCTGCCTATCATGTGGGTTATGAAAGCGTGCATCAATTCAACCGCGAATATAAACGCGCATTCGGCGCGCCTCCGAGGGCCGATATTCAGTCGGTGAAGCGCCTCGGCGCGAGCTGACCGAACCGTCCTGCGCTTCGTCCCGGAAAGTGCAAGACCGATCAAATACTGAATCCCTGATTTGATAACCTCATCCCCATTGTTCAGGGAGCATGGTTATGAGGAATGTGGAAAGCGCCTTGTGGTTCATCGAGCGTGAACTGGGCTCGCAGCTGGATCTGGGAAAGGTGTCACGCCACTGTAAGATCTCTCCTTTCGCAATGTCCCGTCTCTTCGCACTGTCGACGGGGTGGCCGGTCATGAAATATGTACGCGCTCGTCGACTGACTCAGGCGGCCCTGGCATTACGCCAGGGAGTGCCTGACATCCTGCAGGTGGCACTGGATGCCGGCTATGGCTCCCATGAAGCTTTTACTCGCGCGTTCAGCGAGCAGTTCGGTGTCACGCCCAAACGCGCCCGCGAGAACGGGCATGACCTTCGGCTGGTGGAGCCATTGCGCATGAAAGAGATGAAACCGGTGACATTGTCCGAACCCCGTTTCGAAAGCAGATCAAGCTTCCTGATTGCAGGCCTGGGCGATCGGTTTACCTTTGAAAAGAACGAGGGCATCGTCGGCCTGTGGCAAGCGCTGATTCCTCATCTGGGCAACCTGGCAGGCCAAATGGATGGCACGAGCTACGGGCTTTGTTGTAATCCTGGCGAAGATGGAAGCTTCGAATACATCGCAGGCGTCGAAGTGTCTGCGATCAACGATCTGCCGCCGCACTTCCGGCATTTCCGCGTCCAGGAACAGTACTACGCCGTCTTTCGCCACCTGGGCCATATCTCGACGATCCATCAGACCTTCTTCACCGTCTTCAACCATTGGCTGCCTGAATCCAGCTATGTGCTCGCGGACGCGCCTGAATTCGAGCAGTACAGCCCGGATTTTGACCCCTCACAAGGAAAGGGCCACGTCGACATCTGGATTCCGCTGGTCACGGCAGGCTGAACGTTACGCGTCTACCGAACGGCCAGCCAACTGCCGATGGTGATCTCTACGTCCGCAGCCATTGATCAAGTACCGCTGATGGTTCCGGCCAGGGAATAGGGCGCTGTCATGTCGACCAGAAACAGCACGAGCGAGCTGTCCCCCTCCGCCTGGATGGAGGGCAGCGGTGCCCGCGCGGAGCTTACGCCGTCGCCTTTGCCAAGCGAGTGTTCACCCACGCTCACCTCGCCATCCAGCACGTATAGCCAGGACACGAGGCCGAGTCGCTAGACCGGCGCGATCCGACAGCGCCTCGGGTTGCCATGGCGGATCAGTCGCCAAATGCTTCCATCAACACTTGAACCAACTGACCGCCCTCCGGCGTAGCCCAGCTGCCTGCCAATTCGGCGATCAGCTGGTTGGTCGTAGTGAGGGTCACACCGGCCTTATCCATACGCCGCAAGGCAATGTCGTCAGCCATTTTGGTAGGGGAAGCACCACCGTCAGCCACGACCTGAACCTCGAAACCATCGCGTACCAGCGACAGCGCTGGATAGACCGTGCAGACATCGTTGGTCACGCCAGCGATGATGAGTTTCTTGCGGCCGGTAGCGTGCACCGCATTGGCGAAGTTTTCATCGTCCATGGCATTGACGATGCCCAGGCGTTTGATGCGACCGGCGTATTCGGTCGGAAGGATCTCTTCCAGTTCGCTCAGCAAAGGCCCTTGGGCGTGCTCTTCCATGCTGGAAGTCAGCAACACAGGGAGCTTGAGGATACGAGCGGCCTTGGCGAGCATGAGCGCATTGCGTTTGAGTTCTTCGAACGGCATGGATTTAGCCCAGCCCATGGTGCCGACCTGGTGGTCGATCAGCAGAAGCGCCGCATTGTCGGCACTGAATTTCTCGTACGTCATGGTGATTCTCCCGGCGATTGTGTGGGGTGGATCGCCCCGGTTGGGGATTGTCTGTATCAGTTCACGCTGTGCAGCTTTCCGAATGCGCCGCGTTGGTAGCCGGTGACGGCTTTGACCAGCGCGTCGGCGGAGGCAAGTGCCAGCGGCCCTTGCCAAAAAACCGGCTGATTCAAAGGCACACCCGAAAACATGACCGCCTTGGCGTTACCTTTCTTTGCAGCCAGCTTCACCAATCGATCTGCGGTCTGGGGCAGATTCACTGCCGCTTTGGGCTCAGTCAGATCAAAAGACTGGTCGTCCACAGATATCGCCCCGTCAATTGGCATGACAAAAGCGACATGGCCCTCTGGAACAGAAATCAAGACTTCCCCGCCATCTTCAAGCGAGATGTCCAGAAGGCGTACGTCTGTAGGCACCGTCAGAGGGGAGACAGCTCCCTCAAAGCTGCCCAGCGGCACACGAATCTTTGCTCCAGATTTATAGATGACAGGCACGTCTTGAGCTTCGAGACTCAATGCAAACGGCGCAGCGTCCTGTTTCGGCTCTGGCAGATTGATGAAGATCTGAAGCATGTGGACTGTCTTGCCGGGTTCAGCCGGAACTTCCTCGTGCACGATGCCTTGCCCCGCTGCCGTCCAGTGCAGTCCACCGGGCTGAATCACGTTGCGGTTGCCCAGGGAGTCGCGATTGTCGATGCCTGTTTCCGAGTCCAGAAACAGGTAGGAGACTGCCGAAAAACCGGCATGAGGGTGCGGTGGAAACGTCGGCCCGCTGATCCAGGCGTGATCGACACCGAGGAATGGATCAATAGGTTTTGCGTACTGGTCGCCCCGCAGGTTGAAGGCCCTGAATTGGCTGCCATGGTTCATGCGCTGCAAACGTGCACTGGATAACATGACCTTCTCCTCAGGCCCTTTCTGTCAGGGCGGGGTAGTCGATATAGCCTTCAGCGCCAGGGGCGTAGAAGAGGTCTTTGTTCGGGGCGTTCAGGTCGGCATCGGCGCGGAAACGCTCAGGAAGGTCAGGGTTAGCGAGAAAGGCGCCCCCGAATACAACCGCGTCTGCTTTCTTCTCCGCGATCAGCGACTCGGCACTTTCCTTGGTCTGGCCACTGCCGATCAGGTAGCTGCCGTTGAACAGCGGGCGCAGCGCACTGTGGTAGTCAAACTGGGCACCGAACAGGGCAACGTGCAGGTACGCCAGCTTCAGGTCGCGCAATTGCGTAACGAGATAGGTGTACGTCTCCTGCGGGTTTGCATCAGCGATGTCGTTGAAGTTCATCTCCGGCGAAATCTTGATACCGACGCGATCACCGCCCACCTCGGCGACCATCGCGGCGAGCACTTCCAGCACGAAGCGGGCGCGATTTTCCACGGAACCGCCGTATTGATCGTCGCGCTGGTTGCTGCCGGTGGAAAGAAACTGCTCAGGCAGATAGCCGGACGCGGCATGCAATTCGACGCCGTCGAAGCCCGCTTCAATCGCCAGACGTGCAGCGTTGCGATACCCCGCGACCACGTCTGCAATCTCGGCAACGGTCAGCGCATGCGGGGTGACAAAGTCCTGCAACCCGGTCGCGGTGTAGGTCTGACCCGCTGCCTTGATCGCTGATGGCGCCTGCGGTTGTGCGCCGTCCGGCAGCAGCGAAGGGTGGGACACGCGACCACAATGCATCAACTGCATGAAGATGCGACCGCCACGAGCGTGCACGGCGTTGGTGACTTTCTTCCAGGCCGCCACTTGCTCGGCGGTTTCGATACCCGGCGTGCGGACGTAGCCCTTGCCCATGGCAACGGGGAACACGCCTTCGCTGATGATGAGACCGGCAGAAGCGCGCTGGAAGTAGTAAGTGGTGACCAGATCGGATGGCACGCCCGCATCGTCAGAGCGGGAGCGAGTCATCGGCGCCATGACCATGCGGTTGGAAAGCGTGTAGCGGCCTACCTTGACTTCAGAAAAAAGAGAGTTCATTGCGGTGCTCCTCAGAGGTGATGTGGCTATGATTGATCAATCCGAATCCGGGATAAACCCGGGTAAACTGAATTGACTGATCCGCTGATGGAGCAATGTGTTGGAATATCTCAATGACATGGCGTTGTTTGTCGAGGTTGTAAAAGTGCGCAGTTTTCGGCGAGCTGCCGAAGCGCTGAACATGCCGAACTCCACGCTTTCGCGCCGTATCAGCGGCCTGGAGAAGGCCATTGGTCTTCGCCTGTTGCAACGTACAACTCGGAAGATTGAGCTGACCGAGGCGGGGCAGCTCTACTACGAACGCTGTAAACGGATCGTCGACGAGGCAAGACTGGCCCATGAGCAACTCGGCGAAATGCTGGCTCGGCCGAGCGGCTTGCTGCGGGCGTCGCTTCCCGTGGATTTTGCCAACGTCTATCTGGCGCCGCTCATCGCCGAGTTCGCCCAGCTCTATCCCGGCATCAGTTTTGACTTCGATCTCACCCCGCGTCAGGTGGATCTGGTCAGTGAGCCGGTGGACGTAGTCATCCGCATGGGAGAGCCTGCGAACTCCAATCTCATCGCGCGGAAGCTGGCGAGTATTCAACGCTTTCTCTACGCCTCACCTCACTATCTGCAAACGTCGGGTGAGCCGCAGTCGCCTTCGGACTTGAGCGGTCACGAATGCCTGCGGCTGCGCGGGCCAGACTCGGATCGCTGGACGCTTTCCGGTGGCGGTGAAACGCAGCAGGTCGATGTTGGCGGGCGCTTTCAACTCAACAGCGTGGGCATGCTGAGGCGCCTGGCCTCGTTAGGGCTGGGCATTACGTTGCTGCCCGAAGGTATTGCCGCTCAGGACGTGGCGGACGGGAAACTGCGACGGATCCTGGTGCAATGGCAAGCGTCACCGGTCTCGGTGTATGCCCTGACCGAAACGCGATTGCTCCCGGCCAAGACTCAGCGTTTTATCGAATTTGTGCGCGACAGGCTGCAGGCCTGAGTGGAATGCCAGTCCACCGCTTCCACGGCAAGCGGCAGGCAGGGCTATCACGCGCCGCCTGATAGGAGAAAGTGGTTCCGCTTCCGGCGATCAGCTGACCCGTTAGACGGCCGCTCTAAATCCGGTGATGCTCCACCAGAAAATCCACGAACAACCGAACCCGCGCCGGCATCGTCGCACCCCCGACGAACACGGCATGAATGGGCTCCTGATCGCCGGGGTTCCAGCTTTCCAGAAGCGGCAGCAGATCGCCGCGTTGCAGGTCTTCACTGACGGTGAAACGGCCGATGCGCGCAATGCCGGCGCCGACTCGCGCAAGCTGCGCGAGCGCTTCGCCGCTGCTGCATTCGATGTTGCCGCTGACCTGGAGGGAAAACTCTTTTCCGTCGCGCATGAACGGCCAGTTGGGTTCGGCACGCCGGAAATTGAAGCGCAAGCAGTTGTGGCGCAGCAGGTCTTCCGGCTCTTCGGGGATGCCGTGGCGCTGCAGATAATCAGGCGATGCCACGACCACCTGGCCGGTATCGCCGATTCGTCGCGCGGTCAGCGGACTGTCGGGCAGATGCCCGAAGCGGACCGCCACGTCGGCCTGACCGCCGAGAATGTCCACTACCTCATCGCCGAGTGTCAGGTCGACGACGATGTTCGGGTAACGGGCGCTGAACGCTGCCACCAATGGAACGATCGCCGTCCGCCCATGACCGAGGGCGGCGCTGACCCGCAACCTGCCTTTTGGAACGCCTTGGTCGGCGATGGCTTCTTCGACTTCCGCCATGTCGGCGAGGATGCGCATGGCGCCGCGTAGAAAGGCTTCGCCTTCGGCGGTGAAAGTGATCGCCCGGGTCGTGCGCAGCAGCAGGCGGGTGCCGAGGCGCTGCTCGGTACGCGCGATGATCCGGCTGATGGCCGAGGGTGTCAGGCCCAGTGCGCGTGCAGCGGCGGAGAGGCTGCCTTCCTGCGCCACGGTGGCGAACACAGCCATTTCACCTGACCTGCCGTTGACGTCCATTCGTGCTCCTCGCGCAAAGGTGATTGCCAAAAATGCCGTCTACCGGCTTCAGACGCTGGATCGTAGCATTAGCGGCATAGATAAGGAGCCTTCCATGCGTATCAATCCACCACTTGTCGCACTCGCCATGGGTGCCTTCGGCATCGGCGTCACCGAGTTCGCCCCCATGGGCATGTTGCCGGGCATCGCTGCCGATCTCGGCGTTTCCATTCCTGCCGCGGGGCTGCTGGTCAGCGCCTACGCCTTGGGCGTGTTGCTCGGCGCGCCGCTGATGACCCTGACCACCGGCCGGATTCCGCGGCGTTATCTGCTGATCGGACTCATGGCGATCTTTACCCTCGGAAATCTGATGTCCGCACTGGCGACCGATTACTACAGCCTCATGGTCGCCAGGGTGGTGACCTCCCTCAATCACGGAGCGTTTTTTGGCGTAGGTTCCATTGTCGCTGCCAGCGTCGTCGCCCCGGAAAAACGCGCCGGGGCAGTGGCCGCCATGTTCATGGGGCTGACCGTCGCAACGATCGGCGGGGTGCCGCTCGCCGCCTGGTTTGGCGAATTGTTCGGCTGGCGCACGGCGTTCTGGGGCATCACCGGCCTGGGCGTGATCGCGATGACTGCGTTGTGGTTCGCGCTGCCCAACCTGCGCTTGCCGCAGAGCGTCGGTGCACTGGCTGAAATCCGTGTGCTGGGCCGCGGCCCGGTGTTGGGCGCCTTGGCCCTGACGGTGGTGGGCTCGGGGGCAATGTTTACCGTATTCACCTACATCGCGCCGATCCTCAGCAGCGAGGCCCACGCGTCCACCGCTTTCATCACGGCGATGCTGGTGCTGTTCGGCGTGGGCTTGACGCTGGGCAACGTCTGGGGCGGCAAGGCTGCAGATCGCTCGATCGACCGGACGCTGATCGTCTCACTGAGCGTGCTGATCCTCGTCCTGCTGGCGTTCACGGTGCTCATGCAATGGCCGCTGCCCGCCGCCGTGGCGATCCTGATCTGGGGTATCGCCAGCTTCGCTCTGGTGCCGCCACTGCAGATGCGCGTCATGGAAGCGGCCAAAGACGCGCCCAACCTGGCATCGGCGGTGAACATCGGCGCCTTCAACCTCGGCAACGCCATCGGTGCAGCGCTGGGTGGCGCGGTGATCAATGCCGGCCTGGGATACCCGGCAATCTCCCTGGCCGGCGCCGCCATGGCGGCGCTGGGACTGCTGATGGTACTGGCCTTCGCCTGGCGCTCCAGAACGGTTGCCGCAGCGGTGGTGTGAGGAGAGGGAGCTTGAGTGCAGGGCGCAACAGCGGTTCTTGCGCCCAGATGCGTGGCCTGACTGAGCATCGACCACGTTGGGCCCGGAACAGATCCACCCGTGCTCTCGGGCGCAATAAGTGGCTAGGTGCATGAACGCTGCTTAACCACTAACTGCCGACAACGATCCTGAGCCTGACGCTGTCCAGCTCTTCTATTCCGGTAGTCATCCCGCACCGAAACTCACTTTCATGTGGCACATGGCCATAACTGGTTGTAAGCTGCGCCGCCCAAATTTGATATGGAATCAATGCATGAAACTGAACATCGCATGTCTGCTGCTGGCGGTCACCGCGCTCTCTGGCTGTGTCCAGACGGCTTACAGCAAAAGCATCACTGTCACCAAGGATGGGGAAGGCCGGGTCGTCCAGACCGTTGAGACGGAGACTGTCACCCAGCCAGGCAACGGTTACCAGATGCGACTTGAGAAGATCAAAGGCGTCCAGCCGTAATCCTTCTTGATAGAAAGCCGGCGTCATCCTCCCCGGAGCGCTGGCGATTTCCCACGACTGAATGGAATCTGACGCGTGTTTATAACCTTGTTGCGGCATTGCATGCCCGAGCTCGACTTGAAAAAAGCCAAGCTCCATCTGGCCGGATTCAACCAAGTTGAAGAGCCTATCGATCAGTTTATCGCGGGCACATTCGACAGGTGGCAGTCCTATCAGAATGCCAAAAATTTCAGCCGTCAGTATTTGATCAGCCTGATCCAGATCCCTGGCACGAAGCGTTGGCTCTTTGCGGGCGTCTACGACCAGTTGGTGCCAAAGGCCAGGCCGGAAGGCAAAAGAACCAAGTGGCAATACACCTACCGCCACCTTGAAGGGTTCGAAGAACTCGAGGGCAGGCTGATCCTCGAGTACGCACGCGCCGGCCGCCAAGCTTATGTCTATGCAGACAAAGTCGTCCCGGACATGCGAGTTCATTCCATTCGCCCCAAACGCCTGACCGTAGGCGACTTCCCCGGTTTCAAGGCTGTCGATATCAGCCACAGCACCCTGAAGGTGATCGTCAAAGAACAACTTGAATCCTGGAAAGCTGCCTTGAGCAGCGTTGCAGGTGTGTACCTCATCTCGGATCGTGAGCACCACATGCTTTACGTAGGAAGCGCGACGGGAGAGGACGGCATTTGGTCTCGATGGGCGACGTATGCTCACGGAGGGCACGGTGGCAATGTCAGGCTTAAAGCACTTGAGAAAGCAAAGGGCGCGATCTTCAGCAACGGCTTCTACTTTTCGATCCTGGAAATTGCAGACAAACATACCGGTGAAAAACAAATGACCAAGCTCGAAAACGAGTGGAAGAAGCGCTTGCTCACCCGGGACGCGGGTCTCAACGGTAATTGACGGCCTGCGCCGCGGACTGAGAGCACGCTTTGACCATCAAGCATGCTTACGAGGTTGCCAAAAGGCGCTTACCGTCTCAGAAAGCGTTTCGGGTGGTCGGAGGGCGGCGTGCGGCTGCTGTCGTACCTGCCGAACAGACGGTAGCGATTCAGCGCGACTTTGTCGTACATCCAGTCGCGGACCTTGCGCGGAACACATTTCGCTACCCTGAGCCAGGGCCACGGCGGCGGCAAGCGAGCGAGGATTTCGAACATCGCGTCAGAGCGAACGAAGAACCGGTCGTCAGTAATCAGCACCACGGTGTTGAATTGATCGGTTGGCAGCCCGGCCCATTTGAGCAGCGCCTGGCCTTGGGATGATTGCACCGTCGCGAGGAGAATCCGGCCCGGACGGTCATGTTGAATGATGAATTTCGCCCACCCGTTACACAGCTTGCAGGTGCCATCGAAGAGCACCACCGTTTCGCCGGTTTGCAGGAGCGGGGCAGAGCAGGAGGGCTGGTTGATCATCGCGGGTTCCCATGGGTTTGCCAGGCGCAGTGATCGTCATCTCGCCACCTCGCAGATTTGCCATCGTTAATCAGTGCAAGCCATAGTCGCATAACCACGGACACGCCGCCGGGCTGGAAGCACAGGAGGCCGATGCCCCTGTGTCTTCGACGGCGTTCCGCTGGTAATGAGGTGCGGCCCTAGCGCTTGCGCATCATGAGCAGCGCGATGACGACCGCCATCGCTGCAATCACCGTCGCGATCCAGCCCAGTGCGCCGAGGCCGAATTGGCCGATGCCCAGACCGCCGAGGATTGCGCCTAGCCCGATACCCGCGTTTGCCGCCGAAATGTTCAGCGACGCCGCGAGCGCCTGGGCTTTCGCGCCTGCCTGCATCACCCGGACCTGGCAGATGGGGAAGAGTGCCGTGTACGCCACGCCCCATACTGCCAGCGCGCAGATCAGCCAGGGATGATTGGCCGCCAGAGGCGCGGCGGCGGTCATGCCGACGCCCAGCACGATCAGGAACAAGACCATCGCCCCAAGCGGGTAGCGATCCACCAGCGCTCCGCCCCAGTGGTTGCCGATCATGCCCACGGCGCCGAACCCCATCAGCCACCATCCCACTTGGTTTGCCGGAACGCCGGCCAGGCTTTGCAGGATGTCGGCCAGGTAGGTGTAGGCCGTGAACATCGCTGTGAACGTCAGCACCGACAGCAGAATGTGGGCGAGAAAACGTGGCTGTTTGAGGATGTCGGTCTGTTTCTCGCCTTGCTGTTTCTGCGGGGACGAGGGGAGCGTGGGCATGCAAAGCTGCATGAGCGCCGCGATGATCAACGAGATGACGGCAAGCACCCAGAAGCTGCCGCGCCATCCGAGGGAGTCAGCCGCAACGGTACCCAACGGCACGCCGAAGACCAGCGCGGCGGAGATGCCCAGATAAACCCGCGAGACGGCTTTGCCAGAGTTACCGGGACCTGCGAGTTGCCCGGCGGTCTCGCTGGCGGTTCCCCAGAAGACCGGCAAGCCGAGCGCAGGGATGAACCGCGCCAGCGCCATTACCCAGATGTTGGTCGACAACGCGGCAAGCACGTTGGACGCCGCGAAAACCAGCAGGATCAGCGTGAACAGTTTCTTGCGTTCGACGCCCGCCAGTCTGGCTGTGAGGACAGGCCCGAACAGCATCACGGTGAACGCGAAGAGCGTGACCACCTGACCGGCTACGGCCACCGAGACGTTGAGGTCGCGCGCCATCGCCGGCAACAGCCCGACGATCAGGAACTCGGTGGTGACGATGATGAAGGCGGCGACCGCCATGATGAGGATCTGAACGGCGGATCGCGCGAAAGCGGAGGGCGCTGCCACCGCTTCTGTGGTCGAGGGATGCATGAAAGGTGACGCTCCAAGGGATTTTGGCATAGCCTATTAGAGATTTGCCGTCTCATCCGGGATATAAATGATCGGTCATGCGGAACTGGATTCAGTAATCGAGAGGTGCCATGTATTCTTCGGAGCGGCTTAAAGGAATCGATGTGTTCGTCACGGTCGCTGATGTGGGCAGCTTCGCCAGTGCCGCGCTGCGCCTGAATCTGACGGCATCGGCGGTCAGCAAGAGCGTCGCCCGGCTGGAGCAGCGATTGGGACAGCGCCTGTTCGCCCGGACCACCCGACGGCTTTCTCTGACCGAGGCGGGCGTCAAGTATTACCGCACCTGCACCGGCGTGCTGGCTGACCTTGAGGAATCGGAGCTGGAGATCGCTTCTGACCGGCATGAGCCCCATGGTCGGGTGCGGATCGACTTGCCAGCTTCCTACGGACGCCTGCACGTGCTGCCGTTGATACTCGAGTTCGGTCGGGCGTATCCGTCGCTTCACCCGCACATTTCCTTCTCGGATCGCTTTGTCGATCCGGTCCATGAGGGGATCGACATCGTCGTTCGAATCGGTGGGCCGGACGCCTGGCATTCCGGTCTTGGCCACCGGTTCATAGGCGCCCAGCGTCTGGTGTTCTGCGCGGCACCGCGTTACCTCAGTGAGTTCGGTACGCCGCGTTCAGTCACGGAACTGGAGAACCATCACTGCATCGCATATGGGCTCACGGATGGGCAGGTTGGCCCGTGGTTTCTCAAGGGCCGTCTGCCGGGCGATCAGGAGCGACGCGTCATCCATCCCCGCATTGCGGTGGGTGACGGCGAAGGCGAAGTGTCGGCAACACTGGCGGGCTATGGCATTGCGCAATTGCCTACCTGGCTGGTTCAGGGGCATCTCGATGAGGGGCGCCTGGTTGAGGTTCTGCCCGAGCTTGCAACGGAAGGTCTGCCGATGAACCTTGTCTGGCTCAAGACCCGCGAATCGTTGCCGAAGGTGAGCGTCCTGTTGGACTACCTGAGTGAACATCTCGCGCCCCATGGAAGCGTATGAAGCGCTGCGGCGTCGGTGGGTTCAGCGTGCGGGCCGGACTGCGTTTTTCGACTGCAGCCGACGTCAGGCCTACGGCGCTTCGTAATCCAGCACACTGCTGGCCGCCTCGGAACACCACCGGTTCCGGCCGCCGTTCTTCGCAACGTACAAGAATGCATCCGCCGACTTGATCAGGCCTGCCGGCGTGGTGCCGTCCCTGGCCGGTGTGCCGCAGGCGACGCCCGCGCTTGCGGTCACCCTGCCGAGCGGATGATCGGCATGTTCGATGTCCAGCGCCCGAACGGCTTGCAATATCTCCTCGGCCAACTGCCCGGCGCCGTGGGCATCCGTGTCCGGCAGCAGCACCGTGAACTCTTCACCGCCGTAACGCACCGCCAGGTCCGCTGGCCGCTTGAGGGCTTGTCGGATGGCCGACGCCACCTGGCGCAGACACTCGTCACCGGCAGGGTGGCCATAGCGGTCGTTGAAGCGCTTGAAGTAATCGACATCCAGCATGATCAGCGCCAGAGGCGTGCCTTGGCGCCGCGCCCGTTCCAGCTCCTGTGCCAATGCGATATCCAGCTTTCGACGATTCCCCAGGCCCGTCAGGCTGTCTGTCAGCGCCATGTCGTGCACCGTCTGATGCGCAATGCGGATCTGCTCCTCCAGTTCGATGCGCGCACGCAGCTGGGTCAGCACCAACACCCCGAAACCGCTGAGTCCGGCGATGAGCACGAGCAGCACCATGCCGGTCTTGAACAGATCATGGCGCCATGGCCCCACGAAAGACTCCCGCGAAAGGCCCGCTTCCACGACGAGCGGATACGACGTCAGCGCTCTGTAGGCATATAGCCTGTAGGTGTTGTCGATGACCGCCTTGACCTCGGCGACACCTTCGTTCGAAAACGGGAGATAGCGGGTGAAAATCTCGCTCTGCGCAAGGCTGCGGTCTGTCGTCGGGGCCACGAACGGGCGCCTGACCAGCACTTCGCCGCTGCGCATCGCCAGCACCAGCGCGCCTTTGTCATCAATCTTGAAATCCCCGTAATAGTCGAGGAAATAGCTGACCTTGATGGTGCCGAGAAGCACGCCGGCAAACGATCCATCGGGGTTGTCCAGCCGACGGGATATGGGAATGACCAGCTCCCGCGAGGAGCGGCTTTTCACAACGTTGCCGATGCGAATCTCTCGCCCGGGATGGGTGCGGTGGAAGGCGAAATATTCACGGTCGGCATTATTGGCCGTTTCGGGGGTGATGTACTGATTGGTCACGACCCAGTCGCCGTTCGCCGCATAGATGAACAAGCCCTGAAGCTGCGGCATGATCCTGGTTTGCTGGTCGAGCAGGGCGCGGATCCGGGGAACATCGATGTTGCCGAGCCCGTCGCCCTCGACGCGCTCGCGCAACTCGGCGGTCAGCACATCGACCTGGCGGACGGCATCTTCGGCGTGTTGCGCCGTGGCCTGGGCAAGGTTTCTGGCGGAGTCCTGGGCGGACGCATACGCATGCCGGTAGTCCCTCCAGGACCTCCACCCCTCGACGGCCAGGAATGAAATCACCATGAGCAGCATGAAGCTCAAGGTCAGTCGAAAGACCGTCGCGCTGTTGCCACTGTTCAACGCCAGGCCTTCGCGGCCGGGATCGGCTGTCGAAGGTCTCATGGGTTTGCGTCCACGCATCATCAATCCTTACAGGAGGCTTCCAGGCTGCATCAGACCACCGAAACGGGTGCGATTCGGTAGACATCAGCACAGGTGCCGATGCTCGGTGAACGAGGCGATTTGCGCTGGATCATCGATCGCCGGCGGCTTCCTGACCGTTCGCGGTCGAAGACAGGATCATCTGGTACAGGCGCTCGGCGGCTGGAGAGAGCACGCGTCCGCGGCGCTTGATCAGCCCGCTGGTGCGGTTGAGCACGGGCTTGATCAACGGCACGGCGCATAATTCCGAGCGCATCAGGTGAGGCGGAATCGCCAGTTGCGGAACCGCCGCGACGCCCAGACCGGCGGCCACCATGTCGACCACAGTCCGGACGTGCCGGGCTTCGCAGATGGCCGTGGGCAGGTCGGGAACGTCCGCCAGTGCCAGGTCCAGCAGCAAACGGTTGCCGCTGGCCTTGCTCACTGCGATGTAGTCGTGCCGGGTCAGCTCCGCCCAGGTGACCGAACGCCGGGACGCCAGCGCATGGTCACGACGGCAGGCCACCACGAATCGCTCCTTGAAGATCGGGACGAACTCCAGATTCGCTTCCTGCACACCGATGTAGTTGATGCCGAAGTCGGCCTCGTTGCGCGCCACCGTGGACAGCACGTCACTGGCGCCTTCGTCCAGCACGCGGACCAGAATGCGCGGGTACAGCCGTTGATATTCGGTCAGTACCGTCAGCAGGCAGTGATGCACGGCGGTCGGCACGCAAGCGACAGTGACCTCACCGCGCAGGGTGCTCGTGCCTTCTTTTATCCCCATGAACGACTCGTCGAACGTGTTGACCACCTGACGCGCTTTACGGGCGAACTCGCGTCCGGTGGCCGTCAGCTCGACGCGGCGGGTCGTCCGCTCCAGCAGTCGCACGCCCAGATTGCTCTCCAGTTTCGAGATCCGTCTGGACAACGCGGGCTGCGACAGATGCAGCTCTCTGGCGGCAGCACTGAAGCTTCCAAGCTCCGCCACGGCCACCAGCGCGCGCAGATCTCCCATCTCCACATTCATGTTAACCATGCATAAGTACCCAACATTATTGCAATTAACTTAGCAGAAGTTGTGCGTCATGATCATCGCTGCGTGAAAGCACATGCATCCAGATAATGACAAGCACAGGAGCATCCATGAATTCTTTCAACCGCCGCACACTGCTCAAGGCTGGCGCCATTGGGTCCGTCGCCGCAGCCGCCCCGGGCCTGGCATTTTCGGCTGAGCCCAAGGCATCGGGTGCGTCCAACTCAACGGCTGTCGCCGGTGGCGCGAACGCTTCGGAGGGTAAAGACGTCACCCGGATCCTCGCCGCCTACCTGGTGAAGGCCCGATATGAGGATCTGCCCGCCAACGTGCGCAGGGAAGGCTGCCGCACGCTGATGAACTGGGTCGGTGTTGCGGTCGGTGGCTCCCATCATGAGACGGTTGAGCGAGCGATCGTTGCGCTGAAACCGTTTTCGGGGCCAGAACAAGCGAGTCTGCTGGGGCGCAGCGAGCGGTTCGACATCATGAACGCGGCGTTTCTGAATGGCGTCGCCAGCCACATTTTCGACTTCGACGACACGCACCTGAAAACCATCATCCACCCGGCCGGGCCAGTGGTTTCGGCGATTCTGGCCCTTTCGGAGTATCGGCCGGTGTCTGGAAAGGCGTTTCTCAACGCCTTGGTTCTGGGCGTTGAAACCGAGTGCCGGATCGGCAATTCCGTTTACCCGGAACATTACGATGTGGGCTGGCACATCACGGGCACCGCCGGGGTGTTCGGTGCTGCCGCGGCGGCGGGCAAGCTGCTTGGGCTGACTGAGCAGCAGATGGTCTGGGCACTGGGGCTGGCGGCCTCGCAGCCGGTCGGGCTGCGGGAGTCATTCGGATCGATGAACAAAAGCTTCAACCCTGGCCGGGCAGCGAGCAACGGTCTGTTCGCAGCCTTGCTGGCCGCCCAGAACTACACCAGCTCGGAGATGATGATCGAGGCGAAACGTGGCTGGGCGCACACCATCAGCACCAAGCAGGATTTCACTCAGATCACCGACGGATTGGGCAGCCACTACGAGTCCGCGCTCAATACCTACAAACCCTTTGCCTGCGGGATCGTGATCCACCCGGCCCTCGATGCGGCCATCCAGTTGCGCAACGAATACAAGCTGACCGCTGACCAGATCGCCAGAGTCGACTTGAAGGTTCACCCGCTCGTGATCGAGCTGACGGGCAAGAAAACCCCGAAGATCGGTCTGGAGGGCAAATTCAGCATTTACCACTCCGTTGCCGTTGCGATCGTTCAGGGCGCCGCGGGCGAGCGCCAATACAGCGATCAGGCGGTGCAGGATCCGACGGTCGTTAAATTGCGCGATCGGGTGGTGGCGACCATCGACCCCGCGATCAAGCCCGAGCAGGTCGACATGACCATCACCCTCAACGACGGACGTACGCTGCACAAATTTATCGAGCACGCGATCGGCAGCGTCGAAGTGCCCATGACGGATCAGCAACTGGACGCAAAATTCCTCGATCTGGCCAAAGACATCCTGTCGCAGACTCAGGCTGAGCACCTCATCCAGCTGTGTCGCAATGTCGAGTCGCTGGCCTCGGCTGCCGAGATTGCCAAGGCGGCGACCTCAAAGGCCTGAGCCTTCCAGCGCGGTGCCGTTTCATCTCCCATGACAATAATCGTCCCGCGTCCATCACGACGGGACACTGGAGGCTCCATGAACACATTATCGTGGTCCCGTCGCCGGGTGCTGCAAGGCGGTGCACTGCTTGCGGTCGGACTGACGCCCTGCGGAGCGCTGCTGGCGTCGGAAAAAACCGGCGACATCACGGCGCAGCTTGCCCGTTACATTGTCGCCTCTCGGGATCTTCCGTTGCCGGACGCCGTGGCGGTGGCCTGCAAGAACCACATTCTGGATACCTTCGGCGCGATGATTTCCGGTTCGCAGATGCGCCCGGGCCAACTTGCCCTTCGCTACGTCGCGGGCCAGGGCGGCACGGAGCAGGCCTCTGTCGTCGGGTCGGGGTTTCGTACCACTGCCATCAACGCGGCACTGGCCAATGCAATGTGCGCGCACTCCGATGAAACCGATGACTTCGAACCGGTGACCAAAGCCCACCCGGGCAGTTCGGTCGTGCCTGCTGCGCTGGCCATGGGCGAGTCGCGCCACAGTAGCGGCGAGGCGTTCATGCGCGCGGTGGCGCTGGGGTATGACACGGGCTGCCGTTTGCTGATGGCGCTCGGGCCTGATCTGGTCAGGGGTTCGCATCGCAGCGCCGAGGGCACCGCGGCCACCTTTGGCGCGGTCGCCGGGGCGGCATCGCTGGCCCAGTTGGACGCGCTGAACACCTGTTATGCCTTGTCCTATGCCGCGCAGCAGGAGTCGGGCATCTGGAGCTGGGTCAAAGACCATGACCATATCGAAAAGGCATTCGATTTTGCCGGCATGGGGGCGCGTAACGGGGTTCAGGCGGTGAGCATGGTCCAGGCCGGCATGACGGGCGTCGCCGACGTGCTGGACGGCACTCACAATCTGTTGATTGCGCTCTCGACCCAGCCCCGGCCGGAGCAGATGGTGGACGGCCTCGGCAAGCGTTTCTTCGTGGTCGAAACCGCGATCAAGACGTACTCGGTCGGCTACCCGATCCAGTCGCCCCTCGACGCCATCCTCACCTTGCGCAAGGCCCATGGACTGACCCCGGACAACGTTCGGAGCATCGAAGTCAGGGTGCCGAGCGATGCGGTCGGCATCGTCGGTGACAGCGCCATGCCGGACGTGAACTGTGCCCACATGGTGGCCGTGGCGCTGGTCAAAGGTCAGGTGTCGTTCGTCGACAGCCACGATGCCGCGCTGATGCATGACCCCGGGCTGGTCGCGCAACGCAGCAAGATCAAGGTGTTCGCCGATCCCGCGCTGGACGACCCCGCAGCCCCGCGCGGTGCCAAGGTCAGCGTGACGATGACCGATGGCCGGACCGTTACGCATTACACCCGTTTTCCGTCCGGTACGAAGGAAAACCCCTTGAGCGTGGAGGCGGTAAACAACAAGGTCCGTGACTTGATCGTTCCGGTGATTGGTCAGGATCGCGGCGAGCGTCTGATCGAGCAGATCAACCATCTGGAGCGACTCAAGGACGTTGCACAACTGCGCGAGCTGCTCATTGCCCAAGGTGCGTGAGGGGCATGGTCTTCGCCCCGACTCGATGGCACATTGGGCGACTGCTGGCCAAAGCAGTCATCCCGCGAGGGACCGAAGGAGGAGGGGCCGTGTTCAACAAATTGCTGGCAATGGAAGTCTTCGTACAGGTCGTGGACTCGGGTGGATTCACCCGTGCCTCCGAAAACATGAAGATGCCCAAGGCGACAGTGACGACCCTCATCCAGTCCCTGGAAGCATCGCTTTCGGTCAGGCTGCTGAACCGCACCACCCGCCACGTCAGCGTCACCGCCGACGGCGCTTCGTTCTATGAGCGCTGCCTGCGCATTCTGGCGCAGGTGCGGGATGCGGAAGACGCCGTCTCGCAAAACCGACTGAGCCCGTCAGGTCGTCTGCGGGTCGATGCACCCACGGGCCTTGCCAGCGAGGTGATCATTCCGGCGCTGCCGGATTTTTTTCAACGCTACCCCGACATCTGCCTGGAACTGGGCTGCAGCGACCGCCCGGTTGAGCTGCTCGAAGAAGGGGTGGACTGCGCCATACGCGGCGGTCGCCAGCTCGCGGATTCCCGATTGATCGCCCGAAGCGTCGGCGCCATGCAGTACGCCACCTGCGCCTCACCGGCCTATCTGGAACGCTATGGTCGCCCGCTGCACCCCAGCGATCTTGCCCGTCACCGCTGCGTCAACTATTTCTCCGCACGCACCGGCAAGATGTTCGACTGGTATTTCACGCGAGCGGGTGAGCGTGTGCAGGTGGCGCTGTCCAGCCACATTGCCCTGAGCGACAGTTACGCCTGCACCGCGGCAGGGCTGTCCGGACTGGGCATCGTGCAGATGGCGAGTTTTCTGATGGCGCCTCTGGTGAAGGACGGGCGTCTGATGGTCGTGCTGGAGGATTGGGTCAACGAGCCACTGCCGGTGTACGCGGTGTACCCGGAAAACCGTCACCTTTCGGCGAAAGTGCGCGTGTTCATCGACTGGGTCGCCGAGTTGTTCGGCAACACCAGCACCTTGCGCCGAGCACCATCGTCGGTGGCGACGCAAGGTGAGGAGTGAAGGTCAAGGTCCTCCGGTTCGTCGGTTGGTCAGCTACGCGGCACGAAGTCCTTCAGCAATGAGGGCTGCGCGTACGGCCGGACGCAGCTCCATGCGCCCGAGGAATTGCTGGATATGAGCGTAACCCGAGAGGTCGATGTTCACCCGTGAAGGCCAGGTCAGCACGTTGAACAGGTAGGCGTCGGCCAGGGAAAACCGGTCCCCCAGCAGGTAATCGTGTGTTGAGAGATGCCCGTCGATGTTCGCGAACACGTTCGCCAGATTGCCCTCGGCGAAACGGCGCTTGGAATCGGCGTCCACGAACGATGAGAACATCACGGCCATGCCTTTGTGCAGGTCGGTCGCGACGTAGTTCAACCATTCCATGGCCTCGTAGCGCTGGCGGGTGCCAGGTGCGGGCAGCAGTTGACGCTCAGGACGCTGATCAGCGATCCATTGCAGGATCACGGCGCCTTCGGTGATGACATCGCCGTCGTCCAATTGCAGCGCCGGGACAAAGCCTTTGGCCGTGACCGCGTAGTAATCGCCTTCAGCGGTCTGCTTGGTGCTGAAATCCACTTTGACCAGATCGAAATCCAGCCCGGCCTCGCGTAACGCGATCTGTGGGGACAACCCGCAGGAGCCCGGAGAAAAATACAGCTTCATGATCACCTCTGTTTGCAGGGACGACGTAATCGTCGATTGAAGAACGGCTCGCACCCCACCGCGTGATGACACTCGTGCACCTGCCGCGCCGCCACGCCGAAACCGCTCTGGGCAGGGCTTATTGGCGCGCCGGCGGGTGAGTGGCAATGGGAGTCCAATCGGGACGGAGAGACTGTAACGAGCCCGCGCATAGCCATATACGGGGCGGCGCTGAAATCAGTGTTCAGGGGACGGAACAATCCACTGGGTCTTCGCGCCGGACGCAATCATCCGGCGCGTGGCGGGCATGCAGCTATCTGGAGGCGAACGCTGCATTCGCAGACCCGGCCCGGGATTCAGCGGGCATGAACCCCGAGCGGACGCGCTATGGCGTGCCGGATTTACCGAGGAAACTGGTTATTGGTGGTGCCCTTGGCGGTGTCGACGAACCAGAAACCGTGGTCGTCGGCTTTCACAATGTTGCATTCCTCGCCGTAGGCCGAATACGTCACGCAAATGACGTCGCCGGTGATCTTCCATTTCCCGGTTGCTTCGGGATTGCCGCTGATCTGAATCCTGGCGTTGCCGTCGGGCGACAGCACCTCGGTGAACGTCTGTCCGCTTGAGGTCACGCTCTGATGGGGGCGGCCAATGAATTGACCGGAGATTTCGGTGCCGCTGAGTTGCCTGGCGCCGGTTGGCGGTGGCGAGTGCGCGTCCTTTACCGGATTGTGTCCGTCGGACGCGCAGCCGATCAGCAGTGCTGCGAATACCGCAACGTAAATGGCTTTCATGAGTCATCCCTCTCGTTAATGAAGGTATGAGCCATTTGCAGCGGGAAACAACGTATCAACGGCACACGACTGACATTCCTTGACGATCTGCCTGGGAATAAACAGATGTTCAGGCAACTGACTCCCATTGAATCTAGCAGGTTACGCCAGCGCTGTTGGTTGGCCGAAGACCTGACGCCGCACTTGCCGGGATCAGCGGACTGCAACGGGCATGATGATCGTGCCCGGACCGCTCTGCGACGCGGTCAGACGCGCTGACACGACGCGCGTAACTCGTCGCCATTTTATCGGCTGAGAATGCTGCAGGCCGCGCCGTTCAAAGCTTTGCTCCCCATTTAATGCTATGAGCGGTATTCAGAAATGCCATCCATGGCCGATGGATAAGGCAGGCGTAATAAGCGCTTTACTGCTGTGACCAACAGCATTCTCGTGATTTCGTGAGCGCTTGAGCATCAACCATGAAGAGTTCCTTTTTGCACCGTCTGAGGCCGTTGATCACGGTGCAGCGCGACAATCCCCGCTTACTGAAAGCTCAGTACGTCGCGCTGTCCCGGCAGTTGCCGATCATGTACGCGATTCTGCTGATCAACACTTTGGCCCTGGCTGCCACGCACTACACCATTGCGCCGCGCTGGCTTGCGCTTTATGTACCGGCTGCGCTGACACTGCTGGGCAGTGGGCGCGCCTTGATGTGGTGGCGCTTGCGAAGCGTGCCTGCCACACCCGAACGGGTTTTCAAGACACTCACGCGCACCAACCGTCTGGCGTTCTTCATCGCCCTGAGTTTCACCGCCTGGGCGTTGGCCCTTTTCCCGTACGGGGACAGCTATACCCGTTCCCACGTCGCGTTCTACATGGCGATAACCGTCATCGCCTGCATCTTCTGTCTGATGCACTTGCGCTCCGCCGCGCTGACCACCACGGTGGTGGTCAACCTGGCATTCGTGGTGTTTTTTCTGGCGGCGGGCAACCCCACTTACACCGCCATGGCGATCAACGTGCTGCTGGTGTCCGCGGCGATGATCCTGGTGATGCACGACCAGTATCAGGACTTCACGCGGTTGGTGAACACCCAGGCCCGCTCGGAAAAACTCAGCGAAGAAAACCAGCGGCTCGCCAACGAAGACAGCCTGACCGGATTGCCGAATCGGCGACGGTTTTTCTCGCTGCTCGATCAGGGCCTGGCGCAAGCTCGGCTGGACGGGGCGAAACTGGCCATTGGACTCATCGACCTCGATGGCTTCAAGCCGGTGAACGATGTTTATGGGCACAGGGTAGGGGACAAGCTGCTGTTTCAGGTCGGGCAGCGTCTGCTGGAATTTGTGACGGCGGATGTGCAACTGGCGCGGCTCGGCGGCGATGAGTTCGGCCTGCTGGTTCAGCACGTCGAGTCAGAGCAGGACCTGATCGCCGTGGGCGACCGCATAAGCGACGCGCTGCGCGAGCCCTTCATCATCGGCAACATCCAGATCGCGATCAGCGCCTCCCTTGGGCTGGTGATCTTTCCGGACATGGCCAGCGATGCCGTGGAAGCTTACGAATTCGCCGATTACGCGCTGTACGACAGCAAGCGCGCGGGCGCCGGGACACTGTGTCTGTTTTCGACGGCGCACTACCGCGACCTCAAGCGCGACGGCGCGACCGAACAGGGGTTGCGACGGGCCAACATCGTCGAAGAGTTCGATCTGGTGTTTCAGCCCATCGTCGACGTCCACACGGGGCGAACAGTGGCGTTCGAGGCGCTGGCGCGCTGGGTCAGCCCCGATCTGGGACCTGTGGCGCCAGGCCTGTTCATTCCGGTGGCCGAGCGCATCGGCTTCATCAACCGGCTGACGCTGCCGCTGCTGAAGAAAGCCTTGGCCGGTGCTTCGTTCTGGCCCGACGATGTTCGGCTTTCGTTCAACCTTTCAGCCCATGACTGCGGCTCCAGGGACGCCGTGATCAAGATCATCGGCGTCATTGAGCGCAGCGGTTTCGCGCCGCACCGGTTGGACTTCGAAATCACCGAAACGGCCGTCATACAGGATCTGGATCAGGCCCGCTGTGCGATCAACGCGTTCCGCGAGCTGGGCTGCGGCGTCTCCCTGGATGACTTCGGCACCGGCTATTCCAGCCTGAGTCAGCTTCATGCCCTGGCGCTGACCAAACTCAAGATCGATCGCACGTTCATCAGTGGGATCGAAGGCAATGCCGCCAGCTACAAGATCGTCAAATCACTGATCGCATTGAGCGCCGACATGGCACTCGAGTGCGTCAGCGAGGGCGTGGAGCGTTTGGAAGAACTTGAGGTGCTCAAGGCATTGGGCTGTTCATTCGTTCAAGGCTATCTGGTCTCCAGACCCATCCCCCTGGAACAGACCGCCGAGTGGCTGGGCAGGCACTGGCGCGCAGAACCTGTCCGTCAACCGGCCTAGGCAACCGGAAGCAGCGGCCACTGCGCCACCACGCGGTACTGGCCTTTATGGGATTCGTAAAGCGTGAAGCGGTCCGCTCGCAGCACGAATTCGCAAGGAGTTTCCGCCTCCGGCACCGAGCCCTGATAGTCACGTGTCAGCGTCAAGTGCGGGCGAAATTCCTTGTGCTTCTGATCGCTCGTGAAAGCCAGCATCGCCTGTTCCAGCGCGTAGGACAGGCGCAGCAGCTGGGGAGGGGCTTCCTCGGGCGTGAGCACCAGCGCTTTCGATTGACGCCAGGCATCCAGCCGGTCGAGAACCACTGTCAGCGGTGTTCCCGGCATTTTGATCCTGGCTGCGGCGGCGCAAATCTGCGGGATCTGCGCCTTGTCGACGGATCCCAGAAACAGCAGCGTGAGGTGAAAGTTAGCGGTGGGCACCGGACGACCGCCGCGCAGCGACAACGCTGTTCGCCATTGAGAGATAGACTTCCTCAGCGCCGGCGGGCAACCCAGGGCGAAAAACAGTCGCGATTGCGGTTCATGGCTCAACGTATTCTCTCCTCACGTTACTGGTGCGGCTCATCCAGGCCTGTCACCCGTCGAAATGTCATGCGCATAAGATTGACCGCAAGCGGCGTAAATCGTTAACTGTATATACATACAGTTATCCTGCACAAGGCTGCAACATGAGCATCACCTTTCTCGGGCCACTTTCGGCGGGCGGCGAAAAACTGCCGCTCTACTCGTTCCACGTTCCGGCAGGCTTCCCGTCGCCTGCCGCCGATCACATCGAAAAGCATATATCGCTGGACGAGCTTTTCGACATCCGTGCGCCCCATGTGTACCTGGTGAAGATCGACGGAGACAGCATGCAAGGTGCCGGTATCTATCACGGCGACATCGTGATCGTCGATCGCAGTCTCGACGCTGAACATGGCGACATCGTCATCGCCGCGCTCAACACCGAGCCGCTGTGCAAGCGGCTGCACAGGCGTGAGAACGAATTGATCCTGATGTCGGAGAATCCGAAATACCCGCCGCGCCACGTAATGGAGGGCGACGAACTGGTGATCTGGGGCGTGGTGAAATACAGCGTTCGCGATCATGACAAACCCTGAGCCGGTCTTCGCGCTGATCGACTGCAACAGTTTCTACGCCAGCTGCGAGCGGGTCTTCAGGCCTGATCTTGCGAAGACGCCCATCGTGGTGCTGTCGAACAACGACGGTTGCGTCATCGCGCGCAGCTACGACGCCAAGCCTTTCGTGAAAATGGGGCAGCCGTACTTTCAGATCAGAGACCATCTGCGTCGCAACGGCGTGGTCGCGTTCAGCAGCAACTATGCGCTCTACGGCGACATGAGCGAGCGAGTGATGACGATCATCGAGTCGATGGTGCCGGCGCTGGAGGTGTACAGCATCGACGAAGCCTTCGCGGACCTGACCGGCATTCCCGGCGACCTGACGGCGTTTGGACGCAAGATTCGCTCGACCATCTACAAGCGCACCGGCATTCCCGTCGGGGTGGGCATCGCCCGCACCAAGACCCTGGCAAAGCTCGCCAATCACACGGCCAAGCGTCTTCTCGACAAGACCGGCGGCGTGGTGGACATTTGCGAGGCCTTCAAGCGCGACTGGACCTTGCGCAACACTGACGTAGGGGAGGTCTGGGGCATCGGCAGAAGGATGAAGGCTCACCTGGACGTGATGGGGATCAAAACCGCGATGGATTTGGCGAGGTCGGACGCCTGGACGCTTCGCCAGAAGTTCAGCGTGGTGATCGAGAAAACCGCGCGGGAGCTGGCGGGTACTTCCTGCCTGGAATTGGCTGAGGCGGACGTGCCCAAGCAGGAAATCTGCTGCAGCCGGATGTTCGGCGAGCGCCTGACCGAGATCGCGCCGATCAAGGAAGCGGTGGCCACTTATATGCATCGGGCGGCGGAAAAGCTCCGGGCGCAGAACTCGCTTTGCAAGACGATCCGCGTGAGCATCCGTACCGGCATGTTCAATATGCAAGAGGCCCGGTACGCCAATGGCGCGCTGATAGAACTGCCGTACCCCACCAACGATGTTCGCCTGATGACGAAACGTGCGACCGAGGCCGTCGATCGAGTCTTCCGCCCGGGCTACAAATACAGCAAGGCCGAGGTCCTGCTCATGGATCTGCGCCAGCCTGGCGAGTTCACCGACGACCTGTTCGCCCACGTCCAGACGCAGGCTGCCAGCCGAATCATGAGTGTGCTGGACGGCATCAACGGCCGCTGGGGCCGCGGCACGCTGCGGGTCGCCAGCGTGCCTCGAGACCCGGGATGGGCCATGCGCCGGGACCTGATGAGCCAAAGCTTCACCACCCGAATCGATCAGCTGTGGACGGTCAAGGCGAGATGACAGACGAAGTGGGCCGATGGCCTTGCAAACAACGACAACGATGCAGGCAGTGATCGCTTTTGCGCATCAATAGATGAAAATTCAGCGATTATCGAATGCGTCCGTTTCCCACAGAATCTCCAGTTACAAGCGCTTACAAACACTCTAAAAAACGCTGGAGAACACAATGCAACAGCCAAACCTCGCTTCCAGAGGCGCGTCGAAGGCAGGCATGGTCTTTCGGGTCACGTCCGGAAACTTCCTGGAACAGTTCGACTTTTTCCTTTTCGGCTTTTACGCCACCCATATCGCAGCCGCCTTTTTTCCCGCCTCCAATGAATTCGCCTCGCTCATGATGACCTTCGCCGTGTTCGGCGCGGGGTTTCTGATGCGGCCACTCGGCGCCGTATTGCTGGGGGCCTACATCGATGATGTCGGCCGTCGCAAGGGATTGATCGTCACGCTGGCAATCATGGCCAGCGGCACCTTGCTCATCGTGCTGGTCCCCGGTTACGCCAGCATCGGGCTGTGGGCTCCGGCGCTGGTGCTGCTGGGGCGGCTATTGCAGGGGTTCTCGGCGGGCGCGGAGATGGGCGGCGTATCCGTGTACCTGGCGGAAATGGCGACGCCTGGCCGAAAAGGCTTCTATGCGAGCTGGCAGTCGGCGAGTCAACAGGTGGCCATCGTCGTCGCAGCGGGATTGGGCTTCGCCCTGAATCTCTGGTTGACGCCGGTCGATCTGGCGCAATGGGGCTGGCGAATTCCGTTCGGGATCGGCTGCCTGATCATCCCGTTCATTTTCCTGTTGCGTCGCAGCCTGCAGGAGACCGAAGAATTTGCGAATCGCACCCATCGACCGACGATGAAGGACGTGTTCAACACGCTCTACAACAATGCCAGCATTGTGTTCCTGGGCATGCTGATGGTCGCCATGACCACGACCGCGTTTTACATGATCACCGTGTATGCGCCGACCTTCGGCAAAACGGTCCTGCAGCTTTCTACCAGCGACGCGCTGATTGTCACGCTGCTGGTGGGTGTTTCCAACTTCATCTGGCTGCCCATCGGTGGCGCCCTGAGCGACCGCTTCGGGCGTAAGCCGCTGCTGGCGGCCATGTCGTTACTGACCCTGATCACGGCGTATCCCGCGCTGTCGTTCCTGGCTCAAGCGCCTTCTTTCGCACACATGCTTGAGGTGTTGCTCTGGTTCTCTTTCCTGTACGGGATCTACAACGGCGCAATGATTCCGGCACTCACGGAGATCATGCCCGTGGAGGTTCGGGTCGCCGGTTTCTCCCTGGCGTACAGCCTCGCGACCGCGATATTCGGCGGTTTCACGCCCGCCGTTTCAACTTGGTTGATTCACATGACGGGGGACAAAGCAGCGCCCGCGTACTGGATGATCTTCGCCGCGCTTTGCGCGTTTGTCGCGACGCTGGTGTTGTACCGCCGCCTGTCTGCTCAATCTCTTGCAACTGCTTAATTCAAGGAAGTGCTCATGCCATCGTTATTCAAAACCTGCCACGCGCTGTTACTGGCTGGATGGGCGTTCAGCGCCGCTGCCCACGCCGAGGAGCTGACCGTGATGACATCGGGCGGCTTTACGGCTGCCTATCAAGGGCTGGCTCCCGCCTATGCAAAGAGCAGCGCCAACACGTTGAACACAGTGCTCGGTCCGTCCATGGGCAAGGCGCCGGAAGCGATTCCCAACCGACTGGCGCGCGGGGAGCACGCCGATGTGGTCATCATGGTGGGCTACGCCCTGGATGAGCTGATCAAGCAGGGCAAGGTCGATCCGGACTCGCGCGTCGAACTGGCCGATTCGCGCATCGGCATGGCCGTCAAGGCTGGCGCGGGTACGCCGTCCATTGCCACTGATGCAGAATTGAAAAAGGTGCTCCTCAGCGCAAGATCCGTTGCCTATTCCGACAGCGCCAGTGGGGTCTACATCGAGAACGAACTGTTCAAGAAGCTCGGGATTGAGGATCAGCTTGCGCCCAAAAGCAAGATGATCGAGCGTATCCCGGTGGGCTCGGTCGTCGCGAAGGGTGATTACGAGCTCGGATTCCAGCAAGTGGCAGAACTGCTTCCGGTGCCAGGCATTACCTTCGTGGGCAAAATTCCGGAAGACGTCCAGTCCGTCACCCGCTTCGCCGGTGGTATCCCGAAAAATGCGCAGCATCCGGCTGAAGCCAGACGGCTTCTGGAGTATCTGGCATCCCCGCAAGCTCAGGTCACCGTTCGCTCCAGTGGCCTGGATTCAGTCCCTCGCTAAGCGCGCAGGCAGTTCGCGTATAAGCCGCTCCAGCGCCAGCGCCGCAGGCGTCAAGGTACGCCCGCGGCGCTTGAGCAATCCCATTTGCCTCACCACTTCAGGTTCCGTGAGGGCGACGCTGGCAAGAATGGGATGGGTCGCCACCGGCATGGCGATGGAAGGCACTGCCGCCAGCCCCAGGCCTGCCTCGATCAGACCGAGGACCGTCGTCACATGACGGGCTTCGCAAACGCTTTCCCTGGCAAACCGGACTGCGGGCAACGCCCGGTCGATGACCAGTCGGTTTCCGGAGGACTTATCCAGGGTGATGTAATCATGCTGATAGGCTTCGGCCCAGGTGATCGAGCTTCTCGAGGCGATCGGGTGATCCTTGCGGCAGGCGATCACATAGCGCTCTTCCATGAGCAGACTGAACTCGATTTCAGGGGCCAGGTTTCCTGTAAAGCTCACGCCGAAATCTGCCTCGCCCGAGGCCACCGCTGCGCTGACTTCATTGGCCGAGGCGTCGATGAGCCTGATCTTGATCCTGGGGTACTGCGAGTGGAAATCCCGGATCGCATGGGGCATGAAGTAGTAGGCGGCGGAGGGGACGCAGGCGATCGTCAGCGTCCCGGTGCGCAAGGCCCCGCCATCACCCACACTCAACAACGCCAGATCAAGATCGTCGAGCAGTCGTTCCACCTGGGGCAAAAACGCGCGTCCGACATTGGTCAGCGTGACCCTTCGTGTCGTCCGCTCGAAAAGCTTGACGCCCAGCGCTGTCTCAAGCTTCTCGATCCGACGACTCAGCGCAGACTGCGTGATGCGGATCGAGTCGGCCGCGCGCCGGAAGCTGCCTTGCTCGACAACGCCGCGAAAGGCCAACAGGTCGTTTAGATCGAAGTTGATACTCACCGCTTAACCCGCATCTGATCGAATACTGGCATCAATGTTAAAGGGTTGCCGGACAGCTCACCATCCGACTGATCAACAGGCCCCGTTTCAACGCATAGCGGCCGGGCCGCCTTTGGCATGGCCCCAGATGCATGCGGGCGGGGTATAGGCACTGCTTATAGAAAGCATTGTATTTAGGTCTTGGACGTTATAACTGGCGGGGATCACTATCGCTCCAACAGCACATGAGGAAACGTACATGTAGATTTCACGGGCTCTTTACGCGCGCTCAGACACAGTCCCCGCTGGGGCGTATGCAGGTCATTGGAGGAAGGATGAGCACCAACACGAACGCAGTGGGTTTTCTGGCCGGGGTGGTTCTGATGGTGTTTGTCGGGCGGCTTATCGTTCGCTCGGCGCTTTTGAAAAGGCCCAAGTCGCCATGTTCCGGGGCAAACGTTGGGTTTGAGTTCAGACACTTGCTGTCAGCCGCCGCGATCATGGGGAGCCTCATACTCGTGCTGGCCTGTCTGGTACTGAAGTGGAGTGGCATGGCCCCCATCGACGCTCAGGTGAATGCGCTGTTCGAGCCGTTTCGTACTCCCTGGCTGCTTCAGATCTTCGTGCAGGTCACGTCTCTGGGCACGATCCTCTCAATGGGCGTGATCATGGTGATTGTGTCGGCGCTACTATGGGCGATGGGCCGGTTGGCAATACTGATCCCCCTGTGGACTTCGTTCTTGGGTGCAGAGGTGACGACCTGGGTAGTCAAATATGGGATCGACCGAGCCAGGCCTGATTTTCTTCAAGGCATTACCGAGGCGAACCCATCGTTTCCGAGTGGTCATGCGACTGCCGCTACTGTTGTCATTGGATTTATAGGCTTCATCATCGCCCGCGAACTTCCCACCCGAGGCTTCAGGGTCGAGGTCGGAATCTGGTCAGCCACGATCATCGCCGCGATTTGCTTGAGCAGGCTATTCCTCAGCCTGCATTACCTCAGCGATGTGATCTGCGGATTCCTGGTCGGCTCGTGCTGGTTACTAATTGGCGTGGCATTCGTGCAGCGACAGTTCCCGGCCAATGGCGACGTACTTGTCGGCGCGTCGCATCGGCGAGGACATTGAGGGTCTGGGGTCGTCACTCCGCTCGAACCAGCATGAACAGGTAACCGCCGCAATGGCGATAGCGGGCACCAGAAATGCCCCGACGATGAGTTCGGGGACTTCGCCCGCCAGCGGCCCCAAATGCCCCTCCTGACCAAACTGAAACAGCTCTGACATTTGTGTGGAGGCCGCCATGATGCTCAGGCAGTAAGCGGTCAACGCACGAAACTTCTCCTTCAGGTGAGCAGCGTGATGAAAGATCGTGGCAGCAACCACCATGCTTGCCACGAACAGCAGTGCAAAGTCAGGCAAGGCGTCTGTGAAGTACCGTCCCAACAGCAGGCCCAGCCCAACGCTAGCCATCAGCAATTTCATGGGTTGACTCTCCCGTTCGAAGTGCGTCGTCGGGCTAATGTTTGCGTCTCTTCAGGCATGACTATGTGTCTCAAAATATCTGTTCCCATCGTTGAGTGGGGCGGAGCCGGTGTGAGCCCGATCATCAGTGTCGTTGGGCACGCAGTTGATGACCGGGCATGCAGGCAATGGCGGTGGCAGGAACCTCGGCTTTACAAGTCGCTTCATTCAATTCCCGTGACGCCACCACCGCACCTTCCACTTCGGTAATGCTGTACCAGCCGTCACTGGAGACCCACTGACTCGCGGAGATCGCGGCAACCAGCAAAGACCACCACAGCAGCCGGATCAACAGCTGCCTGTTTGCGTCAAACCAGCCATGGGAGGTTGGCGTTGGACGAGCGTTGTAGATTCGATACATGCTGCCGTGCTCCAGTCAGAGGGTGTGGTGATGGGGAATTGCGCCTTCTACTTGAAGTCCCGTGTGAGATGGAGCCGTCCAAAATTGGCAGCTCACAAAGCATCAGTACTGCGCGGACTTTGCGCAGTTCTTCAGCGTGATCGCTCAGAAACGCACGTAATCGATCCTCGGTATCCAGCAGCTCCAGACACTGGGGATGACGCATCCCGCCCAGCTCAGGGTGATGATGGGAAAGGCGCTGACCGGGTAAGTAACCTGCGGTCACGGTGCGAAGAATCACCTGCTCGATCTTCGCCGCAGTGGCTACTCTCAACAGGTGTTGAGCGAGCGCAGGAGGACTGAGTCGGTGCCAGAACCGGGTCACACGAGCACGGCTCGCACTTGGAAAGTACAGTTGCAACAGGGTCAGGCGATTCGGTTTTGACTCATTCATTTCTGCTTGTCCTCGACGACCGGTTTTGGTGTGCTCGTTGCGTTGCGTTGCGCGTGAAAGGTCTTGATCTCCGAAAGGCGGATATCAGTGGGCAGCACGTGACGATGTTTGCTGTGGCCCACGCGCTGGGCGTGATAGATCCCGGTATGACCGGACACCAGATAGCTGGCGATGCAGGCAATCGCGGCGAGCGGGGCGATCTCGGGGCCGAACAGCTCCATGGCCATGACGATGGTCGCCAGCGGGGTGTTGGCGGCGCCAGCGAAGACCGCGACGAAGCCGATGCCGGCGAGCATCGAGAACGGCAGGTGTAGCAGCGGTGCAAGGGCATTGCCCAGCGTCGCGCCGATGTAGAACAGCGGCGTGACCTCACCACCTTTGAACCCTGTGCCGAGTGAGGCGACCGTAAACGCCAGCTTGCCGAACCAGTCCCAGGGCGCGACCGGCACTGCAAAAGACTGAACGATGCCCGGAATGCCCAAGCCGATGTACTGGTAGGCGTCCAGGGCCCACACCGCTGTTGCCACCACGATCCCGCCGAGCACAGGGCGCAACGGCGAGTAGGGAATCAGCTTTTTTATCCATGCACCAAGGGTGTGGGTGGCGGTGGCGAACAGCAGCCCCGCCAGCCCGAACACGATGCCTGCGCCGACCACGGCTATCACCGTCCAGAACTGCACGGGGGCGATCTCGCCGATGACGTAGTGGGTGTGCACGACGCCCCAGAGCAGCCCGACCTGATCAGCGACGATGGCGGCGACCATGCACGGAAACAGCGCGTCGTAGCGCATGCGGCCGATGGCGAGCACTTCAAGACCGAACAATGCTCCGGCCAAGGGCGTACCAAAGACGGAAGCGAAGCCTGCGCTGATGCCTGCCATGAGCATGATGCGGCGATCTTCACGGCGCAGGCGGAACAGGTGGGTTATCTGATCGGCCAGCGCGCCGCCCATTTGCACGGCAGTGCCTTCACGCCCGACCGACGCGCCAAACAAATGGGAAATCACGGTGCCCGCAAGCACCAGAGGCACCATGCGCAGTGGCACGGTTTTCTTGGGGTCGTGGATTTCGTCGATCAGCAGGTTGTTGCCCGCGTCCACTGGCTTGCCGATCAGGTGGTAAACCAGCCCCACAGCAAAGCCCGCCACGGGCAACAGCCAGATGGCCCAGCGGTGGGTTTCACGCCATTGGGTCGCGTGATCGAGGGAGAACAGAAACAGCGCGGAAGCCGATCCCGCTAGAAGCGCTACGGCACTGGCTAGCACCAGCCATTTGCCGATGTAGGGAAGCAGGTCGAGTTGTTCAGGTTTTCTGAGTTTTGACATGGGGTCAGCCACACAAAGGAACGTGAGCCTGACCAAAAGGGGATTTCGCGCGCGAACGCCTACAGCCCTGTCTTGATCAGGTGTCTGTAGGCATCATCAGCTGCTATGGGCGCAGCGGTTGGTAAGTGGAGGAATGCCATCTCCAGCGCCCGATCATAGAGATTTCGCCCCGAGATGTAAAATTTCGTTACGACGAGGAGTGGTAGCGATCCTAAGATCGTGATGGGCGGCAGAAACGTCGAGTGCACTTCACACATTAATCTGTGTGTCTGCTTATGGCCGATCTCCGCCATTCGCGAAATACCGCTTTGAGTCGCTGTCCGGTGCCGGTTCACTAATCAGGCATCAGCCAAAAAGCGTGAAAGCGATTGCGAAAGTGCATCGAATAGCAACGTCACACGCCGTACTCGCTTGAGGTCGTGATGCATTGCGACCCAGACGTCAACCGGGAAGTCCACCAGCTCGGGCAGGACGCGAACAAGGCCATGACGCTTCGCGAGTTGGCTTGAGCAGACACCGATACCCAGGCCCGCCCGCAGTGAGGCGAACTGAGCCAGATGGTTATCGCTGCGAATGACAGCATTCTCTCCCGTACAGAAAAAGCCCCGTTCCCGGAGGAATGTTTGCTCCGTCAGATTGCGGTCCGGACCGATCACGGGGTATTCGGTCAATTCATCTGCGCAGCGAGGGAGGCCTCGGTGCTCAATCAGTTGCGCCGTGGCATAGAGGCCAACACGCAAGTCGCCCACGTGGCGGGTGACGACCGCCGCTTCGCTCGGGCGACGAATCCGGACGGCCACATCCGCTTCCTGCAATGCAAGATCTTCCAGTCGGTTCGAAACGCTTAACTCAACCGCCAACCGGGGTTGGGCAGCGCGAATCTCGCCCAGCATCGAGGGCAGCACCTCGACACCCAATAGCTGACTGCTTGTCACGCGTACTCTTCCGCCTGGCACGTTGGCCTGTGCAGATGCGGCACGGGCAAACGCTTCGGCCGCCAATGCCATTGATTGCGCATGGTCGACCAATTCCCGAGCAGTGTCCGTGGGCATCAATCCCGCAGGAGAGCGAACGAACAGGCTGGTTCCTACGCTGTGCTCCAGCGAATCGATGCGTCGTCGCGCGGTGGCCTGTGCAATGCCCAGCGCGCGGGCGGCCGCCGACAGGCTGCCTGTTCGCAGAACAGCCAGGAAAACCCGCTGGGTTTCCCACTGAAGTGGCGGGATGTTCATACATTTCCTATGAGCCGGTAGTAAGGTTTGATCAATTTTAATCAGGTTGAATAATGGGCATGCTTGACCCGGTCGATGCCCGGCATCAAGAGTCTATTGTTGAAACAAGAGAATTTGCCCATGAAGCTTGCAGGAGCCTGCCGTTGCGGCGCCGTATCCTATCGCACAAACAGCGACATTCAGGCGGCGGTCTATGCCTGCCATTGCCAGTACTGCCAGACCTGGAGTGGCAGCAGTTTCGCGCTGCATGCTCTGCTGCCCAGTGAGGCTTTTGTCCTGGAAGGGCCGACTCTGGAATACACCTATGAAGACCAGAGCCACATTGCGCATCATTATCTGTGCGCGACTTGCCACACACGGCTCTACAACACCACAACCGCCGCCCCGGGTTTCTGGGTGCTGCGCGCAGGCACGCTCGAAGATCGCTCCTCGTTGAGCCCGATGGCTCATATCTGGGTCAAACACAAGCAACCCTGGCTGACGCTTCCTGCCGACGTCGCCACTTGGCCGGAAAGCCCGACACCCCAGGAATTTGCCGCCGCGTTGAACGCTGGCCGATCAGACTGAACCGAGGTACTCATGAGCAATGACGAATACTGTGTCACTGGCAGTTGTCGCTGTGGCCAGGTGACATTTGAAGTGCGGTCGCAACCGGTGATGACCAGCGCCTGCCACTGCGTCGGCTGTCAGAAAATGTCGTCGAGCGCATTTTCCCTGACCGCACTGTTTCCGGCCGAAGCGTTTTTCATCCACCGAGGCTCGCCGGTGATTGGCGGCATGCATGGCTCAACCCGGCACTATTTTTGTCCTCATTGTTTGTCCTGGTTGTTCACCCGCCCTGGCGAAAGTGACGCATTCATTGGAGTGCGCAGCAGCCTGCTCGACCAGCCCCAACGTTACGCGCCATTCATGGAGACCTGGGTTCGAGAAAAGCTGCCTTGGGCCAACACGGGAGCACGGGTGAGCTACGACGCTTTCCCCAACCCTCAGGATTACCCTGCGCTGATGGTCGAGTTCGCAGAGACTGGCCCGGTTGCCAGGAATTAGCGTCAGGGCTGGCGCTTATCTGTATGCGGTCAGCGGCAGCTTTCGACTGATTCTCTTGAAAAACTCAAGCATCTCTTTGCGTTCCGCCTTGGGCCAAGAAAGGACACAATCAGTGCACGACCATGAAATGTGATTTCGATGACCACGATAATTAAACGACTGACCCCGGATCATGCCTCGTTGTATCGAGCGCTAATGCTTGAGGCTTATCGCCTACATCCTGATGCTTTTACTTCCGATTTCGGCGAGCGCGAAGCCTTACCCATCGACTGGTGGGAGAAAAGGCTTAATAGTGGATCTGATGCTGCCGATGTGGTGTTCGCTGCGTTCGAGGGTGAGGATTTGCTTGGTGTCGCTGGACTTTCTGTTGAAAGAAGAAAAAAAGCCAGCCACAAATCCACGCTCTTCGGAATGTATGTTCCACTCGCTCATCGAGAGAAAGGCATCGGATATAAACTGCTGCGCAGCGTCTTGGCCTATGCGAAATCCCAGTCTCAGCTTTTGCTCGTTCAGCTCACCGTCACCGAGGGCAATCGAGGTGCACAAGGGCTCTATGAGCGAATGGGATTCAAGCCATTTGGAATAGAGCCTTTGGCGGTAGCAGTAGGGCAGCAATTCGTTTCGAAAGTGCACATGTGGCACGATCTACGAAACGATACCTGCGAAAATTAACGCCCATTCGGGTCATTCTTGATTGGCTCGTATCGCTGCTGTCTGGCTTGCGGCGAAATATACCCACCGGCCAGCGGCAGAATACGCAGCATGATGGGACAGTTTTCGAGTGGGCAGAATCGGCCGATAGCCGACATTCGCCAGCCAGCTACTGCAATCCCGCAGCGTCGTACCAGATGACATCAATGTCGTCAGGCAGTGGGGAATATGCTCGCTGGTGAAGTCTGTCCCATACCAAACTGCGTACGAAACCCGCCGCCACCCAGCAGTCCGGGGCATTCAGCGCACGAACGTGCCTGAGAATTCGCATTCGGGCAGGATCCTGAACAAGGTGCTCCCTTATCCACTGTTCTTGCGCCATGAGGGTTTCTGGATTACGCGTCATCTTGAATGGTTTTACCGATGCCATTGCGTTGGTAGCAGGTGAGTGGTTTGAGCAGTGTATGTCGGCTCCACGGACCGCAGTGGACAGGCACTTGCGCGATGGCTACATAGCCCGCCCGTTGATACCACTGGGCGATGTCGACACCCAGGGGCTCGATGATCGCGCCTACGCAACCTCGTTGCGCAACGAGTGGCTCTGTCTTGTGCAATACCTCGGATGCCAGCCCGCAGAGACGCCACTGCGGAGCGATCCATAGAAAGTCGACGAACAGACAATTGAACCCCGTACGGCCTGTGACGCCTCCGAATGCTACGGTCTGTGTCAGTTCGCTTCCTTCACAGCGCTCAGGAAAGCGCAGGTGCGCTCCTCGCGGGGATGTTCAAATATCTGCGCGGGCGTGCCTTGCTCGTGGATCTGGCCCTTGTAGAAGAAACATACCCGGTCAGCGAATTCCCGGGCAAAACCCATCTGGTGGGTAACCATCAGCATTGTCAGACTGTGCTCGGCACCAAGCCTGCGAATGACGTTCAGCACTTCGCCACACAACTCGGGGTCCAGGGCTGAGGTCACCTCGTCGAACAGCATGACCTTGGGCCGCATCGCCAACGCTCGGGCGATGGCCACCCGTTGCTGTTGCCCCCCGGACAACTGCGACGGGTAGTGGTCGAACTTCGATCCCAGCCCTACCAGCTCCAGCAGATCGGCTGCTCGCTCGCGCGCTTCGGCGGTTTTCATGCCCAACACGTGAACGGGCGCTTCGATTACGTTTTGCAGCGCGGTCATGTGCGGAAACAGGTTGAAGCTCTGGAAGACCATGCCGATTTTTCCACGCACGCGCCGAATATGGCGATCATTGGCCGGCACCAGCAAGCCACCGCGGCCGGGCATGTGGGTCAGCGATTCGCCGTCGACTTCGATCAGGCCTTCATCGATGCCTTCCAGGGTCATCAGCACCCGGAGCAAGGTGGATTTTCCCGAGCCACTCGGGCCGATGATCGCGACTTTCTCGCCCGGCGTGATGTTCAAGTCCAGCTTGTCCAGCACGGTGAAGTTGCCGTAGCGCTTGGTCACCTCCTTGAAACTGACCAGCGGCGCAGGTGCGGCGGAAAGGGGCATGGCGTTCGCCTCATGGGGTGCCACCGTCGGCGTGAGGGTGCTGAGTTGCGAAAAGGCAGCCGGTGGGGTTGATGCGGAAGAAGTCATTAGCGTAGCTCCAGGCGCAACTCGAGGCGCCGTACCAGATAGGCCAGAACAATACTCAAAGCCAGAAAGAACAGGCCGACCATGGTGATCGGTTCCAGGTAGCGGAATGTTTCAGAGCCGGTGTTTTTCGCTTGCTGCATGATCTCCACGACGGTGATGGCCGACAGCACGGGGGTGTCCTTGAGCATGGCGATCAGGTAATTGCCCAGCGGAGGCAAGATGGGTCGCAATGCCTGCGGCAGGATGATGTTGCGGTACGCAATGTACGGACCCATGTTCAGGGCGGTCACGGCTTCCCATTGCGCGCGGGGCACGGCATCCAGTCCGCTGCGATAGACCTCGGCAATGTAACAGGCATAGTGCACGCCGATGCCGATGACCCCGACCTGCATGGCGGTCATGCTGACGCCGTAGTTGGGCAGCACGTAGTACAGGAAATACACCTGAATCAGCAGCGGCGTGCTGCGGATGAATTCAATCACCAGCGCGATGGGCCACGACAGCCATACCCGGTTGCTGCGCCGTGCAATCGCGAGGAACAGCCCAAGCACGATAGCGATCACGAAGCCCAGCAAGGTAATGCCGAGGGTATTCAGCGAAGCCCGTAGCAGTTCGGGAAGAATCTGCAGCGCGTAATGCCAGTCGAAAAAGCTCATGAGAGGCCTCCCCGCATGCGTCCACGACTCAAGCGACGCTCGATCCAGCGCATGCCGAAGTTGATCATCTGTGCCATGACGAAATACATGATCAGCGCCAGGGTGAAGATTTGCAGGGTTTCGAAGGTCGCCTGATCCAGCTGCCGGGCGCGGAAGCTCAGGTCCGACAGGGTGATGAGCGATACCAGCGAAGTGTTCTTGAGCAATTCGATCAGCAGGTTTGTGCCAGGGGGAATGGCAGCCAGCAGGGCCTGCGGCAGGATGATTCGGCGAAAGCGGGTTAACGCGCTGAAGTTCAGCGCCACCGAGGCTTCGTACTGGCCCTTGGCGACTGAGCCTATGGCCCCGCGCATGACTTCGGCACCGTATGCTCCGATGTGCAGACCCAGGCCCACGATGGCGACAGCGAAGGGGCTGAGCTCAATGTTGAAAGGCGGCAGCGGCAATACGAAGAACAGCCAGAACAGCTGCACCAGCAATGACGTACCGCGAAACAGCTCGATATAAGCGATGGAAAACCAGCGTAACGGCAGCCAGGGCGACAGGCGTCCCAGCGCCGCAAGGATCGCGGCGACAATGGCCAGCAGCGACCCGTAGAACGTGACCTGGAGTGTCACCCAGGCGCCTTGCAGCATCAGCGGAAGTAGTTCACCCATGGTTCGACCCGAGACTCTGGTTTACGCAGGGAACGGGCGCCGCACCCGTGCAGCGCCCCTCGTGGTTCAGGACCGTTCGATCACGGCTGGCCGCACAACTCGGCCGCCGTCTTGGTGGTGATGTTGTCCTTGTCGAAACCGAACGGCGCCACCGTCTTGAGGTGATCCTCGCTGCCCAGCCATTTCTTCAGCTCGGCATTCACCGCATCGCGCAGGTCCTTGTCCTCAGGGCGGAAAGCCAGCGCGCCGTAGCCGATATGCGATGGATCGTCTTTGAACTCGGTCATGGCTTCGACTTTTTCGCCGCCTTTGCCAGCCAGGCCCTTCATCGTCAATTGTGTGCCCACCGCTGCATCCGCACGCCCGGCGCGTACCGCTTGCAACTGTGCGGTGGTGTCCGGCACCTGGAGAATCTGTGAATCCTTTACGCCGGCATCGCGGGCGTACTGCAGATTCACGGTGCCGGCCATGATCGCCAGTTTCACATCGGGATTCTTGGCGACGTCCTCGTAGCTGTGCAGCTGTTTCGGGTTGCCCTTGGCGACCAGCAGCGCGTCCGGCAACTGGTACTGCGGATCGGTAAAGATCACTTGTTTACAGCGTGCCGGCGTGATGTACATGCCCGCAGCGATCACGTCAAAGCGGCCAGCGCGCAGCCCAGGAATCAGTGAGCCCCACTCGGTCAGTACCCCGTCGACCTTATTGATGCCCATTCTGGCAAAGATGATTTTGGCGATCTCTGGCGATTCGCCGGTGACCTTGCCGTCGGTTTCGGTGTACGCGAATGGCGATTCGTTGGCATAGCCGATCCGGACCGTACTGCTTTGCTTGACCGTTTCGAGCGTGGTCGCGGCGTGCGCGCCGGCGGTCAGCCCGAATACCGCACAAGCCACGAACAGGCGACGCAGGGGAAGGCTGATGCTGTGTGCAAAATTGCTCATCGATAAAATCTCCTGTTTGTTGTGGACCCGTTGCAAACGGCTCTGTGTTAGGAGGCAGTGACGCTAAGAGCAAGCGCACCGGCGACGACTTTTCAGGCCGGTTGGACGGCGGCGCCGTTTCGGTGCAGGTCGGTGGGACTGTTTTTTGTGTGTGATGATGGCAGCTTTACTTCGACCTGGCACCGAGCATACAAAAGGACTGCCGGTCCATGCATTGCACTAGGACAATTGCAGCACGTGTATTCTCGGGCGATGCTGGACGCGCTTGTTCAGGAGGTGCATTCCTGCGCGCAAATGAGCTCAATGAGGGTCTTCAGCAATGATGGAACAGTGGCGAGCAGCGGTCGATCTGGCCCGAGGCGGCGAATCCAAATACAAGATCCTGGTGCAGGCTATCGCCAACGACATTGAAAAGGCCGTTCTGGTGGACGATCAGCGCTTGCCACCGCAACGCCAGGTGGCCGACGCCGTAGGCATCAGTGTGCAAACCGTGACCAATGCCTATAAGGAGCTGGAGCGTCAGGGCCTGGTGCGTTGCGAGGTCGGGCGTGGCAGTTTCGTCTCGCGGCGCATGAGCGACCGCGTCGCCACTTACATCCTCGACAGCCCGGAGCGCGCACTGGTGGACTTCTCCACTGCGCGGATCATGCACACCCGTGAGCATGATCGCTTCTGGCGCGATACCTGCGCAGAACTGAGCCAGGAAGAAGACCAGCCGTGGATTCGCGCTTGCCGGCCCATCGCCGGGTTTGAGTCTCACCGTGAGGCAGCTGCGCACTGGATCACACGCCAGGGGCTCAAGGTCGAGCGCGACAGCGTTCTGATCACCAACGGTGCGGCGCACGGCATCTTTCTGGCGTTGGCCTCGCTGGCAGGTCCCGACGACGTGGTGCTGTGCGAAGGCTTGACCGACCACGGCGTCATCGGCAGTTCCCAGGTGTTGGGTTTTACCCTCAAAGGCCTGGAAATGGACCGCTTCGGTATCGATCCCGAGCATTTCGAAGACATGTGCAGTAACGAGCGCATCACTGCGCTGGTCTGTACGCCAAATCTGAATAACCCCACCACCAGCCTGATGCCCGATGCCAGACGCAGGGAGATTGCCAGCATCGCCCGGCGATTCGGCGTGCACATCATCGAGGACGACGTTTACGGGCCGTTGCTGGACGAGCGCAGGGCGCCGCCTATCAGCCATTATCTGCCGGAATTGTCGTTTTACTGCACAAGCATGACCAAGTCGATTTTGACGGGGTTGCGCATCGGCTTTCTCACGGTGCCCAAGCGCCTTGCCTTGCGCACTGAAAGCATCTTGCGGGTGAACAGCTGGATGGCGACGCCGATGATGGCCGAAATCGCCGCCCGCTGGATCCGCGATGGCCGTGCTGACACCTTGTTACGGCTGCAACGCAAACTGCTCAACGGACGCCAGGCCATGGTCAGCGAACATCTGGGCGAGCACATTCTGGGGCAACACCCGAACGCATTGAGCGTCTGGCTGGGCGTGCCGCCCCACTGGGAAGTCGACAGCCTGGTGCGCACGCTGCGTCAGCGTCATATTGCCGTGGCGTCGCCCGACCCCTTCACAGTGCGCGGCGTGGCACGTGCCCGCGGCGTCAGGTTATGCGTGGGCGCGGAGTGCAGCGATGAAGAGATGCGCGAGGCACTGACAAACATGCACGAAATCTTTGGGCAATATCCGAGCATTCACGAGTTCTAGCCGGGGCATGAGGCTCATCCGTCGCAGGGCTCACTTGCTTGCGAAAAAGATTTACGCAAATTGACCTAGTACATTCATCAGCACAATTTTGCGCTTTTAGACTGCGACCAACACTCAGGTCGGGACGCGGTCATGTCAGGGTTGCAGCTCAACGATGTTTATCTGGCTCGTCAGCGCATTGCGTCTCTGGTCCGGGCAACGCCGATGGAACACTCGCCAAGCCTCAGCAGGCATATGGGCGTGCCGGTTTACCTCAAGCTGGAGTCGCAGCAGATCACGGGCTCCTTCAAGTTGCGCGGAGCCAGCAATGCAATCGCCCAACTGGATGCCACCGCCAGACAAAAAGGTGTTGTCGCCGCGTCCACGGGCAATCACGGCCGAGCCCTGGCCCATGCCGCCGCGCAATCAGGCGTCAAAGCCACGGTGTGTCTTTCCGCGCTGGTACCACAAAACAAGGTGCAAGCGATCCGCGATCTGGGAGCCGAGGTGTGCATCGTCGGCCTCTCCCAGGATGACGCGCAACGCGAAGCTGAACGCATCAGCGCGGAGCAGGGCGCAACCTTGCTGCCACCCTTTGATCATCCCGCGATCATTGCCGGTCAGGCGACCTTGGGGCTGGAGATCGTCGAGCAAATCCCGGATGTCGCCCAGGTGCTGGTACCGCTGTCCGGTGGCGGACTGTTTTCCGGAGTGGCCTTGTCACTCAAAACCATCAATCCAGATATCTGCCTGCACGGCATCAGCATGCAGCGTGGTGCTGCAATGCATGCAAGTCTCGCCGCCGGGCATCCTGTCGAGGTCGATGAAACGGCCACTCTGGCCGACTCTCTCGGCGGCGGCGTGGGTCTGGACAATCAATACACCTTCGCCATGACCCGCGACCTCTGCGATCACCTGCACCTGCTCGATGAAGCGTCCATCGCCAATGGCATGCGCCACGCCTATCGGGAAGAGCGCCAGGTGGTGGAGGGCGCGGCTGCGGTGGGGATTTCTGCCCTGCTTGACGGACTGATAGAGCGTCGTGGCCCCATCGTGGTGGTGGTCAGCGGGCGCAATGTCGACATCGATCAACACCTGCGCGTGGTGGCAGGGGCCAACCAATGAGCCCACTCGACACTGAAAATGGAGCGTTGTAATGGCTGACGTTTTGCTGCTGAGCGAAGCTGACTTGCGCGCCTGCATCGCGCTGGATTTACCCAGCGTAGAGGCGATCGAGCAGGCGTTTTATCTGCTGGCGACCGCAGCGGTGGCGATGCCGCCCATCCTGCGGCTGGACATCCCCGAGCACCGCGGCGAGGTCGACGTCAAGACGGCGCACCTGCCAGGGCTCGAGCGTTTTGCGATAAAAGTCAGCCCGGGTTTTTTCGACAACCCCAAGCTTGGGCTGCCCAGTCTCAACGGCATGATGATGCTGTTGTCTTCGCGCACCGGCCTGCTCGATGCCTTGCTGCTTGACAACGGTTATCTCACGGCCATCCGCACTGCCGCTGCCGGGGCGGTCGCCGCGCGTTGGCTGTCGCGGGAAAACAGCCATCGCGTCGCCTTGATCGGAGCTGGTGAACAGGCGGCTTTGCAATTGCAGGCACTGCGCCTGGTCCGTCCTGTCGACGAGGTGCGGATCTGGGCTCGCGACATCGGCAAAGCCGAGGCCTTGGCAGCGCAACTGCAATACGCCAGCGAGTTGAATATCCGTGTTTGCGCCAGCGTGGACGAAGCGATGACGGGGGCTGACATTGCCGTCACCTGCACGCCCAGCCGCGACCCCTTGATTGCAGACCATCACCTGAGCCCGGGCCTGCATATCACGGCCATGGGTTCAGACGCGGAACACAAGAACGAGATCGCTGCGTCTGCGCTGGCCAAAGTCGACCGCTACGTGGCTGACCGGCTGAGCCAGACCCGCGTTCTCGGCGAGCTGCATCACGCCCTCACTGCCGGGGTGTTGCGCGACGAATCGGCGCTCACTGAACTGGGGCAGATTGTTGCCGGGCAACGGCCAGGGCGCAGCGACGACCACCAAATCACCTTGTGCGACCTCACCGGCACCGGAGCTCAGGACACCGCCATCGCCAATCTGGCGTTTGCCCGCGCGAGGGCGGCTGGCAGAGGGCTGCACTTCGGCGGCTGAGGGTGGGGTCATGGGTTCAGAACAATTTCACACAGTGCGTCATCTATAGAGGGCATCTGCATGTCTCGAATAGTCGTCAACCTTCCTTTTTCGCGAGAGGAATATGCTCAGCGCCTGGCCAAGGTGCGCCAGTCGATGCAAGCGCAGGGCATTGAGCTGCTGGTGGTCACCGACCCCTCGAACATGGCGTGGCTGACCGGCTACGACGGTTGGTCATTCTACGTGCATCAGTGTGTGCTGCTGGCGCTGGACGGCGAGCCGGTCTGGTTCGGTCGCGGGCAGGACGCCAATGGCGCCAAACGCACGGTGTTCATGCAGCACGACAATATTGTCGGCTACCCGGACATCTACGTGCAGTCCCGCGAGCGTCATCCCATGGACTACCTGTCTCGGGAAGTGATTACGGCGCGCGGCTGGGGCTCCCTGAACATCGGCCTGGAAATGGACAATTACTATTTCAGCGCCGCCGCTTATCTGTCGCTGAAAACACACCTGCCCAACGCCACCCTGGTGGATGCGGCCGGATTGGTGAACTGGCAGCGCGCGGTCAAGTCGCCTCAGGAAATCGAATACATGCGCATCGCGGCGCGGATCGTCGAGAACATGCACACCCGCATCGTCGAACGGATCGAGCCGGGCATGCGCAAGAATGAGCTGGTGGCCGAGATCTACAGCACCGGGATTTTCGGGGTGGATGGGCATGGCGGCGATTACCCAGCCATCGTGCCGCTTCTGCCTACGGGCTCTGACGCCAGCGCCCCACATCTGACATGGGACGACACGCCCTTTGAAAAAGGCGCGGGGACGTTCTTCGAGATCGCCGGCTGCTATAAGCGCTACCACTGCCCGCTGTCGCGGACCGTCTACCTGGGCAAGCCGCCGCAGCATTTTCTCGACGGCGAAAAAGCCGTCGTCGAAGGCATTGCCAAAGGCCTGGAAGCGGCAAAACCGGGTAACACCACCGGCGACATCGCCAGGGCGTTTTTCTCGGTGCTGGAGAAATTCGGCATTCATAAGGACAGCCGCTGCGGCTACCCGATCGGAATCAGTTATCCGCCTGACTGGGGCGAACGCACCATGAGCTTGCGCCCCAGTGACACCAGCGTGTTGCAGCCGGGCATGACGTTCCACTTCATGCCGGGCCTGTGGATGGACGATTGGGGGCTTGAGATCACAGAAAGCATTCTGATTACAGAAACCGGCGTCGAAACGTTTTGCAACGTGCCGCGCCAGCTGTTCGTGAAGGACTGATCCATGAGCGAATTACCCGACAACCCGATCAGCGCCACCGTCGATTTCGACCGCGATGGCGTGCAGCACGGCTTCCTCAAACTGCCGTATTCGCGTGACGATTCGGCCTGGGGCGCGGTGATGATCCCGGTCAGCGTGATCAAGCGTGGAGCGGGGCCAACGGCGCTGCTCACGGGGGGCAACCACGGCGACGAATATGAAGGCCCGGTGGCGCTGAGCAAACTGACGCAGCAGCTGAGCGCGCAAGAGGTCAACGGACGGGTGATCATCATTCCGTTCATGAACACCCCCGCGTTTCATGCCGGCCGCCGCACCTCGCCCATCGACAGAGGCAATCTGAACCGCAGCTTCCCCGGAAAGCCGGACGGCACGGTCACCGAGAAGATCGCCGATTATTTCCGCCGCACTTTGTTGCCGTTGGCGGACATCGTTCTGGACATCCATTCCGGTGGCCGCACCCTGGATTTCCTGCCGTTCGCAGCGTGCCACGTACTGCCTGACAAACAGCAACAAGCACGCTGCGAAGCGGGCATGCAAGCGTTCAACGCGCCTTACAGCATGCGCATGCTGGAGCTCGATGCCGCCGCTATGTACGACACCGCCGCCGAGCAGCAGGGCAAGGTGTTCGTCACCACTGAATTGGGTGGCGGTGGCTCGTCCACGGCGCGCAGCGTGAATATTGCTGAACGCGGTGTGCGCAACCTGCTGCTCCGTGCCGGCATTCTCGAAGGTGAGGTGCAGCTTCAGCCGACTGTCATGCTGGACATGCCCGATGAGCGCTGCTTTGTGGCAAGCGAGCACGACGGGCTGCTGGAAATGTGCCGCGATCTGGGCGATGAGGTACGCGAGGGTGAGGTCATCGCACGGGTGCATGACATCCGACGCACTGGCGTGGCGCCGGTGGAGTATCGGGCCGGTCGCAGCGGATTACTGGCAGCCAGGCATTTTCCGGGACTGGTGCAGTGCGGCGACACGCTGGCGGTGATCGCCGAGGTGGTCGGCTGAGGGCGTGCAGGTCGCAAGCGTGTGACGCCCCAGACGGCACCCTACAAACAAGAGGTGGATGTGATGAAGACTCAACACCCCGATCTGTTCAGGACCCGCTGCTATGTCGATGGCCAGTGGCTCGACAGCGAGCATCGGCAGGACGTCCACGACCCGGCGACGCAAGCGCTCATCGGCCAGGTGCCAATGCTGGACCGTACGCAAATCATTTCCAGCGTCGACGTAGCGCAGCGCGCCTTTGCTGGCTGGCGAGCGTTGAGCATTGCAGCGCGAGGCAAGATTCTGCAGCGTTGGGCTGACCTGATGTGCAAGCACGCCGAGGACCTGGCGCAGATTCTCAGTCGCGAACAGGGCAAACCGCTGGCCGAATCCCGCGGCGAGATTGCCTATGCAGCCAGCTTCATTCCATGGTTTGCCGAAGAAGCCCGGCGTTTGTACGGGCAGAACATCCCCAGCCACATCCCGGGTGCGCATCTGGGCACGGTCAAGGAACCGGTGGGCGTCTGTGCCTTGCTGACGCCGTGGAATTTCCCGTCGGCAATGATCACCCGCAAGGCCGCCGCCGCATTGGCCGCAGGCTGCACCGTGGTGATCAAGCCTGCCCACGAAACGCCATTTTCGGCGTTGGCGCTGGCGCAACTGGCCGACGAAGCCAGATTTCCGGCGGGCGTCTTCAATGTCGTGATGGGCGAGCCGCAAATGGTCATGCAAACCCTGGTCAAGGATACCCGGGTGCGGGCGGTCAGCTTTACCGGCTCCACTCGCGTGGGCAAGTTGGTGCTACAAGCCGCCGCCCATGACGTCAAGAAGGTCGCGCTGGAGCTGGGCGGCAATGCGCCGTTCATTGTCTGCGCCGATGCCGATATCGATCACGCGGTGAAGGTCGCGATCGAGGCCAAATTCCAGACCTCGGGCCAAGACTGCTGCGCGGCCAACCGGATCATGGTGCAAAGGCCTGTCTATCAGGCATTTCTCACGGCGTTCACCGCAGCGGTGCGCACACTGAAAGTCGGCCCCGCAACAATCCAAGGTGTCGAGCAAAACGTCCAGATCGGCCCGCTGATGCATCAGGCAGCGTTCGACGCCACGGCTGATCGGGTCAACGACGCCGTCAGGCTCGGCGCCAATTGCCTGGTGGGCGGGGAACGGCATGCCCTCGGCGGTTTGTTCTTCCAGCCGACCGTGCTGGCGGACGTAACACCGGCCATGCGCGTCTACCAGGAGGAAAATTTTGCGCCCATCGCCGGCGTCATGCCGTTCGACTCGCTCGATCAGGCGGTGCAGATGGCCAACGACACCGAGTACGGGTTGGCGGCCTATATCTGCTCGAATCGACTGGACGTGATCTACCCCCTGATCCGCCGTCTCGATCACGCGATGGTTGCGGTCAACGGCGTGAAATTCACCGGCCACCCGATTCCATTCGGCGGCATGAAAGCCTCCGGGCTGGGACGCGAGGGCGGCAGCGACGGTTTCGAGCCGTTCGTGGAAACCAAATATTTTTGCCTGCATCACCAAGGGCAGTTCTCAGGAGAACCGGCATGAGCCAGGAATACACTTCGCTGTTCGAACAAGACCGTGCGCACTTCATGCACCCCTCCACCCACGCCCATGATCACGCCAGCGGCGCGCTCAAAGGACGGATCGTCAAAAGCGGGGCGGGGATTCGCATTCGTGACCATGAAGGGCGAGAGCTCATCGACGCGTTTGCCGGCCTGTATTGCGTGAACATCGGCTACGGACGCACGGAGGTGGCCGATGCGATCCATCGCCAGGCCACTGAACTGGCGTATTACCACACCTATGTCGGGCACTCGACCGAAGCGATCATCGAGCTCTCCAGCCGAATCATCGACTGGGCGCCCGAGGGTATGAAGAAGGTCTACTACGGCCTGTCCGGTTCGGATGCCAACGAAACCCAGATCAAACTGGTGCGCTACTACAACAACGTACTGGGACGCCCGCAGAAGAAAAAGATCATCTCCCGCGACCGCGGCTATCACGGCTCGGGAATCATGACCGGCAGCCTCACCGGCCTGGCGTCGTTTCACCAGCACTTCGACCTGCCGGCCGAAGGTATCAAGCACACAATCTGCCCGCACTGGTACCGCAAGGCGCCGATGGGCATGGATGAAGCGGCGTTTGTACGCTATTGCGCCGACGAGCTGGAAAAGATGATTCTGGCCGAAGGCGCCGACACGGTTGCGGCGTTCATCGGTGAGCCGTTGATGGGCACTGGCGGCATCATCGTCCCGCCCGCTGGCTACTGGGCAGCGATTCAGGCAGTGCTGGACAAATACGACGTGCTCCTGATCGCCGACGAAGTGGTCTGCGCATTCGGCCGTCTGGGTTCGAAGATGGGCAGCCAGCGCTACGGCATGAAGCCTGACCTGATCACCACTGCCAAAGGCCTGACCAGCGCTTACGCGCCGCTCTCTGCGGTGATCATCGGCGAGAAGGTCTGGAACGTGATCGACGAGGCTTCGCAGCGAGACGGCGCCATGGGGCACGGCTGGACTTACTCAGGTCACCCCATCTGTGCAGCGGCTGCGCTGGCCAACCTGAACATTCTCGAGCGCGAAAATCTGACGCAAAACGCTGACGAGGTGGGCGCTTACCTCAACAATCGATTGCGCGAAACCTTCAGCGGTCACCCGCTGGTGGGCGAGGTGCGCGGTGACGGCATGCTCGCTGCCATCGAGTTCATGGCGGATCGTGAGCAGCGCACGCCCTTCGATCCATCGCTGAAAATCGGCCCCAAGGTGTCGGCCGCTTGTCTGGAACGCGGCATGATCGCACGAGCCATGCCCCACGGTGACATCCTCGGCTTCGCACCGCCTTTGATTCTCAGCCGTGAAGACGCGGATCTGATCGTCGGAATCGCCAAGGACGCAGTGGACAAGGTCGCAGCCGAAGTACTGTAAATCGAAAGTACTGTGAATCGAACGCTCACTGAGGCAAGTCGGCACGCATGAGTGGCTCATCCGTGCCCATTGATAGCGTCTGCTCGGCCGTTCAGGTTCCGGAACGGCCGAGCCGGCCGTGTGGCGATCCGATGGATAGGGTCGCAATGGCAGGGTGCGCGCCAATCATCTGGCCCGCGAAGTCGGCGGATATGCAGGCCGTCTGTCTGCCGTGGATCACTGCCCATCAGCGTTTCAGGCGCTCGTACCGGGTAATCACTTGACCACCAGGCTCAACCCGACAGCGACCAGTAACGCGATGTAGATGCGGGCATGCAGTCTGTCGGGGATATTCCCGGCGAGCGGTAATGCCAGGCGCACGCCCATCAGGGAGCCGGCGCTGAGCAGTACCAACGCCGGAAGATAGATGTAGCCGAAAAAGCCGCTGTGTATGCCCGGCATCTGGAGTTGCCCCATGACGCCGTACATCAGCGCGCCTGCCATTGCCACCGGCAGGCTCAGCGGGTTTGCCAGCGCTGACGCCTGGGCCATGCTCAGGCCGGACCTGCGTAGCATCGGCACCGTCATGACACTGCCACCGACACCCAGCAACGCGGCCACGACGCCAATGCCGATGCCTTTCAAGGGCACGCCATGCAGTCGCCGCGCGGTAGGGTCTGACGTGTGCAGAAACCCCTTGCGGAACAGGCAGTCGGCGATGGTCAGCGCGAGATAAGCGACAAACCCTGCACGGACCGCGTCACTGCTCATCGCACTGCCGAGTATGGCCCCAGCCACCGCGCCGAGCGCGATGTACCCGGCGAGTGGCCAGACATAGCCGCCGACCAGTCGGCCTGCGCGCCGCTGTCTGACCGTGGCCACCCATGCGCTGACGACCATGACGGCGGTCGATGTGGCGACCGCGATCTGCATGGCGTTGTCATAGCCGGCGTCGCCGGGGGCATGGCTGGACATCACCAGGTGGTAGACCAGCGGCACCACGACGAAGCCGCCACCGAATCCAAACAGCACCGTGGTGACCCCGGTCATGCAACCTAGCACTGCCAACAACAAAAGGCTCATCCCGTATCATCCATTGCTCAATGTGAATCGAGCGGGCATCTTATTGCCGCGATACAAACCGGACTTTCGCGAACGCGCCTACCGTGTTTTCGTTCCGGCCAAGCTTCTGGATCTTGACGATGCGCAACGCTTCTATCTCACTTCTCGACGGCACCCCTCGTTCCGTCGTTGCGATCTGCACCGAGTATGAATACGGCCATCGTCTGCCGATGCACACCCACCGACGCTCGCAGTTGCTGTATGGATCGAAGGGTGTGATGCAGGTGACGACGAGCCTTGGAACCTGGGTCGTGCCGCCGCAGCGTGCGGTATGGATCCCTCGGGAAGTGCCCCATGAAGTGCTGTTTCTGGGCGTGACGACCCACAGTCTGTACATCGAACACGCGGAGTCAGTGATCGCCGATGCACGTTGCCGGGTGATCGACGTCAGTGTGTTGATGCGCACTCTGCTTCAGGAGGCGGTGGACATGCCGCTGGAGTATGAGGAGGAGGGCAGGGACGGCGCCCTGATCAAGCTGTTGCTGCATGAAATAGAGCGCGCGAATCAGCTGGCTTTACAGATCCCGATGCCGTCGCACGAGCGGTTGCTGGGCATGTGCAAAGCCTTCCTGCTGACACCGGACATCAACACCTCGCCGCAGGCGTGGGCTGATGCACTGTTCATCAGTGTACGGACGTTCAATCGGCTCTTCAGGGAGCAAACCGGCTTGAGCTTCGGGCAATGGCGACAACGCGCCTGCGCGATCCTGGCCCTTGCACGGCTGGCGGAGGGCCACAGTGTGACAATCATCGCCATGGAGATGGGGTATGACAGCCCCGCAGCGTTTGCCACGATGTTTCGGCGGGTGACCGGCAGGCCGCCTTCGTTCTATCTATCGGCCCAGGACGCAAGGTGATGCAGCCGCGCAGCTTCGCGCCGAGGGACATCTGCGGGCCGATGATTGCCGACCGCCTCACTAGGCGGCAAAACGCAGCACTCACGACATCCGGCCAGTGCGCCGGAGGGGATGTGCCTGTCTGTCGGTCACTCCGGGACGCTTTAGACCCGGATAATCGCTAAGATAGAACGCCAAACACCTGCGCAGGCTCTCCAGTGCCATCCATTCAAACTTCTACCGTGCCTGAGAACCGCCTGGTCGTCGGGTTGGGGGCGTCGGCAGGCGGCCTTGAGGTGTTGCAGCGTTTTCTGAGACTGATGCCGGCCGACACCGGCTTCAGCTTTCTGGTGATCCAGCACCTGGCTCCGGCCATGCCGAGTCTGTTGAGCGAAATCCTGGGCCGCGGGACGTCGATGAAAGTGGTCGACGCCCAGCACGGCGCTGCCCTGGAAGCGAATACGGTCTATGTCCTGCCACCCAATCGCGACCTCTGCATTGAGGGAAACACGCTGGTGTTGCAGGCTGCCCGGACGTCAGGCGGTCTGCACCTCCCTATCGACATCTGTTTCGCTTCAATGGCAAGCCAGCTGGGCGCGAACGCCGTGGGCATTGTGCTATCCGGTACCGGGCACGACGGCACTCGGGGCTGCAGGGCTATTCTCGACGCCGGAGGCAGGACGCTGGTGCAATGGCCGGAAGAGGCGACTTACAGCGGCATGCCGAGCAGCGCCATCGAGGCCGGTAACGCCAGTCATGTCCTGACGCTGGAGCAGATGCCTGAACTGCTTCTGGGACGTAAGGTCGATCCCGTGGCCAATACTGCAGTGGGCGAGTCGTTGCAGCAGATATTGGTGCACCTGCGCACGGTCACCGGCCACGATTTTACCCAGTACAAGAAAACCACGATCGCCAGACGGATCGAACGGCGCATGCAGGTCCTGCAGATCGCCAGTGAAGCCGAATATTCGAGCCTTCTGCAGCGTTCTGCGGTCGAGTGCCAGCTGCTGTTCAATGAATTGCTGATCAACGTGACCCAGTTCTTCCGGGACCCGGAGGCGTTCGACGTCATGCGCGACGAGATCCTTGGGCCTATGCTCGATGGCGAGGCGACCGACGCCGAGTTTCGCGTCTGGATCGCGGGCTGCGCCAGCGGCGAGGAAGCGTACTCCGTGGCCATTGTGTTGCATGAGTTGCTGCAATCCCGTCAATCCCTGCGCAAAGTGCAGCTGTTCGCGACTGACCTGGACGCGGAAGCAATCAAAGTCGCGCGCGCCGGGCTTTACCCCCCGACGATTGCCCAAGACATGAGCGCCGACCGCCTGAAGCGCTACTTTACGGCGGTCGAAGGCGGCTACCGGGTCAGGAAAGAAATCCGCGAGATGATCGTGTTCGCGGTGCAGAATGTGATCAAGGATCCGCCGTTCACGCGGCTCGATCTGCTTTGCTGTCGCAACTTGATGATTTACCTGGGGGCCGCGCTGCAAAACCGCCTGATCCCCACGTTCCATTATTCGCTGAAGCCTCAGGGCGTACTGTTTCTTTCTCCATCGGAGAGCATTGGCAGTTACGCCACGTTGTTCAATACATTGCACCGCAAGTGGAAGTTCTACCGGGTCAACAAGGCCCACAACAACAGATTGATGCAAATGGGCAGCAGTCTGTCCTGGCTTCCTCAAAAAATCAGCCGACCGCCGGACCGTACCTTGACCTTGACCAAAGAAACCAACCTCGCTGAACTGACTCGCCGCGCATTGCTTCAGGATTTCGGGCCCGCGTCGGTCGTAACGGATCTCGCTGGCAACGTGCTCTACGTGCATGGCGATACCGGGAGTTACCTGCGTCCCGCCCCCGGGCAGGCGAGCCTCAATGTGGTCGACATGGCCCGCGAAGGCCTTCAGCTGGAGCTGCGCAGTGCCGTGCGGCGTGCGACGCAAAGCGCAGAGTCGACGTCCGGACACTTGGTCACGGTGACCGGCGATGGCATTGCCCGCCGGGTCAACTTGAGCGTGCGGCGCATGGCGGGGGCTTCGCAGGGCGAACAATTGCTGTTGATCACCTTTCAGGAGACGGCCGACCCGGCATTCGTCGAAACCGACGGGGACACACAATCCGTCGTGGCGCAACCGCCTCCAGACCGTCTGCACCTGCTGGAGCGTGACCTGGCCTACACCCGCGAAAACCTGCAAGCCACGATTGACGAGCTGCAGCACACCAACGAGGAACTGGGTGCGGCGAATGAAGAAATGCAATCGACCAACGAGGAGCTGCAATCCTCGAACGAGGAGCTGGAAACCTCCAGGGAAGAGCTGCAGTCGGTCAACGAGGAGCTGGTGACGGTCAATGCGGAGCTGCAGGCCAAGATCGAGCAGTTGGGCGACATGCAGAACGACATGAAAAATCTGCTCGACAGCATAAATATCGGAACTATATTTCTTGACACTCAACTGATCATCCGACGCTTCACCCGGGACGCCGTCAAACTCTACCGGTTGATTCCTAAGGACATCGGACGGCCTCTGGCCGATATTTCCTCGCACATCCAGTCAGTGGATCTGCTCGTTCCCGCACAGGAAGTGCTTGATATGTTGATACCTCAGGAAGTCGAACTGTGCACGGTCTCCGGGGACTGGTTCCTCGCACGTCTGGCGCCGTACCGCACGCTGGACAACGTCATCAGCGGCGTGGTCATGACGTTCCACGACATCAACTCGCGAATTGCCAACGAACGCGCCGTTCAGGCTGCGCGCGAACTGGCGGAGGCCATCGTCGACACGGTGATAGAGCCGCTGTTGCTGCTGGATCAGGACCTGTGCGTCGTGTCCGCCAGCCGTTCCTATTACCTCACGTTCGCCACCAACGAGAGCCAGACCACCGGCCGCCGGCTCTACGAGCTGAACAACGGTCAATGGGACATCGCAGCGCTGCGCATGAAGCTGGGGACCATTCTTGAGGATGACACCAGTTTCGATGGCTTCGAGGTCACCCATCACCTCACGGGCACAGGGCCTCAGACCATCGTGCTCAACGCCCGGCGTGTCACCGGCGAGGGTGCGCGACCGCATCTGATTCTGTTGGCCATGCAACCTCAACCTTCCATTCTCTAGGCCCTGACCGTCATGAAGCCGACGACTGCCGCGCCCTTTGCTCAGATGCCTCTGGGAGTCGGTGGCCCTGAAGACAGTGATCTTCTAGGCGCGTTGCGGCTTCATCAAGTCGAACTCGAGACGCAGAACGAGGAACTGCGTAGCGCTCAGGCGGCATTGGAGGCTTCGCGGGATCGTTATCTGGACTTATACGAACACGCACCGGTGGGTTATCTCACGCTGGATGCCCACGGCGTGATTCAGGCCGTGAACCATACCGGCGAAACGATGCTGGGCTGGCCCAGAAACCGGTTACTGCAGCGTCGTTTCGCCGGACGAATCCTGGAGGCGGATCGCGACCAGTGGCAGCAAGTGTTTGCCAGGCTGTTCAGGGACGGCGTGGCGCAGGAGTGTGACGTGTCTCTGCAGCGTGCCGATGGCAGCCACTGGCAGGCACGGCTCAACTGTATTCGGCAACCAGGCGAGGTACCGGCGATACGGCTGACCTTGACCGATCTGACGTCAGGTCGGCTGGTCGAAAGCCGCCTGAAACTGGCGGCCAGCGTTTTCACCCATGCGCGCGAAGGGATCATGATCACCGATGCGATCGGGACGATCGTGGAGGTCAATCACGCGTTCAGTACCATTACCGGGTACTCGCGGGCCGATGTCGTGGGAAAAGACCCGCGCCTGCTCGCCTCGGGTTTCACGCCGGCAGCCCAGTATGTGAATCTGTGGGACAGCCTGAAGCGCAAGCATTACTGGCAAGGCGATCTGTGGAACCGGCGGCGCAACGGCGAGTTATTCGCTGCGCGGCAGACGATCACGGCCATTCTGGATGCTCAGGGCCAGCCTCAGCATTACGTCGCGCTGTTCACCGATGTCACCGAGTCCCACGAGCACCAGCGCCAGCTGGAATACATCGCCCATTACGATCCGCTGACCCATTTACCCAATCGCGTGCTGCTGGCGTCGCGCATGCATGAGGCCATGGCCCTTGCGTCAAGTAACGGCACGCAACTGGCCATCGCTTATCTTGACCTTGATGGCTTCAAGGCCATCAACGACGAACATGGTCATGAGGTGGGCGACAGGGTGCTTGCCAACGTATCGCGACGCATGAAGCAAACCTTGCCTGAGGGTTGCACCTTGGCGCGTCTGGGTGGCGACGAGTTCGTTGCGCTGATTGTCGATCTCGATCAGGTCTGCGACAGCGCGCTGGTGTTGGAGCAATTACTGGCCGCAGCAAGCGACACGGTGGGCATCGGCACGTTGAAGGTGGCGCTGTCGGCGAGCGTGGGCGTCAGCTACTACCCGCAGGAAGGCGACATAAGCGCCGACCAACTGCTGCGCCAGGCCGATCAGGCCATGTATCAAGCCAAACTGGCGGGTAAGGATCGCTTCCATGTGTTCGACGCCAAGAACGATCAGGACATGCGTGGGCACAATGCCCGGCTGGACCGGATCGACAGGGCCATTCGCGAGAACGAGCTGCGGCTTTATTACCAACCCAAGGTCAACCTGCGCACCGGCGAAGTCGTCGGCGCAGAAGCGTTGCTGCGCTGGCAACACCCGGAAAGGGGGCTGCTGATGCCGGACGATTTCCTGCCGCTGATCGAGAGCAATCCGCTGTCGGAAGTGGTAGGCGAGTGGGTGCTGGAAAATGCCCTGATCCAGATTGCGGACTGGCAACGTGAAGGATTGCTGCTGCCGGTCAGCATCAATGTCGGCGCCCGGCAGCTCCAGCGGCCGGACTTCGTCGCCGACCTGATGGATCGGCTGGCCACACACCCGGATGTCGAGCCGCGGATGCTGATCATCGAAATCCTCGAAACGAGCGCGCTGGAAGATATCGAAGGCGTGTCGCTCACGTTGAGCAAATGCGCCTCGCTCGGCGTGCATTTCGCGCTGGACGACTTTGGCACCGGGTATTCGTCGCTGAGCTACCTCAAGCGCCTGCCAGTGGCCCAGTTGAAGATTGATCAGACGTTCATTCACGGGATGCTCGACGCCCCTTCTGACGTGTCGATCCTGCAGGCGATCCTGGGGCTGGCGTCGGCATTCGGACGTGAGGTCATCGCGGAAGGTGTCAACAGCCCTGCGCAGGCGGCTCAGCTCTTACAGCTTGGATGCGAGGTGGCTCAGGGCTACGGCATTGCTCAGCCAATGCCGCCGTCAGCCATTCACGACTGGATAGACCGCTGGTCAATGGACCCCAGACCTTGCTTTTAAATGATCATCGATTGCCCGCGCGTCAGCTTCAATCTTTCGAACTGCAATGCTGGCTGCCGGAACGGCGGTTGTTCTGATTGACGCACTGATTTATTCATCAAACGTCTGTTGCAGCACAATCGTGCAAAGTATCGCGCATGAGTGCTATACCAGGATCTTGAATGGCGAGAGTCTTATGTTCGGTGCAACGACTGGTACTTGCCGGATGTTGCACTGGCGCGCCAGGGATGCCCAATATGGCATGTCGTTAAGCGTGTCTGACTTGCAGTCTCCTCTTATGTTTCATTCCTCATTGACGAGAATGTTCTCGTGACAGCCTGGCACCCTTGCCGGGCTTTTTTTATCTTCCAACTTTCCCTCTTGCGCTTTAACGGGTATCCATGCGCATGCCCAGAATAAGACTCGACTCCAACTTTAAGTAAGTGGTTACTTCATGGATTAACATAATTTGTACGCTTGTGCTTTAGCACATCCGTGCTAGATGCAGCATTTAACGTTCACTACTGTGGCCGCAACTACTGTTTATTTAATCGCGCGATGATTAAGCAGTCATTTATGGCGAATGAGCGTCATTCGCCCATGACGCCCTCTGTTTATTCACGAATTACGGATAGCTGAAATGTCAGACAATTCGAGGCGGAACTTTATAAAAGCCGGTTTGACGCTAGTGCCCGTTGTGACTATCGCGCCTCAGTCCGTGTTCTCGGCGCCCGCTGCGCCGCCGCAGGAACTGGTTGAATCCTCAGCCTCCAGCCAGCGATACCTTCCTCGTTTTTTTACTGAATCGGAGTGGGCGTTCATCAATGCTGCTTCGGCGCAACTCATCCCCGAGGATGACATCGGCCCAGGGGCGGTCGCGTGCGGAATTCCCGAATTTATTGATCGGCAGATGGAAACTCCATACGCCCATGGCGCGCTTTGGTATATGCAGGGGCCGTTTCTGACTGACTTGCCTGCGGAGCTCGGGTACCAGCAAAAACTGACGCCCAGAGATATCTATCGTCTCGGCATCCAGGCCAGTAACGCCTGGTGCCAGAAAGCGCATGGCAAGGCGTTCAATGAACTGGCGCCTGAGATGCAAATCGCGGTGCTTCGCCAATTGGAAACGGATGCTGTCGCCATGGACGACATGATGAGTTCGCTGTTCTTCGGTCAACTGCTGAAGAACTGCAAAGAGGGGTATTTCGCTGACCCTGTCTACGGCGGTAACAAAAAGCTGTCCGGATGGAAAATGATCGGGTTTCCAGGTGCTCGCGCAGATTTTGCGGATTGGATCGATCACCCGAACGAGAAGTATCCGTTGGGCTCTGTGTCTATCGACGGTAAGAGGAGCTGAACCCAATGGCCACTGAACATTCTCCAGTCGATATCGTCATCGTCGGTTTCGGATGGACCGGCGCGATTGCGGCGATGGAGCTGGCTGATTCAGGTCTGGAAATCCTTGCCCTGGAGCGCGGCGAGATGCAGGACACGTCCACCACGGCGAGCTATCCGAACGTGATCGACGAGCTTGCCTACAGCACTCGCGGCAAGTTGCTTCAGGACCTCTCCAAAGAAACGGTCACCATCCGTCATTCCAGCAAGGACGTCGCCGTGCCGTACCGTCAGCACGGGGCTTTTCTGCTGGGGAACGGCGTCGGCGGAGCGGGTTTTCACTGGAACGGCATGTCCTGGCGGGCGTTTACGGCAGACCTTCGGCTGCGAAGCCACTATCAGGAACGGTATGGCAAAGCGTTTATTTCCAGAGAAATGACGATTCAGGACTACCCCGTCACGTATGAAGAACTGGAGCCCTATTTTGCCCAGTGGGAGGATGTTGCCGCCGTTTCCGGCAAAGCAGGGAACATCAACCATCAGATTCTCGCGGGGGGCAATCGCTGGGAGGCTCCCCGCAGTGCCGAATATCCTTTGCCGCCTCTTCAATCCATTTACGGCGCACAAGTGTTCGGAAAAGCCGCGAATGAGCTGGGTTATCTGTCTTTCCCGGTGCCTGCGGCCAATGCTTCCGGCCCCTATACGAATCAGTATGGCGTGAGACTGGGCCCCTGCAATTTCTGCGGTTTTTGTGAGGGTTACGGTTGCTACATGTATTCAAAGGCGTCCCCTCAGACTTCCATTCTGCCCGCATTGAAGCTCAAGAAAAATTTCACCCTGAAGCCCAAATCACATGTGTTGAAAGTCAATACCGACTCGACCGGGAAGGTGGCTACCGGCGTTACCTATGTTGATCCTCAAGGGCGCGAAATTTTTCAGCCAGCGAAAATTGTTCTGCTGTGTGCGTTTCAGATGCATAACGTCCGGCTTCTCCTGCTTTCGGGTATCGGCAAACCCTACGATCCAGAATCGGGTGAAGGGGTGGTCGGCAAAAATTACGCTTATCACATGAACAGCAGCGTCAACGTGCTGCTGCCCAGGAACACGCAGTTGAACCCCTACATCGGGGCCGGCGCTGCGGGAACCGCGATCGACGATTTCAACGGCGATAATTTCGATCACGGCCCGCTCGGGTTCATTGGCGGCGCCAGCGTCTATCACCTGCGAACGGGCGGCCGCCCCATTGGGCAGAGCAAGGTGCTCAAGGACGGTCCGAACTGGGGGAAGGGCTGGAAGGAAAGCGTGCAGGAAGACTACCAGCGAACGTTGCCTATTTACGCTCAGGGCACTGTGATGTCCTACAGGGACACGTATCTGAGCCTTGATCCCACCTACAAGGATGTTCATGGCCAGCCGCTCTTGAGGATGACATTCGACTGGCACGAAAACGAGTTTGCGATGATCAGGCATGCCATCGACGGTGCTACGCAGATAGGCAAGGCCATCGGTGGCGACATCCAGATCAATCTCCGTAAATCAGGCACCCATTTCGATACCCGGGCTTACCAGAGCACTCACACCACAGGCGGTGCAATCATGGGGGACAACCCTGCGAGCAGCGTCGTGAATCGTTATCTGCAAAGCTGGGACGTCCACAATCTGTTCGTGATGGGGGCGTGCGCGTTTCCCCAGAACCTGGGGTACAACCCGACGGGTCTGGTGGCAGCGCTGGCTTACTGGTCCGTCGATCACATCAAGAAGCAGTACCTGAAAAGTCCCGGCCCTATGGTTCAGGCTTAAGGAGCCCGACATGACGAAAACGCTTTTGGCAGCGCTTTGTGTCGGTGCGACGCTCTCTGCGTGGGGCGCAACTGATCAGGCATCTCCCGCGGCGCGTGGGGAATACATCGCGCGCGCGGGGGATTGCATCGCCTGTCATACCGTCAAAGGCGGGCAGCCGTTCGCGGGTGGATTACCGCTGGCAACGCCTATCGGGATGATCTATTCCACCAACATCACACCCGATGCAACAACCGGCATCGGTTCCTACTCCTTTGAAGCGTTCGAAAAAGCGGTCCGAAGAGGTATTCGCAAAGACGGGGCGACGCTGTACCCCGCGATGCCTTTTCCGTCGTACGCGCGGATCACCGATGACGATATGCACGCGCTTTATGCGTACTTCATGACCGGCGTCAAAGCGGTGAACCAGCCCAACAGGGACGTGGACATACCCTGGCCGCTGTCGATGCGCTTCCCGCTGGCTTCCTGGCGGTGGTTGTTCGCCCCGGACAAGACGGGTCCCAGCCCAGTGACTACCGATGATCCGGTGCTGCAGCGCGGGGCTTATCTGGTAGAGGGGCTCGGCCACTGCGGTACATGCCATACGCCTCGGGCGATTTCCCTGCAGGAAAAGGCGCTGACGAACGCCGAGGGCGACGAGTTTCTGTCTGGCGGCGCGCCCATCGAAGGTTGGATTGCCAAGGATCTGCGGGGCAGCCCGGTCACTGGTCTGGGTCGGTGGTCGGAGCAAGACATCGTTCAGTTTCTGAAAAGCGGCAGAAACGAACACACCGCTGTGTTCGGCGGCATGAGCGAAGTCGTCGACCACAGTCTTCAGCACCTGACGGACGCCGACCTTACCGCGATCGCCCGTTACCTGAAAACGTTGCCGCCGAGAGCGGGTGAAGCCACGGTGGCTGGAAACGATGACGGCGGGGTGACTCGAAAACTCCATGATCTGCTACCTGATTCATTGGGCGCGAGGGTTTACGCGGACAGCTGCATGGCGTGTCATCGAAGTAACGGCGCGGGGTATGCGCAAACATTCCCGTCTTTGGCGGGCAACACGGTTCTGAACGATCCCGCGGCCGATTCCGTCATTAAAATCGTCCTCACCGGGTATACCGTTCCCGCGACCAAAACTGCGGTGACCGAATACACCATGCCGGGATTTGGCTGGAGGTTGGCCGATGATGAAGTCGCCGCTGTGGTGACATTCGTGCGCCAGTCCTGGGGCAACACCGGCAAAGTGGTGACTGCCGAGGAGGTCGCCAGCGTTCGAAAAACGGTCGCCCCAGAAGACATGCAAGCGCCGAATATGTCGGTGCATGATGGTGCGGTTCAGAAGCGATTCAGCAAATAGTGTTGCAACCCGATTTCCATGTTGTTGGAAAGATCAGGCATCACGTTGCGTGATGATCGGGATCGACAGTTTGCAGTGTTGAGAAACTTGATGCCCGAATACGATGGTCCCCAGCGCACGTGTTCAACACTTGATCGCGACTTACCATTGTCTGGCAAGCAGGCAAACATCATTTCGAATAAGGAATGATGGGCAATGGGTATCAGAACCGTTAAATACTTTTTATTGATGTGTGAATGTCCGCTGAGCATCAGCTCTTTCACTCCGATGATACGCGTCTGGACGCTGGGCTCGGAGATTCAACGTAAAGCAACTTGAGAAGCGATAATATGAAAGCCACCAAGAGTTACACCATTGAGGCAAACGGGATTCGCCAGCACGTCGTCGAGGCGGGTGAGGGGCCTCCCGTCATTTTGCTCCATGGGTTTCCGGAAACAGGTTATGCATGGCGCTTTCAGATTCCGGTGCTGGCGGAAAAGTACCGCGTCATCGTTCCCGATCTTCGCGGTTATGGCGAAACCGATAAGCCGGCAACAGGCTATGACAAGCGCAACATGGCCATGGATATTCGTGAGCTGATGCGTAAGTTGGACATACCTAAAATCGCGCTTGTCGGTCATGACCGGGGCGCCCGGGTCGCCACGCGTTTCACCAAAGACCATCCTGAACTGGTCGACCGACTGGTGGTGATGGACAACGTTCCAACGCGGATCGTGGCGCGTGATATCAACGCAAAGATCGCCAAGGCTTACTGGTTCTTCCTGTTTCACCTGGTTCCGGATTTGCCGGAAGCATTGATTGCCGGCCGCGAACACATCTGGCTGCGGCATTTTTTCTCCGACTGGTGTTACGACCCGATGGCCATTTCCGGGGAGTCGTTCGACACCTATGTGCGTGCCTATCAGGCACCCGGCGCGGTGAGAGGCGCGATGGCGGATTACCGGGCCAACGCTCAGGACGTGGCTCAGGATCTGGAAGATGGTCACGTCAAGATTGCGTGCCCGACCATGTCGCTGTGGGGGGCCGATTTCTATGCGGTCGGCAAGCTGTTTGACATGGCCCAGGTCTGGTCCGAGATGGCCAGCGATCTTGAAACCCACGCGATCGACCAGTGCGGGCATTTGCCGCAGGAAGAACAGCCAGAGGTGGTCAACGATCTCCTGTTGAAGTTTCTCCAGAACTGGCGCGGCTGATCCTGCCCTTTTGACGGGCCTGTACATCACACATCTGCAACCGCAGTGGAGACATTTATGAAGCTTGTTAGATACGGCGTGCAGGGCGAGGAACGCCCTGCAATCCTGGATGACGATGGCTGTTTGCGAGACCTTTCAGAGCATGTCGACGATATTGGCCCACCGACCCTGTCGGCCGCCCAGCTTGCTCGTCTGGCCGCCCTCGACACCGATTCCCTCCCCATTGTGAAGGGCGACAATGTTCGTCTGGGTTCCCCGGTAGGTTTCATTGGCAAGATCATTTGCATAGGCCTGAACTACACAGACCATGCCGCCGAAGTGAACCTGCCATTACCTTCAGAGCCCACCATCTTCATGAAAGGCTGTCATGCCACCGGCCCCAATGATCCGGTCCGGCTGCCGAAGGGCTCGGAGAAAGGAGACTGGGAAGTTGAACTCGGGATTGTCATGGGTAAACCTGGGTTATACATCTCGCAAGACGATGCGCTCGATCACGTGGCCGGGTATTGCGTGGTAAACGACCTCTCAGAGCGTTCTTATCAAATGGACCGGGGAGGGCAGTGGACCAAAGGCAAGAGCTTCCCGGGCTTTGCACCCGTCGGCCCGTGGCTGGTGACGCCTGACGAAGTGGGCGACGTGGGTAATCTTTCCATCTGGCTGGAAGTCAACGGGCATCGTTATCAGGACGGAAGTACACGCAACCTTGTATTCAATGTGCCGCAAATCGTCAGCTATGTTTCCAACTTTTATCAGTTGGAAGCGGGCGATCTCATTATAACGGGGACGCCTGCCGGTGTTGGGCTGGGGCAGAAGCCTCCGGTGTTTTTAAAGCCGGGCGATAGTGTCAGGGCGGGTATCGACAAGCTCGGTATACAGCAGCAGGAAATACGGGCGTGGAAAGACTGAACGAAGTCAAACGCAGTTTCAGATCCGTATAGACACACATCTCATCCATTCTTGACGGCATCAGGACTTGCTGTTTTTCAGCAGGTCCGAAGCCGCGCGGATACTTCACTCTTTTCTGATTCAGGCTTACACGGTGGTGGGTCGGGCTGGCTCGTTGCCGGACAAGATTGTCAAAACTTTCAATGATTCACCGGACAACTATCATGAATGTGCTGTTTTCAGTTGTACTGCCGATATTTGCACTGGTGGCTGCCGGATGGGCTGCAAGACGATATGGCTACCTGGGCCCCGAAGGCGCGCGCGAATTAAACCAGTTTGTCGTTTACCTGGGCATGCCAGCACTGCTTTTTCAAATCATGGCCAATGCAAGCTGGCATGATTTGAACCAGCCGGGGTTTGCCATGGCATTCGGCCTGGGGTGTGCGGTCACCTACGGCGTGACGGTTTACGTGAGGCTGAGGCAGGGGGCGCCGCTGGCAGATGCCAGTCTGGACGGCCTGAACGGAGGCTATGCCAACGTTGGTTTCATCGGGTTCCCATTGTGCCTGGCAGCATTCGGCCCGCAGAGCCTGCCGCTGGTCACCATCACCGCGATTCTGACGGTGAGTGTGCTGTTCGGGGTCGCCGTGCTGCTCGTCGAAATAGGCATACAGCCCAAGGGCAACATGAAAGCGATCATGGGAAAAGTTGCCATCTCGCTGGCGAAAAACCCGATGTTGCTGGCGCCTGTTCTGGGCGTGCTATATGCCGCATTCGCCCCAGCTCTCCCGGCCGGGCCGAACAGGTTTCTCGGCCTTCTTGCGAGCGCCGCCAGTCCCTGTGCACTGGTATCTCTCGGGGCATTCATCGGCGATTGTCACGGCAGTTTCAACTGGCCACGGGTCAGCGCGCTGGTTGCATTCAAGCTGGTTTTTCAACCATTGGTCACATGGATTATCGCTGCCTTTGTCTTTGGTTTGCCCCACGATCTGACCGCCATTGCGGTGGTGGTATCGGCGCTTCCGACCGGTACGGGGCCTTACATGCTGGCTAATCTGTACAAGCGCGACGCGGGCACGACTGCCGGCAGCATCCTCACATCGACACTGCTATCCGTAGCCACCATCGCGATTCTGATCTCCCTGTTCAAATGATTCGCCGCAGGGGCGATAGCGCCTGCTTACGCGCGAACTGACCAGGATTGACGTCTGAACACGATTCATCTGCTTCGAGATCACGCTGTCGTCGCCACCTGAGTGAGCAATCATGATGTCCGAAAGAGCGGCAACCATTCTGATCGTTGATCAGGCAGCTGGAGCGTGCCACAAGATGACAGCGCTGCTGCAACGTCAAGGCTACAAGACGGTGTTGGCATGCAGTGGCGAGCAGACGCTCAAAACCGTCAGGCGCACGCCGCCGGATCTGATTCTGCTGTCTCACGCCGTGCAGGGACCGAGCGCTCGGGAAATTGCACTTCAACTCAAGAGTTGTGAGTCCAGCGCCCGCATCCCCATCATCATCGTGTCGACCATTGAAGATTGTGAAGCCCGAATCGCCTGTCTGGAGGCGGGGGCAGAAGACTGGCTGTCGAAACCGATAGACAGTCCCGAGCTGCGGTTGAAAATGCGCAACCTCATCAGGCTGAAAGAACTGTCGGATTATTTGAGAAAGCACAGCCTCATGCTGGAAGCCGAACTGCTACAGCGCACCATCGACGTGGAACGTTTTCGCTCTGCGATGGACTCGTCGAGCGAGGCCATTTTCCTGACAAGTCGTACACGCATGGCGTTCATCGAGATCAACGCGACCGCAGCCAGATTATTGGGCTACACCTGCGCCGAACTGCGCTCTATCGGGCCGGCCGAGCTCGGAGAGCTTTCGATACATCAGCTCGAGCAGATTTACGACGCTGTTATCGCGGCACCCGGTAATACGGCTCCCAGTGCGAACAGGATCCGACGCAAAGACGGCAGCTACATCACCGTACAAGTTCACCGCCAGGCTTATCGTTGCGGGGAGGACTGGATCATCGTTGGCAGACTTCGAGAACGTGTCCACGGCCAGTCATTGAGTCACGGCTCACTGGACATGCTCAGCTATGATTTTTTAACCGGGTTACCCAACCGCAAACTGTTCTACACCACGTTGCAGATGGGCCTTTCCCAGGCCTCTCTCAACGGGTGGCGGCTGGCTGTAGTCACCGTCGACATCGATAACTTCAGGGTTGTGAACGAAGGCTGGGGACACTTTGTCGGCGATCAATTGCTCGTGGGGGTGGGTCGCCGGCTGGCCGGTTGCCTTGACATCAGTGACACCCTGGGGCGAATGGACGGTGATGAGTTTGCCCTGATTCATATCATCAGGGACGGCGTGCCCCAAGCCCAGGTGATCGTGGAAAAGATCCGAGAGTCGCTGCGCAAATCTTTCCATATCAACGATTGCACGATCTCAGTGACGGCCAGCATAGGCATCGCGTTTTACCCGGACGATGGATACGAAGCAGCCTCCCTGGTCAGCCACTCGAACGTGGCGCTGAATCGCGCAAAAGGGGCCGGTCAGGATACGTACCGGTTTTATACCGCACAGATGAACAGCAATATTCGTGAACGGCTGGAAATGGAAGTGGCGTTGCGAAAAGCAGTACAGAACAAAGAGTTCGAACTCTTCTATCAGCCCAAGGTGACCCTTTCGAATGGAAGCGTCTGCGGTGTGGAAGCATTGCTTCGATGGCGTCGAGAAGATAATACGCAGACATCACCCGCCGTTTTCGTTCCGCTCCTTGAGAGCCTCGGCCTGATCGAACAAGTGGGGCGATGGGTAATCGTCACCGTTTGCAAGCAGATTTCACTCTGGACACGCTCTGGTCATCAGCCCTACCAGGTTGCAGTCAATGTTTCCGGAAAGCAAATCAGCGAGGGTGATCTCGTCGATGTGATAGGTCACACACTTCAGCTGTACGGCGTTGACGCCCGATGGTTGGAGATCGAACTGACCGAAAGTTCGTTAATGGAAAACACACTGCCGATTATCGAGTGTTTGCAACGTTTAAGGGCATTGGGGATAAAAATTTCAATTGACGATTTTGGCACGGGCTATTCAAGCCTGGCTTATTTGCAACGGTTCCCGATCGATAAGATAAAAATCGACATTGCGTTCATTCGAGACGTGACGACGAATCAAAAGGATGCCGCTATTGTGCGAGCCATTATCGAATTGGCGCACAGTCTGCAACTGCAGGTCATTGCGGAAGGTGTCGAAACGGTGGAACAGGTGCGTTTCCTGAAGTCCGAATCATGTGATCAGGCCCAAGGCTACTTGTACAGCCGGCCCATACCGCTCTGTGAGCTGGAAGCTTTTTTCGACGATGGCTATCAAATACAGTGGGTAGATGGCGCTTGAGAAAACGTGATGAAGGATAAGCATCGGCCCGGACATCGGGTGCCCTTTGGACAAGGGCACTCATACCGGCTTGCTCGGGTCCCTCACGATCAGCCGTTCTGGCAGCCGTAACCTTCCAGCGTATAAGCGAGGTTATGTTTGACGCCCTTGCTGTCGAGGTAAATCATATGCGCCTCTACCGGGCCGCAGTGGTCAGAAGTCGCAGCGTCGCTTGTCATGTCGATGACTTTGGAGATATCCAGGTGAGTCCCCGGTTGGAGATGTTCGATCGCCGGATTAGGTTCATTGTTCTTACTGTTGGCTGAAGCAAATACACTCACGGCCATCAGTGCAGCGAACGTCAGATATTTCATGATGTTTCTCCAGTGCTTAAGTAGGTAAGTGGTTAGAGCAGCATGTCTGTTGCTCTTGGGACTTATATTAAGCGCCGTTGAAACTTGGCAGAAATCCAGCGTGTCAATTCTGACGATCAGCCGCAGTGATGGCTGACGGCTTACCCGTATGTTCGACTGGACGTAGGGGGGAGCAGCGACCAGGACGCGGCTTTTACTGTCTCAGCCAGTCAGGCAACTGTGATTCAGGGCAGTATCGATAGCGAACGGCTTTGTCGCCCGTTCCCCAGGTGAAATTCCGGGCGTCATGAACGGTGACGTTTTCCCTTGCTGTGACGCGTGGCCCATCCCCGGCAGGGGTGTCGATGCACGATTGATCGACGGTGTAGTGATTTCCTTTATGTTCGATCACGGTTGCCAGGCAGAGGTGGGTAGCCGATCCGTGGACGCCTTTACCGTCATAGTGTTTGATACCTGCATTCGCAGGATCTGCACAACTCTGCCCCTTGGACACGAACACGCCATGCTTGAGCGGGAGCACTCCACGGGTGGAGGGCGAGGTGTCTGCGCTCGCTACGCTCGCTGCCAGCGAAATGCCCAGGCTCAAGCTTCGTACGACCAGACTGACTGTGGAACGAGACATGAGTGGCTCACAGAATTGACGGGTGGATGCGCCCAGTTTAACCACCCTCTAATCAACCGGCCAATGCGCGATGATTCCGATGCTCGACGGCGGCCGTGGTGCACTGTTGTGAGGAAGGCCGTCGAGAGGCAAGCGCGGGTCTGACCGACTCCTGCGTTTACAACGCTGGCATCGAGTGACCGCGACGTGCGACGGTCGTCTCACCCCTCAGCCTCAATCCTCTTCAAATGAATCCCTGGGCCGACTGAAGACCATTTCGGCGTTGTCCTCAGGCTGATAGACAGGTGGGGCGGCGCGGTACTGGGCGCGAAGCGGCAGATCATGTTCCCGCCGTATGCCGTTTTCGCTCAGCGGTTTACCGGCATACCTGCCGATACCGACCGCGCGCTCTTCTTCGATGGCGGCCGGCGTGCCGGACTGGTACCTGTCGCTGCCGTCGCCCCCCGTGTAGGTGCCTTTCATCATGCGATAACCGTGAACAAGTTCGTGTGCCAGCGAAACGAACGCGTGGTCTTCGTCATTGACGAGGCGAGGTCTGCCGTGGGCATCGATGTCCGGATATTCCGACGGATTCCAGTCGATCACCGCAGACGAGCCTTCGGCTTTGCGCCAGCCTGTTTTCCTTGCCAGCGAGGAGGCTGTCCGGTTGTTTTCCTTATTCAGGTCACTGTCCGGAATCCCACGAGCCAATGCCTGGCGGGTGGTCAGCGCTGCTCTGGCAGCGGAGCTTATTTCCGCGCTCGTGACATTGATGCGCAGCGAGCGTCCATGGGTGGAGTATCTGGCGATTTCAGCGAGCAGGTTGGAGCCGTTGGGGCGGCTGGCGATTCGTTGCAAGGCGGTTTCAGCTTTCTGAACGCCTGCCGGGTTGTGAGCCTCGATGCTCACATGGGGAGCGACAGTGCTTTGGATGCGCATGATTTCAGCCCAGTGAGGAAGGGTGCAAGTGCCTGCTCGTCGCACGCTGTTGAAGAGGGTTGGCAAGCGGAGGTCTGCGCACGTTTCTGCCGCAGGCTTCAGCGCGATCGATGCATCGCTGCACGGCCTCGACGCAGTGTGCGAAGCGATCGTACAGATCAACGATCTCGCGCTCGCTGGCCTGAGCGAGATGTTGTTTGGTCCAGACGACAACCTCCCGGGTCTGGGCCACCGCGGCGATGGTGATCGACGGGTTGTGGCTCACGTCCAGATTGGCCTGCAGCAAGTCCATCAACAGGTCCGCAGAAGGCGACGCCGACAGTTTCAGGCTTGCACTGAACGCCACGTAGTCCTCAAGACGCTGGACGTCGGTGGCGACGCCACACTTGAGCGTCAACCTGACTTCGCTCTCGGGCGCTACCGTGGGCTGAGGCTGACCCAACAGCCTGAATAGATGAAGAATGACCCGCTCGTAATCCTGCGCTGCTGTCATCACTGACCTCCGATAAATACGCATGTGTGGCACGGGCTCTGGATCAGGTTCCATCGTCCAGCCCGTGCGCAGCGTTATCTGTCGGGGTCAGCGCGAGGCGATTCCGGCCACGCGCTTTGGCAAACCACCACACCGTCCATGCCCCAAGCAAGGTGGCGAGCACGGCGAAGGCAAGGATGACATTGCGGATTCCCAACGGTGCGGCCAGCAACGCCACCATTAAGCCGGCAAATGGCTGGGAGGCGTTGTTGAGCAGCGTGATCACGCCGACCGTCTTGCCGAAATCCTGAGGCGGTATCACCCGCTGCCGGAGGGTGCGCATGTAGACGTTGAACATCTTGTCGAACCCGACGATCAGCAGGAAACCCAGCGCATATCCGGGCAGATTCGGGCTGAGGGCGCAGACGAATGCGCCGATCGCGATCATCGAGTAACCGACACTGCCCAGCAGGCGAAGCGACCACACCTTGCGCGCGAGAACAAACAGAATCGCGATGGTCGTGACCGCACCGACCGCTTGCAGCCCGGCGTAAGTGTCCTTGCCGGCGCCGTACTGGCCGATGACCATGGCTGCCGAGGTGGCGAGGGTGACGCCGACGATCAGGTTGACGCCCACCGCCAGCGTGATGATCTTCCTCAGCTCGGCGAAGCTCACGATGTGCCTGAATGCGACCCGCAAGGGTTGCAGCCAGACATCGTGATGTTGCTCAAAGGCCGGCAGCGTAACCCGGCTCGAACGTTGCCACGCTCGCAGGCTCAGGTCCGCCAGCAGGAACAGGCCGGCGACCCAGAGCACCACCCAATGCCACGCCCAGACTTCGAGCATCAAGGCCGCCAGCACAGGCCCGAGCACCAGCCCGGTCTGGTCGGCAATCTGAGAATAGGACAGGGTCTTGGTGTAGCTGTATTGCTGGAAGATATGTGGCATCACCACTTCGCGCGCCATGATGCCTTGGGTGGTCAACACCCCGCACAGGGCGGACAACGCGATGAGCCAGCCGATGCCGCCCACCATCCCGTAAAGCCCCATCGCCAGCACACAAAGCACTGCTCGATAGACCTGACTGACGTGCAGGATCCTGACCGGCGAGTACTTGTCGCACAGCGCGCCGCACAACGGAAACGCCAGAAATCGCGGCAGCGATTCCACGAAAAAGGCGAGCCCTGCCCACGAGGCGCTGTCGGTCGTCTGGAACACCACCAGCGGCACGATGAATAACAGAATCTGATCCGCCAGCCGCGACAGAAACAGCGAGGTAAAAAAAGCGAGATAACCCTTACGCACATAAACTCCTGTCGTTGAGCGGGCTCGTTGCCTTTGGCTGAGCAGGCTGGCCGGGCGGTTTCGATGATACGCACTCAAGCACGCCACGGCGGCTCGGGCTGGAATGACTCCTGCAGCAGGCGCATGAAGTTGCGGGTTCGCTCCGGCAGGCCGTCGCGCTGGTGGGTGAGGGCGACCACATCGGCGTCCGGCAGTTTCCAGCCGGGCAGCAGTCGCACAAGCGTTCCCTGCGCCAGGTCGTGGGCGACGTCCCACTCCGAGCGCAGGATGACGCCGAGTCCGTCGCAGCCCCATTGCTTGATGACGTTGCCGTCATTGCTGCTCAGGGAGGCCTGTACCCGCACGCTTTTGCTGTTTCGACCGCGGTTGAAATGCCAGAGGGTGACGTCTTCGTTGTTTTCCCGCAGGGCGATGCATGGCAGCTCGGCAAGCTGTTCCGGAGATTCGATCGGGCCGTGCCGTGCGATGAACGCCGGTGAGGCGCAGACGTACCGGCGGTTGGCTGCGAGGGTTCGACACACCAGGTTCGAAACGCCGAGCTGGCCGATATGGATGACCACGTCGAAGCGATCTTCAACTTCCAGCATCGGCTGATCGGACAGGGTCAGGACGATTTCGACTTCAGGATGCAGGAATTTGAAGGCTGCGACCGAGGGCGCGACATACTGCCGGCCGAAGCCGAACGGCGCATTGATTTTCAGTTTTCCGACGAAGCCCCGGCGGCGTTCCTGCAGGTCTTCGAGCAAGGTATCGAACTGCTGCAACAGGCCTGTGCCCCGCGCGCAGAGCAATTCGCCCTCGTCGGTGAATCGCAGTCGACGCGCTGAGCGGTCCACCAGGCGGACGTCGAGTTTCTTCTCCATCAGCTGAAGTCGCTGAGTGACCGCGGAAGGCGTCAGGCCCAGTTTTCGGGAAGCTTCCAGCAGGCTCTTGCTCTCACGGATGATCAGCAGAAAGCGAATTTCAAAAGCGTCGATCATTAAGAAATACTGAATTATAGAGTGAATGAAGCTAACGTTCAGACCGGTAATTTGCGTCTTAGAATAGCGCCATTACCGGAGAGAACACATGCCCGATCTGACTGAAACCCCCTTGCTGTTATTGGACCGTGACCGGCTGGACGGCAACATTCTGCGCATGCGAAACACGTTGGCACCGTTCGACGTCACGTTGCGGCCTCACGTTAAAACCAACAAATGCCTGGAAGTGACCGAGCGCCTGTTCGACGGTGCAAAAGGGCCGATTACTGTGTCGACCCTGCGCGAGGCTGAGTTCTTCTTTGCTGCCGGTTACACCGACATCCTGTATGGCGTGGGCATCGCGCCCAACAAGTTCGCCCACGCAGCGCGCCTGCTGGAACAGGGAGCGGCGCTGAAGCTGGTGCTGGACAACCTTCAAACCGCTCGCCTGCTGGCTGACTTTGCCCGCGACTGCGACTCATCGTTCGAGGTGTTGCTGGAGGTCGACTGCGACGGGCACCGCTCGGGAATACCGCCGGATTCTCCGTTATTGGTCGACATCGCCCGGCTGCTCGAAGGAAGCGGGGTTAAGGTCAGCGGCGTCATGACCCACGCCGGAAACGCTTATGACAGCCAGTCTCGCTCGGACATCGAAGCCTTTGCCCGTCAGGAACGTGAGGCCGTCGTCAACGCTGCCGGACTGCTGCGAAAGGCCGGCTTCGAGACACCGATTGTCAGCGTCGGCTCAACGCCCACGGCGCTGTTCGCTCAGGACTTGGCCGGTGTCACGGAGGTCCGCGCAGGCGTGTTCGCGTTCTTCGATCTGGTGATGGCCGGGTTGGACGTCTGTGACGTGCAGGAAATTGCCGTCTCGGTGCTGACGACGGTCATCGGCCATCAGCCGGAAAAGGGCTGGGTCATCGTCGACGCCGGCTGGATGGCGCTGTCGCGCGACCGAGGGACGGCGAAGCAGCGCGTCGATCAAGGCTATGGCGTCGTTTGCGACCTGTCCGGCCGACCCGTCGCAGACCTGATCGTGACGGCGGCGAACCAGGAGCATGGAATCATCACCTCACGCTCCGCGAATCCTGCTGCCGTCCAGGCGCTGCCCGTGGGCACTCAGTTGCGGATCCTGCCCAATCACGCCTGTGCGACCGCTGCCCAGCATGCCGGTTATCACGTCTTGGCCGAGGGGCGTCGTGTCGGTTACTGGCCACGCATCTCGGGTTGGTGAATGGGCGTCTGAAAGCGCTCGTGGCCCGCTTAAACCCATGGCTTTAACGCATGAAGAGGAAAGCATCGATGAAAGTCGTCAACTCAAAAGACCTGCCTGTGCCGGGCGGTCATTACTCGCACGGGGTGGTCTCGGGAAATTTGCTGTTCGTGTCTGGACAACTGCCGTTCAACCCCCACACAGGGACCTTCCCCGAGGGCATGGAAGCTCAGTTTGCCCAGGCCATGGCCAATGTGGAGGCCGTGCTGCAGGCGGGCGATGCAACATTGGCAAGCTTGATCAATGTGCAGATCTTCATCTCGGACGTGGCGCACTGGCCGCTGGTGAACGCGCTGTACGCCCAGTTTCTCGGTACCCACAAGCCTGCGCGCGCAATCATTCCCTGCGGCCAGTTGCATCACGGTGCCCTCGTGGAAATCACCGCCGTTGCCGAACGCGTCAACCCTGAACAGGAATCGCTGAAATGACTTCCCCTGCGCTGCGATACACAGGTCCCGTCCAGCCCGCCGCGCCGGTTGAACTGGTGCTGTTTGATTTGCTGACCGCCTTGCTCGATTCCTGGACCTTGTGGAATTCCGTCGCTGGATCAGAGCAGATGGGGCGGACCTGGCGGATGGCTTACCTGAAAGCGACTTATGGCTGCGGCCGTTATCGGCCCTACGAAACGTTGGTGGAGGAGGCTGCGATCGAAGTGGGTCTGGGCCCTCGGGCCGCTGCCCGACTGGAAGCGCGCTGGGGCGAATTGCAGCCGTGGGCAGAGGCCAAAGCCGTGCTGGCAGCGCTCAAGCCTGGTTATCAGTTGGGAGTCGTGACCAACTGCTCGGACAGACTGGGTCACATCGCGGCCGACCTGCTGGGTGTGCCGTTCGACGTGATCATCACCTCTGAGAAAGCCGGTTTCTACAAACCGGATCCTGCGCCTTATCGGCTGGCGTTGGAAACTGCAGGCGTCGAGCCGGCTCATGCCGTGTTCGTTGCAGGTTCAGCCTATGACCTGTTCGGCACGCAGAAAGTGGGGCTGCCGACGATCTGGCACAACCGCATTGGTCTGACGGCGCCCGAGGGCGCTCCTGAACCGCTGATCACAAGGCCCACTCTGGAGAGTCTGCAAGCGGACCTGGCGAGCATCGCGGTGCAGGCATAGAACGTACCTTCGGGTCAGCTGTTGAGCGACATCGGTTTTTCGCCGCCCGGCGGCAAGCCAAACACCTTGCGCACGCCGTTCAGGAACGCGCCATAGGGCCGGCCCAGCAAGAGCATCATCAGGGCCGCGCCGAGGGTGCCGCGTACCAGACCGCCTCCCGATGCGCCGCTGAAGGCAATGATGGCCGCGTAGATCGGCACTTGAAAACTGACCAGGGCGATACTGTCCCAGAGCAGCATGGACGCCCGGCCAGGACCGGCGCGCTTCATCAGCCAGTCCCGCCACAGGCCGTAAGGCCTGGCGACGGGAATCATCAGCACGGCGCCGAGCAGGCGCGCATGCAGGACCTGATCCCAGGTCATGCCGGCAATGAAACGCTCATTGATGATCCCGGTGGTCGTGAAAAACAGGATCAACGCCGTGGTGTCCGCCAGAAACGCGGTGCGACGCAGTGTCCGTTCGGTAGGTGGCTGCAAATCCCGTCTCCTTCTGGTCATGTGCAAGGTGTCAGGCCAAGTGAAACCTGACTGTTCGGGACATTCACTTTGCCAATGGCGAAACTGTAACTTAGCTGTGCGCGCGACGCCCGAAAGGAATGTAGAAGATGATTCATCATCTGTGAACAACGGCAGCGCGTGTCATTCAGACCTCGTTGGAGTCCTTAAGACAGCAAACGGCGGTAGTCAAATGCACCTGTTTATTTTGCAGGTTATTGATTTATATAAACTTTAAAAATGGCACGCTTCATGTAATCACTCGGTAAGCATTCTGACTACCGAGGTGAAGAAAAATGAAGAGTGAGTTCGGCAATCGTCTGGCAGTGGTCACGGGCGCCAGTTCGGGGATTGGCCTTGCGCTGGTGCAGCGGTTACTCGAGAGCGGGGCATCGGTCGTGGCCATGGCGCGAAGTCGTGGCGGGCTGGCGCCGTTGGAGGAAGTCGCGGGAAGTCGACTTCACGTCATCCAGGGCGATGTGCGGGAGCCTGCCGATCTGCAAAGGGCCGCGTCTTATACTCGAGCCCTCGGCCCGGTGGACTTTCTGGTGCCCAACGCCGGCGTGGCGGTGCTGCAAGACACCCTGGACACGAACGGCTTTGATCGTAACTGGTCAGTCAACGGAGCCGGAGCGCTCAACACGTTGTCGGCTTTTCGGACTCAGCTGGCGTCGCCGGCATCGGTGGTGTTCATCGGCACGTTTCTCAGCGCCTTGGCGTTCCCCGGCCTTGCTGGCTACATCGCCTCGAAAACCGCGTTGACCGCCCACGCCCGCACACTGGCTGTGGAACTGGCGGGCGCCGGCATTCGTGTGAACGTGGTGTCGCCAGGCCCGACGGCGACACCGATCTGGAGGTCCCTCGGCCTGGACAACGTCAAGCTGACCGCGGTGGCGCAGGCCGTCAACGAGCGGTTGCTCGACGGCACGTTTCTGGAGCCTGAGGCGGTGGCGGATGTGATCATGTTTCTGCTGTCCGGCAGCGCCCGCAGCATCTACGGCCAGGAAGTCATCGTCGATGGCGGGTACACGCTGCGCTAGCGCGTGAACCCATGAAGACCGGCACGGTGCGTTATTCGTCTTCGATGCCGAGTGCCGGTCTTTGATTAATGCTCGAAGGCCAGTGGTCAACCCGCAGCCTTCTGATGCGATTTGTGTTGTGCCGCCCTGCAACAAGGCCGGGCTCAGCGTCCTCCCTTGATTCGCGCATCGGTCATGCCCGCTGCCTCAGGCCGTGGGCCTGGCTTCCTGGAACCCATGGTCACGAAGAGGATGCCGCCTGCGATCGCGATCACGCCTGCCGTCAGCGATGGGGTCAGGTGCTCGCCGAGCATGGCAACCGACATCAGCAGCCCCACGATCGGTACGCCAAGCATCGCCGACGCCATGCTGGTGCTGGAAAGCCACATGCTTGCCGCATTTACGGCACAGAAACAGAACGCGGTCGCCAGTGGCCCGACGAACAGGATGACCTCCCAGAAGGTGCGTGATCCATCCCCTGAAAACGGGCCTTCCACTGCTCGGGCGAGTATCAGCAATGGCACCGACGCGACGAGCATTTGCCACGGCGCCAATTGATACGCACTGGAGTCTCCCTTGTAGTAGCGCAAGTGGAGAATGCAGATGGCCCAACAGAGTGACGCGCAGAGCAGCAGCAGATTCGCGCGGATGATCAAACCGTTGTTCCAGTCGAGCGCCATCGGATTGAACAGCACCGCCACGCCGGCAATGCCGAGCAACGTGCCGATCAGTTGGGTGCGAGTGAGTCTTTCACGAAAGAACAGCACAGCGGCCGGCAGTACCCAGAGCGGCGTGGTGTAAGCGAGCACCGCTGAACGTCCGGCCGGAATGTCCGCCATGGCCACCGAGCCCAATACGGTGAACGCCAGCATCTGCAAAAGGCCAACGCTCAAGAGCAGCGGCAGATCCCGGCGTGTCGGCAGGCGCAAGGTGCCGGTGATGAGTTGTAACGCGAAGAGGCAGGCGGCGCCGGTGACGAATCGACTCGCGGAAAACCAGATGGGCGTGATGTGCGACAGCCCGGTTTTCATCACTGGCCAGTTGGCCCCCCAGATCAGGATGGCGATCAACAGCAAGGCCAGGCCGTTGGCTTGTCTGGACCTGAGGTTGAATCGGGTTTGTCCGCCCTGAGTGCAGGCTGCCGCGCCGGGACATTGATCGCTTGCGTTCCCCATGATGCTCACCTCATTAGTTGATGAGGTCATTTTAAATGATGGGTATCAGATTATTTCTCTCAAGATCCTTGCCAATCGCCACTACGCAGTATAAATATTCTTCAAAAACGTCAATTTGAAGAGTAAATACCCTATGCATCGTTTGGATCGCACCGATGTGAACATCTTGAATCAGCTTCAGGCTGACGCCCGGATTACCAATGCCGAGCTGGCGCGTGCGGTCAATCTGTCGCCGACGCCTTGCTTCAACAGGGTCAAGGCCATGCAGGAAAAAGGGCTCATTCGTCAGCAGGTGACGCTGCTCGATCCAGAGCCGCTGGGCTTGCACCTGAACGTCTTTATTCACGTCAGTCTGGAGAAGCAGGTCATCGAGGTGCTGGCGCGATTCGAGGCGGCGATTGCCGAGCGCCCGGAAGTCATGGAGTGCTATCTGATGTCCGGCGATGCGGACTATCTGATCAGGGTGCTGGTGTCGTCCATTCAGGCGCTTGAGCGGTTCATCCTTGACCATCTCAGCAAGATTCCCGGCGTTGCGAACATTCGTTCCAGCTTTGCTCTCAAGCAAGTGAGGTACAAAACCGCCTTGCCGCTGCCGCCCAACGGAATGACCCTGATTGAAAAGACCTGATCGAGTGGTGCGCACCTTTCAACACGACGCTGAGCTGGCGTCGCCTTAACGGAGGTGCCAGGGCCGTGGGACAGGTGAGGTGCCAGCGCGTGGGAGGCAAGTTGAAGCGATGGACACGCTGCCCGGGTGGCGGACAGCGTGTGGAGATGGGCGGCCGACTGGCAACCTTAGCGGGTGGAAGGTTTCGAGACCTCCAGTCTGAATACCTTGAGCGGCCATTGGACCTTCGACGTTCCCCCGTTGAACAGGCCGACCCGATCGACTTGAGCGGCCGGCAGGTAAATGCGGCCTTGCGGATCGAATGCGGGGGCATCTACCCAATGCAGTGCAGGGTCGGAAACGATGCTCTCAATGTTGCCTGAGACGCTGATGCGCTTGAGGGTATCGGTTGCCAGGTCGCTGAAATAGAAGTTGCCTTGCTTGTCCATCGCCGTGCCGCCCACCGGAGGCAGGTCACGCCAGAACTGAACGCTGGCGGAGAGTGACTCAGGCGCCAGCGCGGCATCGTTGAGCAAGCGTGTTTCAACCTTGTACCACGGGCCTTCGAGCGCGGCGAAGTACAGCCATTTGCCGTCGATGCTGGTTTCCAGCGGGTCGGAATGAACGCGCAGTGCCGTGCCATCGGGAGCTCTGACCACCTTGCCGCTCAGGACGATATCTCTGTCTGCCGGTGCGTGGGTCGCCGGGCTGTCCTCTAGAACCCGGCGCATCGAACCGTTCTTCAGGTCCAGCACAACGATGCCTGGCACGCCCGCATCGCTCAAGTAAGCGTGATCGCCGTTGAAGCGGATGTCATCGATATAGCTGCCGTCTTTGGCGATCGTGGAATCGAGCACGATCACTTTGACCGTTTTGCCGGACTGCACATCGACGACCACAAGCTTTGCGCCGCCGGGGATGACATGCCCGCCGAAACCGGTGACGCCAGCGTCGACGATCCACAACTGCCCCCGGTCATCCTGATGCAGGGCGTTGACGTTGATGAACCGCTGCGACGCGGGAATCGATGCATCGTCGCTGTTCCAACGGGCGTCTGGAAAAGCAACGGGCTCGCCGCTGGCATTCAGTCTGGATACCGACGGTCCTTTCATCCCTGTCCATTTGGGACCTGATACGTAGACCTTGCCGGCGCTGTCGACAGCGACGGCGTTCCACACCGCCTGCGAGGCATGAGCGACCACCTCGAGCGCACTGTCGGCGGCATTGGCATTGGCATTGGCATAAGCGGCGAATACGCTCATGGCCACGGGAACCAGCCAGCGTTTCTTGAAGGTTGTCATCGGCGAAACTCCGTTGAGAGTTGAAAGTAGAAGACGATGATCGCGTTTCCCGAATATCCTGATAATCACGTCAATACTGGAAAGAATTTCGTCGCTATGAAGAAGATCATCCGTCTGGACGACCTGCACATGTTCGTGACAGCCGCCAAGTTGGGCAGTTTTTCAGCGGCGGCCCGTGCGCTGGACACATCCCCCGCATTCGCCAGTGCGGCCATTCAGAGGCTCGAGGGCCAGCTCGATGTGCGCCTGTTTGTGCGCTCCACCCGGCGCCTGCGCATTTCCGACGAAGGTGAGCGCTACCTGCCTCATGCCGAGGCGGCATTGATTGCGCTGACCAGCGGCGAAAGGGCTCTGGATGAGGGGCGTGACGAGTTGTCGGGGCCGATACGGTTGTCCATGCCGTCGGACCTGGGACGCAACGTGCTGCTTCCGTGGCTCGAAGCCTTTCAGGCCGAGCATCCACTGATCCAGTTGCAACTGCGCATCAGCGACAGCGTGGTCGACTTCTTCACTGACCAGATCGATGTCGGCATTCGTTATGGCCTGCTTGCGGATTCAAGCCTGATCTCGCTGCCTCTGGCGCCGTGGAACCGGCGCACGCTCTGCGCGTCACCCGATTACCTGGCCAGGCATGGCGTGCCGGAAAACCTGGATGCCTTGACCCGGCACAATTGCCTGCGCTACGTCATGAGCGAGCAGACCCACGAGCGGTGGACCTTTCATACCAGAAATGGCCCGAAAACCGTGGTGGTGACAGGCGATCGGGTGAGTGATGACGCGGATGTCGTGCGTCGTTGGGCGGTGAGCGGAGCGGGTATCGTTTACAAATCCCGAATCGATGTCATGGCCGACCTCAAAGCCGGACGGCTGGTCGAAGTCTTCGCCCAGGAAGTGGGTCAGCCTGCTCCCTTGCAGATGGTCTGCGCACACCGTCACTCGCTCACGCCTGCCGTGCATAAGCTGCGCACATTTCTCGCGGCGCGGTGCAGCCAGTTGCACGATGTCCCGCGCGACAGCCAGGACATCACGCCCCCGCCGCTGGATCAAGAGGCGGGCTTGATGTAGTTGGCCGTACCGTCGATCCAGTCCTGGCGGGCTGGAGTGAAGACATCGACGTCGACAGTGCCGTCCTCCAGCGAACGAAACTCATGGGGCACATTGGCCGGAAACACGATCACTTCCCCGGCGCGGACCACGAAGCGCTTTCCTTGCGAGAAAACTTCAACCGATCCCGCGGTAATCCAGGTGATCTGTTCGTTGACGTGGTGGTGCAAAGGGACGACAGCGCCTTTGGCGAAAACCCATCTGGCCAGCGTGCTTTGGGCGTTGTGAACGGTTTGACGGGTGATGCCGGCACCCATGTTCTCCACCGGAATCTGACTGAAGTCGTACAGGTCCGGCAGGGCATGCCGGAAGGGCGATATCGTCGGTTGCTGGCCTTTTCCGGGCGCATCGGCGATCGACGGCTCAGCCGCGATGGACTGACCGCTCAGGAGAACGAGTGAGGCGAGGAGCGGAAGGGCGAATGCTTTCATGTTGAAACCCAATAAGTTGCTGCAGGCGCCGAGACTGCGGTGGCGCCCGGCGCAGTGTTCAAGGAAGGGCGGTCAGCCTCATTGCACGAGGTCGAGCACTCGGACGTCCAGCGGGGCGGCCAACAGTGGTTCCGCCGTTTTCAGGAACTGCTGGAAGTGGCCTGAAGCGGCGTGCTCGTCGAGTGCTTTTTGATCCCGCCAGATCTCGTAAACGATCAGCACTGTCGAGTCGGCGCGATCGACATGCAGGTCATACCGAATGCAACCCGGCTCCTGCCTCGAGCGTGGGACTAGCGTCTGCAGTGCATTCAATAACTGCGTTTGCGCGCCTTTGACCGCCTGCAGTGTGGCAACCAGGTAGAGCGGTGTGGCTGGGCTGGATTGGCTGTTCATCAGATGACCTTCCGGCAGAGTGTGTGAGGTGGCGATCAGCGGGCGATCACGATTTTTCCGATGGCTCGGGCGGATTCCAGTCGATCATGGGCAGCCCCGGCGCCTTCTCGGGTAAACGCAAAACGCTGGTCGATCAGCGGCCGTATCAGACCTCTGTCGACGAGCGCCGCGACCCTGCGAAGGATGTCGCCATGATGCTTTCGCTCGACGTTGTGAATGATCTGAATGGGCATGAACACCAGATCGAGCTTGAGCCCTTTGAAATGCATGTCGGTCAGGTCATAGGTGTCGTAGCCGATGATGGAAACGACGTGACCTTTGAGTTTTGCGGCTTTGAGCGAATTCTGCAAAACCTTGCCCCCGAAGGTGTCGAACACCGTGTCGAAGCCCCTGGAACCGGTAATGCGTTCGCTGTATTGCTCGGGCGTTTCGGCGTTGTACAGCGCGATTTCATCGGCGCCCAGTTTTTGCGCGATGGCCGCCTTTTCGGACGTTGAGACAGTGGTGGTCACCCGGGCCCCCATGGCCTTGGCCAGTTGAATCGCAATATGCCCCACGCCACCGGTGCCGCCCTGAATCAGCACATCATCCATCGGCTTGATCGACGCGCGATCCACCAGGGCTTCCCACGCGGTGATCGATACCAGCGGCAGCGCGGCAGCGTCGGCGAAGGACAGCGACTCAGGCTTGAGAGCGATCAGGTCCGCATCGGCCTCCATCTGCTCGGCCAGTGCGCCCGGAATACCGACGACTCCGCCGGCACAGCCATAAACCGCGTCGCCTACTTTGAAGCCGGTCACGCCTTCGCCCACGGCGCTGATGATGCCTGCCACATCCATATGCAGAACCGCCGGAAAGGTGAGCCCTGCAGTCCCTTCGCTGCCTTGACGGATCTTGGTGTCGACAGGGTTCACACTGGTCGCCTGCACGTCGATGACCACATGGCCGGGACGGGCCTGAATGTCCGGCAGGTCCATGTCTTCGAAGACTTGAGAGTCCCCATGCCGGTTGATGACGATCGCTTTCATCGTTGCTCCAGAAGTCAGTTCACAATGGCTGAAAATTATCATCGAGCAACTGGAACGAATAGGCCATAATCGTTGCGACTTACGGTCCCATTGGTTGCTAATACATGCTTGATTCCATCGATGACTTGCGATTCTTCGCCGAGGTCTATGCCAGCGGCTCCATTCGTGCCGCCGCAGAAAAACTCGGCATCAGCCCGGCCGGTGGCAGCAAACGGCTGCTGGGACTTGAAGATCGCATCGGTCATCGCCTGTTCAATCGCACGACGCGCCGCCTGAGCCCGACGACCTACGGCGAACACTTTCACCCCCATGTGCTGACCATCCTCGAAGGCGTCGATGCCGCTCAGCGCGTGCTCGCCAACGATGCCGACATCGCCGGCAGACTGCGTATCACTGCGTCGGCGACGCTGGCGCGCAGTTACCTGTCAGAGGTGGTGAGCAGTTACCTGAATCGCTACCCGAAGGTGTCGGTGGAGCTGGATCTCACAGACCGCATGGTCGACCTGATCGCCGAGGGCGTGGACCTCGCCATCCGCTACGGCGCGCTGGAAGACTCAACCCTCATCGCCCAGCAGATCACGCCCTGCAGACGGCTGGTCTGCGCGTCCCCCGCGTACTGGCGCGACCACGGCATGCCTTCGAGCCCGGCGCAGCTCAGCGCGCACACGGCCTTGATCATCGGGGCGCAGCGGCGTTGGGTCTTCGCCCGTGACGATGTCCAGGAGGCTGTGCGCATGCGAGGAAGGTTCGCGGCCAGCATGGGGGAGGTCGTGAAACAGATGGCCCTCGACGGACATGGCGTTGCACTGCTCGCCGACTGGCACGTTGCCGAGGATTTGAGAGCAGGGCGTCTGGTCGAGGCGCTGGCCGACTGGAGCGTAGAGCCTCCGATCGGCATCTTTGCGGTCTACCCGTCGCGAGAAAACGTTTCGCCTGCCGTGCGCAGCTTTATCGCCCACCTCAAACAGCAGGTCAGCGAAAAGCCGTTGGCATGACGTGATGGCCGAGGCCTGTTCAGCCCACGCACTCCAGGCCTGAGCAGGCGCTGCGTGGCAAGGGCCGTCGACCGTCCGGCGTTCAGACACCCGGCGGGAAATCCGTGGAGAAAGCAAGTTCGCGTTGAGCTTCCAGGTCCGCCAGGCGCTTGCCGATTTGCTGATGCATCGCGTTGAAAGCGTCACTGCCCAGCGCAATGCGTCGGGGCGCCGGATGCTGGTCGACGCTGTCGATCATCACTCGCACCATTTTTTCGGGATCACCCTGAGGGACCGCGGTGGCGGCCTCGATCATCTTGCGTGCGAGGTTGGCCGGAGAGTCATCGTACGCCGCAAGCGGCGGCGTGAGCTGCGAATTGGCATATCGAAAACGGGTTCGCGCGCTGCCCGGTTCGATCAACGTGCAGCCAATATTGAACGTGGCGACCTCCATTGAAAGTGCGTCGAGGAAGCCTTCAATGCCCCACTTGGCGGCGTGATACAGCGAAGCGCCAGGAAACGCGGCTTGCCCGCCCACGCTCGACAATTGAATGATTCGCCCGCCGCCGGTGTCACGCAGATGAGGCAGCGCCGCGCGAATGACCTGCATCGAGCCGATCAGATTGGTGTTGATCTGATGGAAAAGTTGCTCATCCGTCGCTTCTTCCGCAGCCCCGAAAAGCCCGTAGCCGGCGTTACTGACCACAACGTCGATCCGGCCGAGCGCTGCGAAGGCACGGTCGACGACGGGGCGCACGGTCAGCGTCTGGGCCACGTCGAGCTCGGCCAGCCATAAATGTTCAGGGTAACGCGCCTGAAGGTCGGCGACGCTGGACAGCGTTCGCACGGTTCCCGCAACCCGGTCGCCGCGGGCCAACAGCTGCTCAGCCATGATGCGACCAAAGCCGCTGCTGATTCCGGTAATGAGCCATGTACGTTGCATCTGGAGTCTCCTTGGAAAAACAGGATGTCCATTTTAGGGGCGGGTATTGTCCGATTGATGAGGTATCCTCTCGTTTTCATGCGCGAAAATCTGATATGCACGCTGATCCCTTTTCTGACCTGTTGTGGATGATGAACGCCCGAACAGTTGCCTCGGGTGGATTGATGGCCGGGGGCAAGTGGGCGCTCGACATTCCCGCTCCGGATAACGTGAAGTTCTGGGGTGTGGCACGGGGCAGTTGCTGGCTGAAAATCAAGGGGGTCAGAAAGCCCATTCATCTGCAGTGCGGTGAAGTCGTGCTGATGACCGCCGCGCAGCCCGTCATCATCGCAAGTGATCTGAAGGCACCGCGGATGGCGCTGCAGGATTTGCTCGGCTCCCGCCAAGGCGCCATTGCTTACCTGGGCAGCGGTGAAGAGTTTTTCATGATCGGCGGTAACGTTCAGCTGGCTCACGCAAACGCCGATCTGTTGTTGAACGCGCTTGCCGGACACGTGCATATCAGCGCCGAGTCAAGGAGAGCGCCAAGCTTGCTCTGGTTGTTGAACCGGATGATCGAGGAGCGCGAAGAGGACATGCCCGGTGCGTCGGCGGCTTCGTCGCAACTGGCGCATCTGCTGTTCATCCAGATCCTGCGCGCCCATCTCGAAGGGGGAGGGAGGGTCGATCCCGGTTGGCTGAAAGCGGTGAGCGACAAGCGTCTGGCTCCCGCTCTTCGTTTGATTCACAGCGATCCCGGGCGCACCTGGCCGCTGGAGACGCTGGCCCACGCGTCGGCCATGTCTCGCGCGGCGTTCTCGGCGTATTTCAAAAGTGTCGCGGGCATATCCCCCGTGGCGTATCTGACGGCGTGGCGAATGAAACTCGCCGAACGAGCGCTGCGCGAGGAGCGGGTGTCACTCAGCGCACTGGCCCAACGACTGGGGTACGGGTCCGACAGCGCCTTCAGCAACGCCTTCAAACGGCTCACCGGCGTTTCACCCAGCCACTACCGGAACGCCCACGCAATCGACGGCGAGGGATGATCGAGCGTTGCTCCGTCGATCCCGCTGATCCTGCGCCTCGCCCATACCCCAACGCACCGCGACGCTGAATTCAGCACGAACCTTCAAGACCCTGTTCCTGCACGGGCGATCATTCCCGCAACACCGCTGTTGCGACGGGCGCAAAGCTTCGTTGCGCGGCGGGGCCATTCTGCCGAGTCGCACGCTCCTCTACGCTGGCCTCATCGCTGGCATGCCGCTCCAGGCCAGATCCAGCGAGATTGCTGATACTCAACGGCGCCTCAACTGTCTGGTTGGCGGCGCGTCCGGAAAGCTCGTCACAGGGAGAAGGCGTCCTGATGAATCGCAGAACACTTTGCGGTGCGTTGCTGGGTGCGGGAGTCGTAGCGGGGGTTTGCGCGTTGCTGATCCTTTGGCGTCCTGCCATCGATCCCGTCACCGTCGTCCCCACGTTCGATCTGCAGCAGATTGCGCGGGGTGCTCGGGTGGCCGAAGCGGGCGACTGCGCCGTCTGCCACACTCGCCCGGGCGGCAAGTACCTGGCGGGCGGTCTGCCGCTAGTGACGCCGTTCGGCACGCTGTACACCACGAATATCACCCCAGACGCTGAAACCGGCATCGGCCAATGGTCGCCGGACGCTTTCACCAGAGCGATGCGCAAAGGCGTCGCCCGTGATGGTCACTTTCTCTATCCCGCATTCCCCTATCTGCACTACAGCCAGATGAGCGACGGCGACATTGCCGATGTGTACGCGTACCTCATGAGCGGGCCGCCGGTTCATGCGCCAGCGATGGAAAACCACATGAACTTCCCGATGAACATCCGCCCACTGGTTGCGTTCTGGAACCTGCTGTTTCTGCACACCGATCCGATCGTCGCCGACCCGAGCCGCAGCGAGCAGTGGAACCGTGGCCGTTACCTGGTGGACGGCGCCGGGCATTGTGCCGGCTGCCATTCGCCGTTGAATTTCATCGGTGCCGAGAAGTCGGGCGAGTACCTTGCCGGCGGCAGCGTTGACGGATGGGACGCACCGTCGCTGCTGGGAATGGCGACCCGCGCTCAGCCGTGGAGCAAGGATCAACTGGTCGGCTATTTGCGCGGCGAGGTCGTGGCACAGCACGGCACGGCAGCCGGACCGATGCGGCCGGTCAGCCTGAGCCTTGGACGTCTTCCGGCCACTGACGCCGAATCGATCGCGGAATATGTGCTCAGCCTGACCTCGAGCGAGCACGTGGCCGAGGTGACCGCGGCGCGTCAAGCACCTGCCGCGCAACAGTCGCTCGGCGAATCACTGTTCGCTGGCGCCTGCGCGGGCTGCCATGCCCAGGCGGCGCCGATGCGCGTCATCGATGGCCGTCCGGGGCTGAACCAGACGTCTGCACTTCGTGCGGCCAGCCCGCGCAATTTCCTGCAGACCGTGCTGCAAGGCATTCCCGCGATGCCGGGCAAACCGGGTCCGGCCATGCCGCCGTTTGCGGCAAGCCTGGACGATGACCAGATCATCGCGCTCGCCGCCTTCCTGCGCGCGCAATCGAACCCTGCCCAGCCATGGCCGGACCTTTCTGCCACCCTCCACGACTTGCGCCAGGAGGCGAAATGACTCACTTGACTTTGAACGTCAACGGCTCTGCCCATGCGCTGGACCTCGAGCCGGACATGCCGCTGCTGTACGCGCTGCGCAACCATCTGGGCCTCAATGGCGCAAAATATGGCTGCGGCCTGGGCCAGTGCGGCGCCTGCACGGTGCTGGTCAACGACAAGCCGGTGTTTTCCTGCCTTACGCCGTGTGCCGGCATGGAGGGCAAACGGATCCGCACGGTCGAGAGCCTGGGTACCGCGGAGGAGCCGGGCGAACTGCAGCAGTCCTTCATCGAGAGTCAGGCTGCGCAGTGCGGTTACTGCATCGCGGGCATGCTGATGCGGGCGCAGGCGCTGCTCGAGCGTGACCCGCACCCCGACGAGGAGGCGATTCGTGCGCACATGGCGACCAACCTGTGCCGCTGCGGCACGCACCTGCGCATCATCGACGCGATCAGTCGGATCGCCCGGCGGGAGGTGCCCCATGAGCAACAATGACGCAGTGGGTTTCGGCCGCCGGGCGTTTCTCAGGGGCAGCACGTTGCTGGTCGCTTTTTCCCTGATGCCCGTTGCCCGGCGGGTGCTCGCCGACACCGAGGTCGATACGTTGGGGACGGTGATACTGGCGCCTGATCTGGCGGGCAGTCTGCGCACCAATCCCTACCTCGACGCGTGGATCAGAATCGACCCGCAAGGCATCACGGTCTACACCGGCAAGGTGGAACTGGGAACGGGGGTCAAGACGGCGCTGCTGCAAATCGCGGCGGAGCGACTGGAGGTCTCGCCCAAGGCGATCAACCTGCTGACCGCCGACACCGCGCTGACGCCCAACGAGGGTTACACGGCCGGGAGCCACAGCATCTTCGACAGTGGCACGGCGCTGTTCAACGCTGCCGCGCAGGTTCGCCAGTTGCTGCTGGAATCAGCCGCGCACCGCTGGGGCGTCGACCTGGCATTGCTGAAAACCGTCGACGCGACCATCCACGCACCGTCGGGCCAGACGATGAGCTACGCCGATGCCGTCGTCGGAGTCGATCTGCATCGCTATGCCCAGCAGCAATCCCCTGCGATGGCGCCTCAGGCGTTCAAGCTCATCGGGCACTCGATACCGCGTCTGGACATTCCGGCCAAGGTCAGTGGCGGCGCGGCGTTCGTGCAGGACATGCGGCTGCCCGGCATGCTGCATGCCCGGGTGATTCGTCCGCCGCGTCCTGGCTGCCGGCTGGAGACTTTCGACAGCGAGGCGATCGCGCAACTGGCCGGCGTGGTCAATGTCATCCGCGATGGCAACTACCTGGCGGTGGTCGCCAAAGACGAGTGGCAGGCGGTCAAGGCGATGCGACTGGGGTACGAGTCGGCTCAGTGGAGCGGCGGCGAGGCTGTGCCGGATTCGGCCTCCATCCACACGCTTCTGAAGCAACTGCCGGCCCGACGTTATCCCATCAGCCATACGGGCTCATCTTCCCCGGGCGGCGCGAAGACTTACCGCGGCAAAACCACCAAGCAATACCTCATGCACGGGTCGATCGGCCCTTCGTGTTCGGTGGCCTGGTTCAAGGACGGCATGCTGACCGTCTGGACCCACACGCAGGGCGTGTATCCACTGCGCGCCGGTATCGCGCAAATGGTCGGCCTGCCGCTGGAAAAGGTACGCTGTATCCACGTCGAAGGTTCCGGTTGCTATGGGCACAACGGTGCGGACGATGCGGCGGCCGATGCTGCGCTGATTGCCATGCGATCCTCGAATCTGCCGGTGCGCGTGCAGTGGATGCGCGAGCAGGAGAACCTCTGGGAGCCCTACAGTTCGGCCATGGTCACCGAGCTTGAGGCGAGCCTGGATGCCAATGGCCGCATCGGGAATTGGGCGTATGAGCTCTGGACCACGCCCCACAACGAGCGAATCGTCAATGCCGGGCGGCTGATTCCCGCACGCCTGTTGGCGCGTCCTTTCGCGTCCGCGCCCTCGGTGCCCATCGCGCAACCGGAGGGCGACGGTGATCGCAACGCCATTCCGTTGTACGAAGTGGGCGCGACCCGGATCGACATGAATTTCGTGACCCAGATGCCGTTTCGCACCTCCGCCATGCGCTCGCTGGGTGCGCATATCAACATCTTTGCCATCGAAGCCAGCATCGATGAGCTGGCCCGGCAGGCCGGTGTCGATCCCGTGCAGTTCCGTCTCAGCCACTTGACCGACCCGCGTGCACGCGCAGTCGTCGAACAGGCACGGGACGCATTCGGCTGGCCGGGCAAACCGGCGGCTGCCGGCTCCGGTGTGGGTTTCGCCTTCGCGCGTTACAAGAACATCATGGGCTACTGCGCCGTGGCCGTTCAGATCAACGTTCACCCGCAGACCGGTGAGATCAGCGTCGAACGGGTCGTCACTGCGGTCGATGTCGGCCAGATCGTCAGCCCTGACGGGCTGCGCAATCAGGTGCAGGGCGGCATTGTCCAGTCGATCAGCTGGACGCTGTTCGAGCAGGTCGACTACGACGCTGGCGGCGTGCGCAGCTACGACTGGAGTGGATACCCGATCCTGCGGTTCCCGCAGCTTCCCCAGGATGTACAGGTCCACCTGCTGGATCAGCCTGGCGAGCCGTTCCTCGGCGCCGCCGAGATCGTGCAGGGCCCCATGGCCGCGGCGCTCGGCAATGCCCTGGCCGACGCAACCGGCAAACGCAGCCTCGACTTGCCGCTGAGCCGCGCGCGGCCGGTGGCTTGAGTGGCTGTCAGCCGGAAAGGTCTGAAGCGGTCATGTCGCGCTGTCGAGAAGGTGCACGCGGCGACGACCGCGCAGGTTTTTGTGCGGGACAAGCTGACAACGTTGGAACCTGCGCAGGAGCGATGTGTCTCAGCGCAATAACCCGATTGGCTTTTGAACTATGACGACTTGGTACAGCAGGTCCCTCGGCACTTCGTCGACGATCTATGCCGCGCTCCATGACTTGAACACGCTATGTACGCGGATATGCCCCACCGTGACGGTTCCTTACCTGCTGGTCATCGATACGGTGACCGTCGAAACCATCGCCTTTTTTGCACCCGAAGACGCCGCGCTCGGCGTAGCCTTTGGCGCAACGCCTTGCTCGGCGCCGGTCATTGACGGGATTCGGTTCGTGGATCTGGGGTATTCGCCGTTGCCGCCGTTCGAACTGCAATCCGGGCTCGGGACCACGGGGCAGTCTGGCGGAGCAGGCGAGGCAGGGGTTGCCGCGTCCAGGGCCTCTGCCCACTGCTGAGAAGAGGCCTGGTCGTCGGCTTTTACCGGCGATCAGCGATGCTGCCCGAACCGTTTCGGGCAGCAGGTTTTCAGGTCAGAGCGACCATTTCACCGAGAACATCAGATTGCGCGGGTCGCCATAGACACCCGTGCCCGAGGCGTTGGGGATGCCCTGCCAGTAGCGGGTGTTGAACAGGTTGTTGACGTTGACGCGGCCGTCCCAGTGCTCGTTCAGCTTGTACCCTGCCATCAGGCCGACGATGCCGTAGGCGTCCTGATCCGCAGTGCCCGTTCCAACCCGGTTGAAGGTCTTGCTCTGCGCCAGAACGTCGGCACCGACGCGCCATTTCTGCAGTTCGCCAGGCAGCGTGTAGGAGGTCGCCGCTTTGAACAGGTGCTTGGGCTGTTCCGGGGCAAAGAGCTTGCCTTCGTTGTTGTTCGGGTCTTTCTGGAACTGACTCAAGACGTAGGTGTAGGACGCAGAGAACTGCCAGTCAGGCGTCAGCGCACCGCTGATCTCAGTGTCGATGCCGCGACTGCGGACATTACCGGCCTCCGAACAGCTTCGGGCAGGGAAGCCCGGGCAGTTGGCCGAAGTCTGATTGTCGAGCGCGTAAGCACGGTCTTCCTGCTCCAGCTCGAACAGCGCCACCGACGCGTTGAGCGCGCCATTGAAGTACTCACCCTTCAGGCCGATCTCGTAGTTCTTGCCGGTGGACGGCTTGAGCACGCTGCCTGCCGCGTCCAGCTCGCTTTGCGGCTTGAAGATCTCCGTGTAGCTGGCATAGGCAGAGTAGGTGTCGTTCAGGTCGTAAATGACACCGGCATAAGGCGTCACTTCGCGCACGGCTTTGTAGTCGCTGTCGCCCTTGAGGTCGTTGTAGTCGTACCAGCTGACACGGCTGCCGATGATCACATGCAGCGGATCGATCGGGTTCAGGCGCGCTGCGGCGTAGATGCCTTCCTCGGTCGCAGTGTTCTGCACGTTGTACAGGCTGGTGTCGACGTTTGGTTTGGGCACCGAGTGAGTCGGGTTGTAGAGGTCGATCGGCGTACCGTCTGTCCAGCCGCCCCACTGGTGGAACTTCTCCTGGCGGTGGCTGACGCCCACGACCAGTTCGTGCTCGCGACCGAACAGCTGGAACGGGCCGGTCAGCGATGCGTCGAGGTTGGTCTGATCGTCGTCGTCGCGGTATTTGCCGTGGTACTGCTGGAAACCCAGTCCGTCATAGTTGCCGACATAGCTTGAGAAGGTGTCGGCCTCGGCCCAGATTTTCTGCGCGGCGATCTTCGCGGACCAGCCATTGTCGAACCGGTGGGTGAGGTCAGTGAACAGGCTGATGTTGTCTTTGTTCCAGTACGACCAGTCGTTGCTGAGGAAGGTCGAACGCTTCAGGTGCAAGTCTTCGCCATTCGGGCCGCTCGGCAGTCCGCCCCAGTCCGACGTGTTGTCGTCGCGCTGCTTGGATGCGCCGATTGTCCAGGTCGTCGAGTCGTTCAGGTCGGCTTCCAGGATGCCGTAGAACGTCTGACGCTGATTTTCGCGAATGTCGGAGAAGCTCTTGTCGTCTTCGTAAGCTGTGACGACGCGCCCGCGCACGGTGCCGGATTCGTTGAGTTTGTTCGAGGCGTCGATCTCGGTGCGATACCGGTCCCAGCTGCCTGCGCTGGTGGTAACGCTGACCTGCGGCGTCGCGGTCGGACGTTTGCGCACCAGGTTGAGCGTCGCCGCCGGGCTGCCGGCGCCGGTCATCAAACCGGTGGCGCCACGCACCACTTCAACGCGGTCGTACATGGCCAGATCGGCACCGGAAATCACGTCTTGCGTGTAGGTGCTGATGCTCGTCGGCAGGCCGTCGTACATGATGTTGTCGATCTTGAAGCCGCGCGACAGGAACTCCTGACGGTCAGACGCGGTTTTGTGCAGCGTCACGCCTGGCGCGTATTTGACCACGTCGTTCAGGTCGTTCATGCCCTGATCTTCCATGCGCTGGCGCGTGATGACGCTGACCGATTGTGGCGTCTCGCGGATCGACAGCGGCAGCTTGGTCGCCGTGTTCATGGAACCCGTCGTATACGAGCCCGAGTTCTCGGTCGTGGCCATGCCGGCGATGCCGTAGTCGGCATTGATGTCCACGCTCTGCAATGCGACCTGGCCCTGGCCTGCCGCAGCCGTCTGCGCTGACGGAACGACCCGCGCCGTGTTTCCTTCGATGGCCATGGTCAGCCCGCTGCCCGCCAGCAACTGCTGCAACGCCTGCGCCGGCTCAAGGTCGCCGCGAATGGTGGGCGCCTGCTTGCCCGCGACGGATTTCGCGTCGAAGACCACCTGCATACCGCTCGAATTGCTGACTTGAGTCAACGACGTTGCCAGGGATTGGGCAGGCATATCGAAATGAACAGGTGCAGCGATCGACATCGGGGTGAAGCCGACTGCAACAGCAGTGGCCAGAAGCGAGAAAACTGGGCGGTGCATGAAGAAGCTTCCTGAGGTTTAAAGATCTGCTCAGCTTCCCTGCAGGTGTTGTAAAGCGTGCTCCGTCACGCATAGCAAAGCGCCATGAGGGCCGGATGTTAACAAAAATTTCACATATTACAAATGCAAATCGTTCGCGATCAAAAACAGGAGAGATTCATATTTGATTTTCGGTGTAAGTCTGAAATACGGATATTCAGACACCCACAGTGCCACCACCTCGGCCTGTCCACGGATTATCTCGGCAAAGTTATCGGAGCTGCGGCGGGAATCGCGCCGTCAGGTGTTCATCGGATTGGCGCGTGCCAGGTCGATGAAGGCTCTGAGCGCAGAGGAGGGATTGCGCCGGTTGGCGTAGTACAGGCACAGATTGTCGCGAGGAGGCGTCCAGTCTTCCAGCACTCGCTCGAACTGCCCGGCTTCGATCTCGGGAATGACGTCCTGCTCCATGAAAAATCCCAACCCGACGCTCTCCTGAACCACAGCCTTGGCCACGCTCGACTCATCCAGGGTAAGGGGTCCGGTGACATCCAGCCGGGTCGTTTCTCCGTTCTTTTCGAAGTGCCACGGGTAGATCCCGCCGTTTGGCAGACGGATTCGCAGGCAGGGGTGCTTGAGCAAATCGGCCGGTGTATGCGGGCGGCCATGGACCTTGAAGTAGGCAGGCGTGCCCACCACGGCGTAGCGCTGCGACTGGCCAAGGGAGACCACGATCATGTCGCTGGGGATCAGATTGGCCGCCCTCACGCCCAGGTCGAACCCGTCGGCGACAATGTCGACCAGGCGGCCTTCGGTGACCAGGTCGATGTGCACCTGCGGATAACGCCGCATGAACTCCAGCACCAAAGGCAGAAGTGCGGCGCGGGCAGCGGTGGCGAACGCATTGATGCGCAGCACGCCGGCAGGACCGGCATTGTGGGAGCGGACCGCGTCCAGACCGGCGCGCAGGTCCTGTAGCGCAGGCCCGACGTGCTGAAGAAACAGTTCGCCCGCATCGGTCAGCGACACGCTGCGGGTGGTGCGATTGAACAAACGCGTTTCCAGACTCGCCTCCAGCTTCGCGATGGTATGGCTCAGCGCGGTGGTCGAGATGTCGAGGTCGATGGCCGCCTGGCGGAACGAGCCTCGACGCGCAACCGCCATGACGGCGTCCAGTTCGTTGAGGCTGACGCGAGGATCGGGCATTTGATTGTCCTGAAAAGCGGGATAGGTCGTTAACGATTGGCCCAGTTGAGCAAATTATCCTACAGGCGGCAAGATGGATCGGGTGAACAACACATCAATCTGATCCGGGAAAAACCGCTTATGAATCTTCGACTTCCTGACGTCCAGCAGACGTATTTCGACATCGGTAACGGCTCACTGGGGACCACGCCATGAACCTCAACCTGAACGGCAAGCGAATTCTGGTCACCGGTGGCACCAAGGGTGTGGGGCAGGCGGTGGTGAAGCTGTTCACCGAGCAAGGCGCCCGCGTGCTCACGTCAGCCCGTCAGCCGACTCCTGAACTGCCGGACGAGATGTTCGTGACGGCTGATCTGTCGACGCTCGAAGGCTGCGACGCGCTGGTCGCCGCGACCCGGCAACGCCTTGGCGGGGTCGACGTCATCATCCACGTACTGGGCGGATCATCCGCACCCGGCGGCGGTTTTGCCGCGCTTGACGAAGAGCAGTGGCAGCGCGAGCTGGCCCTCAATCTTCTGCCCGCCGTGCGTCTGGACCGCGCCTTGCTGCCGGATATGCTGCAGCGAAAGGAGGGTGTCGTCATCCATGTGACCTCGATTCAAAGTCGGCTGCCATTGCCTGAATCCACCACGGCGTATGCCGCCGCAAAGGCGGCGCTCTCGACCTACAGCAAAAGCCTGTCCAAAGAGGTGTCGCCAAAGGGTATTCGTGTGGTGCGAGTGTCGCCGGGCTGGATCGAAACCGAAGCGTCGGTGGCATTCGCCCAGCGTCTGGCCGATCAGGCAGGCACCGACTACGAAGGCGGCAAACGCCTGGTCATGGACGCCATCGGCGGCATTCCACTGGGTCGACCCTCGACGCCCATGGAAGTGGCGCAGCTCATCGCCTTCCTGGCGTCGCCTTACGCGTCGTCCATTACCGGGAGCGAATTCGTGATCGATGGTGGAACGGTGCCCACGGCCTGGTGAACATCCCGCACGACCCGGCATGGGTTCAGAAAACGAACCCATGCCCCAGCTCGCCTTCCATCCACTCGAGAAACCGTCGTACCCGAGGAAAGCTTGAGTGGGCTTTGGGGAACACCAGGTGATGGGCGGCGACCGGTGCGCTGAGCGATTCGGGTGAGACCTCCACCAGTTCCCCCGAGGCCAGGTATTTTTGCGCCAGCAGCGAGCTTTCCAGCGCGAAGCCCAGGCCATGGCTTGCGGCTTCGAGGGTCATGTAGGAGCGATCGAAACTCAGCGCGTAAGGATGCTCCGGGCGTGCCAGGCCGTGTTGGGCGAACCAGGCAGGCCACTTCAACAGCGTGGCTTCCGACAGGATCAGGTCGCGGTCAAGCAGATCCGCGGCCTCCCGGACCGGCCTGCGTGCGAGCAGTTTCGGCGCCGCCAGTACCGCGAACGTTTCGTTGCGCACGGTGCGCACCTCATAGCTGGGCCAGTTGGGCACGCCGTGACGAATGTCGACATCGATCTTGTCCCGGCTGAAGTGCAGCGACTCATACGAGCAGGAGAGGTTGATCTGAATGTCGGGATGAGTCAGGCGAAAGGCTTCCAGCCGCGGCATCAGCCACAGCAGTCCGAAACTTGGCGATGAGTGCAGGCGCAGACAATCGAGACTGACGTCGCTGCTCGCGCGTTCGGTGGCCACGGCAAGGCTGTGCAGCAGGCCGGAAACGTCCTTGAGGTATTGCTCGCCCACCGGCGTCAGGGTCACTCCCCGGGCATTGCGTACGAACAGCTGGCGGCCAATCATCGCCTCCAGATTGGCCAACTGATGACTGACCGCAGACGGCGTCAGGTCCAGCGCTTCGGCCGCTCTGGCGACGTTGCCGAATCGCGCCGTCTGCTCGAAGGCCTGAATTGCTCTCAACGGTGGCAGGGACGGTGCGACGTCGGAAGGGGTGGACATACCCGCAGACTCCTTGTTGTTCTTGTTTTCCAGCAGCCTGTATTCAAGCACCGCGCGGGTGGATTTGACGAGAGCTGAATTTCTTTCAGCATCCAATGACTTTTGCGCCATTGCTCGACCTGTCCGCGAGGCAGAAGCTGAGCCCATCGATTCCACAGAATCGAACCCATAACAATAATCAGAGGTTTCGCTCATGCTTCTTCAAGGCAAAGTCGCAATCATCACCGGCGCCGCATCCGCCCGAGGAATCGGCCGCGCCACCGCTGCCACCTTCGCCCGCCACGGCGCCCACGTGGTCATTCTGGATCTGGACGAAGCCGCCGCTCGGGATGCTGCTGCATCGCTCGGCGAAGGCCATCTGGGCCTGGCTGCCAATGTCGCTGATCAGGCTCAGGTCAACAAAGCGATCGCGCAAGTGATCGAGCGTTACGGCCGCATCGACGTGCTGGTCAACAACGCCGGGATCACTCAACCCCTCAAAACCCTCGACATCGGCGCCTCCGATTACGACCGCGTGCTGGACGTCAGCCTGCGCGGCACGTTGCTGATGTCTCAGGCGGTCATCCCGCTGATGCGCGAGCAATCCAGCGGCAGCATCGTGTGCATGTCTTCGGTGTCTGCGCAGCGTGGCGGCGGGATCTTCGGCGGACCTCACTACAGCGCGGCGAAAGCGGGGGTGCTGGGTCTGGCCAAGGCAATGGCGCGTGAACTGGGGCCAGACAATGTGCGGGTGAATTCCATTGCGCCCGGGCTGATTCACACCGACATCACCGGTGGCCTGATGCAGGATGAGCGCCGCCACGCGATCATCGACGGCATTCCGCTGGGCCGACTCGGTGAAGCCCAGGACGTCGCCAACGCGGCGCTGTTTCTGGCCAGTGACCTGTCGACCTACCTGACCGGCATTACGCTGGATGTCAACGGCGGGATGCTGATTCACTGACGACAAGTGGCCGGGCGAACTGCCCGTACTGTTCTGGATCGATGATCTGCCGGGCGACTCGCCTGGCGGTCTATAAAAACAAGAGATCGGACAATCATGATCACCACCATGACGCTCGACGCGGCTTCGACCGTGCGCTCCAACGCCTATCGCAAAACAGCCTGGCGCCTGATGCCGTTTCTCATGCTGTGCTACCTCTGCGCGTACCTGGATCGGGTCAACGTCGGCTTTGCCAAACTGCAAATGATGAATGACCTGTCGCTCAGCGAGACCGTCTACGGGCTCGGCGCCGGCATGTTCTTTCTGGGCTATTTCCTCTGCGAGGTGCCGAGCAACCTGATCCTGCACAAGGTCGGGGCGCGTCGCTGGATCGCCCGCATCATGATCTCGTGGGGCATCATCTCCGCGCTTTTCGCATTCGTCGAAACCGCCTGGCAGTTTTATGCCTTGCGCTTTCTGCTGGGGATCGCCGAAGCCGGACTGGCCCCAGGCCTGCTGCTGTACCTCACTTACTGGTTTCCGTCGTACCGGCGGGCAAAGATGACGGTCCTGTGGTTCGTGGCGATCCCGCTGTCCGGCATGGTCGGCGGTCCGCTCTCGGGCTGGATCATGAACCATTTTGCCGGCATGCACGGGTGGGCGGGCTGGCAGTGGATGTTCGTCCTGGAGGCGATTCCTACCGTCATCGTCGGGCTGTTGGTGCTGACGTATCTGAAGGACGGCGTGCATCAGGCGACGTGGCTCACTGACGACGAAAAGGCGTTGGTCAACAAGGAACTGGCGGACGACAACAGCCGCAAGGTGACCCATGCATCACCGCGCGAGTTCATCCGCGACCGGCGCCTCTGGTTGCTGGCCTGCATCTACTTCTGCGTCGTCATGGGTCAGTACGCAATCACGTTCTGGCTGCCGACGCTGATCCGCAATGCCGGTGTTTCCGATCCGCTGCACATCGGCCTGCTGACCAGCCTGCCGTACATCTGCGCGATCGTCGCGATGCTGTTGATGGGGCGAAGCGGCGATAAACACCGCGAACGCCGCTGGCATCTCGTGCTGCCCATGATCGCCGGTGCCATCGGCCTCACGCTGGCGGCGCTGATGGGGGGCAACCTGGTGTTCTCGGTATTGAGCCTGTGCCTGGCCGCCGCCGGCGTGCTCTCGGCCTCGTCGTTGTTCTGGATGTTGCCCACCACGCTGCTGGGCGGTGTTTCCGCAGCGGCCGGTATCGCCGGGATCAACAGCTTCGCCAACCTGGCCGGTTTCTGTTCGCCCTATCTGATCGGCTGGATCACCACCAGCACCGGGTCCAGCGCCATCGGCATGTACCTCATCACTGCGGTGCTGTTCCTCGGCGCATCGCTGGTGCTGCGCATTCCGGCCGCGTCGGTCAATCGTTGAGTCAATGGAGTCTTCTCAAATGACGGTTCATGCATCACACACCAGTCTGGCGCCGCTCGCCGAGCGCGCTTACAACATCCGTCGTCATGCGCTGCGCATGGGGCAGGTTCAGGGGCAGGGCTATGTCGGGCAGGCGCTGGGCGCCGCCGATCTGCTGGCCGTCTCGTACTTTCATGCGTTGCGCTATCAGCCGGAAAATCCTGAGTGGGAAGGGCGTGACCGCTTCTATCTGTCCATCGGTCACTACGCGATTGCGTTATACGCCGCACTGATCGAGGCCGGCGTCATACCGCTGGACGAGCTGGAAACCTACGGCTCCGACGACAGTCGCCTGCCGATGTCAGCGATGGCCGCCTACACCCCGGGCATGGAAATCACCGGCGGCTCGCTGGGGCACGGACTGGGCATTGCGGTCGGTGCCTGTCTGGGCCTCAAGCGCAAGCAATCCGGCTCGTTTGTCTACAACCTGTTGTCCGACGGTGAGCTGAACGAGGGTTCGACCTGGGAAGCCGCGATGTCGGCCTCGCACTGGAAGCTCGACAACCTGATCGCGATCATCGACGTGAACAATCAGCAGGCCGACGGACGCTCAAGCGAAATATTGGCCTTCGAGCCCATCGTCGACCGTTGGCAGGCGTTCGGCTGGTTCACGCAGCGTGTGGACGGCAACGATCTGCAGGCACTGGTCACCGCCTTCGATGCCGCCCGCCAGCACACCGGCAGTCAGCCCCGGGTGATTATCTGCGACACCCGAATGGGCAAGGGCGTGGACTTCCTGGAAAACCGCGAGAAGACGCACTTCATTCGCGTCGATGAAAACGAATGGGATCTGGCATTGGAAAACCTTCGGATCGGGAGCAGCAAATGAGCACAGTCTATACTCCGGCAGGCACCAAGAAGCGTCTGACCACATCGGCCATGATCGCCTCCATCGCCTCGGAAGGGCAGGCCACGCGCTCTGCACCGTTCGGGCACGCGCTGGCAGCGCTGGCCGAGCAACGCCAGGACATCGTCGGCCTGTCCGCAGACCTCTCCAAATACACCGACCTGCACATTTTTGCCAACGCGCATCCGGAGCGTTTTTATCAGATGGGCATGGCCGAACAGTTGCTGATGAGTGCCGCCGCCGGCATGGCCCGCGAAGGCTTCACGCCGTTTGCGACCACTTACGCGGTGTTCGCGTCGCGTCGCGCGTATGACTTCATCTGCATGGCCATCGCCGAGGAAAACCTCAACGTCAAAATCGTCTGTGGTTTGCCTGGCCTGACCACCGGCTACGGCCCTAGCCATCAGGCGACCGACGACCTGGCGATCTTCCGGGCGATGCCCAATCTGATGATCGTCGATCCCTGCGATGCGGTGGAAATAGAGCAGGCGGTACCCGCCATCGCCGCGCACCAGGGCCCGGTGTACATGCGCTTGTTGCGTGGCAACGTGCCGGTCGTGCTCGACGAGTACGGCTACACGTTCGAGATCGGCAAGGCGAAAACCCTGCGCACCGGCAACGATGTGTTGATCATTTCCACCGGCCTGATGACCATGCGCGCCCTTGAAGCGGCAGAGAAACTCAGAGCCGACGGCGTCGACGCGGCGGTGCTGCACGTGCCGACGGTCAAGCCGCTGGACGAACAGACCATTCTGGCCGAAGCGCGGAAACCCGGCAGGCTGGTGGTTACCGCCGAAAATGCCTCGATCATCGGCGGACTGGGCGAAGCGGTGGCCGGGTTGTTGATGCGCAATAGCGTGACGCCGACCTTCCGGCAGATCGCGCTGCCCGACGCCTTCCTCGATGCCGGCGCGCTGCCGACCCTGCATGACCGCTACGGTATCTCCACTGACGCGGTCGCCGCACGGATCAAAGCCTGGCTTTGAGCCAGATCCGCACGGAGCCGCCCGTAGCGGCGGTTCCGCGCGCCCGCCATTGAATCAATGGGGATGCCTGTCGTGGGCGCTGCGGGGTTTGCCGCGCTCGCCTTGAACGCCCCAATATCGCTGCATTTCGAGGAACAGGAACGAGGCGGTCCAGGTAATCAGCACCAACCCTGTCAAGCCTTCCAGGCCTGTCAGAAACTTCAGCGGCCCTGTCGGGGTGATGTCGCCGAATCCGATGGTGGTGAACGTCGTGAACGAGAAATACACCGAGTCCATCAGACTGCCGTCGTAGTTGCCGGTCAGTTGTCCCAGGCTGCCGGATGCATTCATGGCGTAGTACCCCAGCGCGAATATCCACACCTCGATGGCATGAGCGACCAGCGCGCCCAGCACGCCGAACACCAGGGTGAAGCGGTGCCACAGGTTCAGTCGGGGCATCAGCAGGTTGAGTCGCATCAGGCACTCGTAATGGACGATGACCGCAGTGGTGATGATCAGAACGTTGATCAGGGTGATGAGTAACATGGCAATGCCCTCTGGCAATCTCTGAGTGCGCCTCGCCCCGACAGACCGAGCGTGCTAAATCCTTGAGCCGGGCGGCCGATACGCTGGTATGACTCTCTGCTGCTTCAATGCCTGGCGATCGCCCATGTCCGAACCTACAGCTCCTATCGTCAGCCTCGCGCTACGCCGCTCAAGTGTCACGATCATTCGTGCATCGCTGTTCAAATTCGTCGGCCTGCTGACGGGCGTTTTCCTGCTGACCGGTTACCTGCTCGTCTACCTGGCCAATGACCTCGACCAGACCGAGGAGGCCGAAAGCGCGTTCTACACGGAAAAGGCCGTGCGGGCGCTTGAGAAGTCCATTAGCGCCACGGTCAAGGACTACGCGTTCTGGGGGGACGCCTATAAACACCTGCATCTCACCGTCGATACCGACTGGGCGTACGTGCGTCAGAACGTCGGGCCGACACTGTACGCAGACTTTGGATTTCAAGGCGTGTTCGTCGTCAATGATGCGGATCGAACGGTCTACTCGGTCATCAACGGCGAGCTGAAATCCGCGGACGCCTCCAGTTGGCTCAAACAGTCACTGGCGGGTGTGCTGAGCAAGGCGCGCGCCGGCGCAGAAGCGGAGACGCCAACGACCACGTTCGTCAACATAGGCGGACATCCGGCGCTGGTCGGCGCCGCCGCTATCACGCCCGGAACCGACCCGGCGGTGGAGGCCGACGACCGAACCCCTTCGGTCCTGCTTTTCATCGACGTGCTGGAGGGACCGCGCCTGGACACCATCGGCAGGGACTTCGGGGTGGATCGCCTGCGCGTCGCCGCCCCGGACGAGCTTGGCGGCCGATCCGTTTTTGCGCTGGGCGACAACGGCGCTGCCGGCAGCCTGCACTGGAATCCGCCCAAACCGGGTGAACGCCTGCTCGGCATGGGCTTGCCGATGGTGGGCATCGCGGCGCTGCTGGTCTACCTCATGGCGTGGGCAATTTTGCGCCGCACCACGGCCAGTGCCCAGGCGCTGGATGCCAGCTACGAATCCTTGCAGACCAGTCAGTCCGCTCTGGCGATCAGCGAAGCGCGCTTTCGCGATGTGGTTGAAGCCAGTTCTGACTGGGTCTGGGAGATCGATCGCCAAGGGCGGTTCACTTACCTGTCCGAACGGTTCGAGGGGGTTACCAGGCTGTCCAGACAGGCGTGGCTCGGCGCTTCGATGGACGATCTGCTGTGCACGGAGCTGGGCTCGGTGTCCCAGTGGTTGAGCATTCCCAATCGTCGGCCGGACATCAGCGTGCAGTGCCGCTTTGTCGACACTCAAGGCCAGCAACGCATCACCCGACTCTCTGCCAGAGCGATGGGCGAGCTTGGCTTTCGCGGTACGGCGACGGATGTCACCGAAGAAGTCGAATCGCGTCGGCGTATCGAATTCCTGTCCCAGCACGACGCGCTCACTGGATTGCCCAACCGGACCCGGCTCAGGGAGTTTCTGGACGGCAAGCTCAAGACCCTGCCGACGGTCGAGCGCCCGCTGGTCATGCTCAGCCTGGACCTGGACCGCTTCAAGCCGGTCAACGACCTGTTGGGGCATGCGGCCGGCGACGCTGTCTTGAACAAGATCTCCAGCCGTCTGGCCAGCTGTGTCCGGCATGGGGATCTGGTCGCGCGCATCGGCGGTGATGAATTCGTGCTGATCCTGACTGACGTCAGCGGTCAGGAGGAGGTCGAGACCCTTTGCCAACGCCTGATCGACTCTGTCGAGCGACCGATCCGGATTGGCGAGCAGGAGGTGTTCGTCAGCGCCAGCATCGGTATCGCCATGGCGCCGACCGACGCCAACGAGGCCACCGAACTGCTCCGTTACGCCGACATCGCCTTGTACGAGGCCAAGTCCGGCGGGCGTAATACCTGGCGTTTTTATGCCGGCGACATGAACTCGAAGATTGTCGAACGTCGCCGCCTGGAAAGCGATCTGCGTTTCGCGATCAAGCACGGCGAGCTGCGCCTGCACTTCCAGCCACGCTTTCGCATCGCTGACGCGAAAATGGTGGGTGCCGAAGCGCTGGTGCGCTGGCAGCACCCGGAACGCGGCCTGATTGCGCCGGATACGTTCATCCCCATCGCTGAAGAAACAGGTCTGATCCTGGCCTTGAGCAACTGGGTCATGGAGGCGGCTTTCCGCTACGCGGCCAGTTGGCCGGAACCGCTGTTCGTTTCGGTCAACCTGTCGCCTACGGAGTTCAAGCGGGGCAATCTGGTGGAGCGTGTTCAGCGGGCGCTGCACGATTCAGGGATCGAGCCTTCGCGGGTGGAGCTTGAGATCACCGAAAGCGTCATGCTCGATGATGCGCCCGGCGCGCTGGACGTCATGCGCACGCTCAAGCGGCTGGGCGTTCGCATCGCCATGGACGACTTCGGCACGGGTTATTCGTCGCTCAGTTACCTGCGCACATTTCCGTTCGACGGGCTGAAAATCGATCGCAGCTTCCTGTCCAGGCTGGGCGCCACCGAAGATGACCGGTCCATTATCGAAGCGATCGTCGGGCTGGGGCACGCGCTGTCGCTGACGGTCACCGCCGAGGGGATTGAAACCCCGGAGCATCTGGCAATGCTCAAATCGGTGCTGTGCGACGAAGGACAGGGGTATTTCCTCAGTCGCCCGCTGGACACTGACGGCTTCAGCGCGCTGGTGCGGGTGACCGAGAGCGCTCAGTCGCCCGACAACGCCTGATCGACGGCGTCGTCGGTCAAATCTGACAGGGCAGGCGGCCGAAGTTGCCTGAGTGCGAGCTCTGGCGTGCTTATTGTTCCGGCGACGCGGCTTTCAGGCCTTCGTTGATCAGGACCATGCTTTGTGGCGAAGACAGCGGAATGCCGAGCTCACGCAGACGCCCCAAGACCGTGAACAGCAGATCGCTTCTCGCACCGCCCACCGAGCGCGGGCTGTTGACGTAGCCGCTGACGCTGATGATCACGCCGGTGTTGGTCAGGTCCTTGAAGGTCACCGACGGCGCCGGCGTGTCGAGGATCGCTTCGTGTTCGGTGAACGCGTGCAACAGCAGCTCGCGGATTTTCAGGACATCGGTGTCCAGCGGCAGGGTGAGGGAAATCCCGACGACCCCCAACGCATTGCCCATGGTGACGTTGCGCACGTTCTGCGTGATGAACTGCGAGTTCGGCACGATCACCGTCGAGCGGTCGGACATCTGGATTTCCGTGGCGCGGACATTGATGCGGCGGATGTCGCCCTCGACCCCTGCCAGGCTCACCCAATCGCCGACCTTCACCGGCCGTTCGGTCAGCAGGATCAGGCCGGAAATGAAGTTCTGCACGATAGCCTGCAGACCGAAACCGATCCCCACCGACAGCGCGCTGACGACCCAGGTCAGGTTGGTCAGGCTGATGTGCAGCGTGGACATCACCACCGCCACGACCAGGACGAAGCCGATGTAACCGATCAAGGTCACCAGCGAGGCTTGCATGCCGGCGTCCATAGTGGTTTCGGGCAGCAGTCGCTCGCTGAACCAGCGCTTGAGCACGCGCACGCCCAGCAGCCCGACCACCACGCAAATCAACGCCATCACGATGTCGCTGGGCACGATGTTCAAGTTGCCCAGCGATTTGGACGTGACGTCGAGTTGCGCAAAGCTATCGAGCAGATCGCCAGGGCTTGAACCCGAAGGCAGGAACGCGAGCAGCACGGCCGTGAACAGCAGCAACGTACGGCCGATCCCGGCAAGTACCGTGCTGGCTTGCGCCTGGTGGCGCGGCGACAGGCCCAGTGCCGAACCCAGCGCCATGCCACCAGGCTGCTTGGGCGACAGAAGCGTTTCGCAGATGTCACCGAAGCAGGCGATCAGCAGATAAGCAGTGGCTGAAACCACGCTGATCCAGAGCAGCTTGACCGCCAGAAAATACGCCAGCGTCAGGTAGCCGCCCAGCAGGGCCAGCAGGCTCAATCCGGCCCAGACCGCCACGACGAACGGAATCAGCCCGGCGAAACCGGCCAGCCGTTCCAGCTCGAAGCGACGACGCACCCGGCGGTAACGCACCAGCGCGAAAACGAACACCAGCGATATCACCAGCGCGGTCAGGCCGTTGACTGCAACCGTCAGCGCCAGGCTGCTGGCGATTACGCTGTTGATGCGCTCCTGGGTGCCGATGATCATCAGCGCCAGCGCCAGCACGACCGGGAAGCGGCCCATCGCCGTGGCAATTTCGTTGGGAATCTGCGGCAGCCGCCAGGAAGGGTGGGGCAGCATCAGCAGCGCCCGACCCATGCCGACGATGAAGGCACAGAAGGTGATCAGCGTCTGCACCTGATCGAGCAGATTGACCACGTCGTTGCTGAGCACCGCACCGCTGACAATCCCCCAGCGCAGCAGGGAAGTGGCAGTGGTGATGGTGAGAATGGTCGACAGCCCGACGGCCAGTGCCAAAGCGCTTCGACGCAGGCGACCTTCCGGCAGCCAGCGAATCATTGCCCAGATCAGCAAGCGCTCCAGCAACCGCCGCACCACCACCCAGATCAGTACCGCGCCCAGCACGACGCTGAACAGAAACACCCGATTGCCCGGCGCCAGCGCCGTGTTGAATACGCGGCGTACGTCGGTCAGCAAACCGTTCATGCGGCCCAGATCGTCATCGGTAGGACGAATCAGCGTGGACCAGAACGCCGAGCTCAGCGGGCTGGCCGTCCGTGTGCTGATCTGCGAGTCGAAAAGGCTGCGGCGCAGGCTGAAAATCTGCGTCGCCAGATCCCGCGCGGACTGGCTCAGCGTGTTGGCCTGACGTTCATCGTTGACCAGCGCATTCTTCTGGTTGGTCAGGGTCTTGCGCTGGGCGGTCAGGGTCGACGCTTCGTCGGGTTGCACCGGCCCCAGAATGTTGAGCTGATCGTTCAGGTGCTCGATGTCAACGCCTTGCTGAGCGATCAGCGCATCGGCCTGTTTCTGCACCTGCAACGCCGCCTGACGCAAATTGGAGAGCAGGTCATCGTTGGCGCTGCCCGTGACTTTTTGCCGGATCTGATCCAGTTGCTCATTCAGGTCATCCAGGCTCGGCGCCTCGACGGCCGGCGTCGCGCTGTCAGCGTTATCGACCGAGGGCGCCTGCGCTGGCGCCGATTGAGCCATGGCAGGCGCGATGATGCACAGCAGCAGCGCGAGCAGTCCGGCATAAAAACGGTTGGACGAGACGTGCAGCATTCTCTTTCCTTCTTGCGTTAAGCGGCTCGACCCTGTCCCTGCGTGAAGCCATGAGTGTGAACGTCAGGCGGCGACCGTCGCGCGGCAGCCCGGGCGCGTCAAGCCGACGCCAGGGACAGCGGGCGGCCCAGACCTTTTTCATAGTGCGACAGAAAATACTGCCACTCCACATCGCTCCAGTAGGAATGACGACGCAACTGCGGAATGTCGTGCCGGGCAGCGCGCAACGTACTGGCGCGACCGTGGGATTTCTCGAGATCCAGCAGCGCCAGTTCGAAATCCGCGCCACGCTCGGTATCCAGCGCCTTGATGAAAATATGTTTGGAGCGCATGCAGCCATGCTGCCAGCGGCCCAGGTGCATGCGCGACAGCAGCACGGCGAGCTTTTCCAGGACTTTCAAATGCTCTTCCTGAGTCAGCTGCGTGCGAGCGCCCTGGTCATACCAGGTGTCCAGGTCCTGAAAGCCGTTGAGGTCTTTGGTGACCAGAACGCCGTGCCAGACACCTTTGACTTTTTCTGCGCCGTAGTAGATCGGCTGAGGGGCAGTGACACCCAGTTGCATCAACCTGGAAAGCGCCCGGCCTTCACGCATGACGGTCGGCCGGCCGAGCGGGTATTTCAGGCTGCGGAACAGGTGGCCGGTCTGACGCTTCACATACACGGTCTTGCCATCATGAACGACACGCTGAACACCGCTTGTGCCACTGCGTCGCACATTGGGCTCTTCGACCCACGGACCCGAGGTGCTCCACCAATACGAAAAATCCTGCTCACGTTGGCGCATTGCGCACTCCCGTTTCAAATTATTGTTAATAAATATTCAGGCAGTTATGCCCGAACATGGGTGCGAAAGACCGTCACGGTTGCCCCATGGCTTCACGAAATCGTCCGCAGACGCCGCTTTTTGCAGAAGACTTTGCAGATTCGCCAAGGCCTTCGCGCCGACTCAACATTGCGGGCGGTTCAGAGACCTTTGCCGACATCAATAGTTGCACCATCTTAAACTGTAACACGCTGTTGCACCTCATTCTCGACTTATCCCCCGGCGCAGGACCGGCTTAACCGGGAAGGCATCTGACGTCCTGCCGGAATATTTCGGGGTGATCACACGGTCTTCTTCCCGGCTGAAGCCGGTCCTACAACGCGCGTCCTGCGCACACCGCATCCCCGCGTACACCTCGTTCAAACCGTAGGACCGGCTTTAGCCGGGAAGGCGTCTGACGCCCCGCCGGAAAATTCAGGGTGATCACACGGTCTTCTTCCCGGCTGAAGCCGGTCCTACCACGCGCGTCCTGCGCACACCGCACCCCCGCGTACACCGCGTTCAAACCGTAGGACCGGCTTTAGCCGGGAAGGCGCCGGACGCCTCACCGCAAAATCAAGGCGTCAATGCGCGGTGCTGGGAAATGGGCCGCAGTGCTCAAAATCAGAAATAATCGGATCCAATAGGGAATTAATTCGTCAGCGAAGGCTCTAGGTCGTGGCGCATGGCAACTTGTCCGTGCGCCAGCCTCACACGTTACAGCGCCGTCTGACGGCGAAGCCAATGCGGACGGCGCTGCTCAATCCACACTGACAGGGATGCAACCTCTACATGCCAACCACTTCTTCGACGGTGCCCGCCAGCGGCGAACTCGTCGCCACGTTTCGTTATGGCAAAGGCTTTTTAATTTTTCTGTTGATCTTCGGCGCCGTCATGCTCGCCATGGCCGTCTTCGTTCTGTACCTGAGCACCATCCTTCCGGACGCAGCTTCCGAGCCTGTCGCCGTGACGACACGAAGCACAGGCACGGTCCAGTTCTCCAGCACCGCGATGCTGGTGTATGCCACCAGCGCGTTCCTGGCGCTCATCGGCATCGGCGCGTTCGGTGTGCGTGCGTGGCACAAGAAGATGCGTCTGAGCCAGTACGAGCTGTATGAACACGGCATCGCCGAGACTACTCAGGGGAACACGACCTACCTGCCGTACACCGAGATCGAGGATGTCTACCTGTTCAGCTCAGGTCAGGCGGGGTTCTCCGGGCTGATCACCAATCTGGCCTATCGTCGCAACGCCTCTGAGCTGTTGCGTCGGGTCAATGAAGCGTTGAAGGGTTTTCAGGACTTTCAGCAACGGTTCCGCGAGTTGTATCTCAACGCTCGCCAGCCAGTAGTGCTGGAGACCCTGCGCGCAGGCGGCAGCGTAACGTTCAACTGCATCGATTCCGCGCAAGTCTGGCGTAAACGCGCAGCCGGCAATTTCCTGGAGATCAAGACGCTGCCGATCGTGGTGTCCCGCGATGCCTTGCAGGTGCAGGGCAGCAGCGTGCCGATGTCCTCCCTTGGCAGCGTCGACCTCTGCGCCTGGAGCGAGAAAGTGGTGATCAAGGATCAGGCCGGCAACGTGGTGCTGTCGACCGTGGCGACCGGCATTCTGAGCCACGACCTGTTCCTCTCCACGCTGGTTTTGCTCAAAGACGGCCAGACGCAGGAACCCTCCCACGCTGCGCCTTTGACGGCCTGATCACTGGCTTGAATTGAAACAAACGGAATCGCGGATCAATGTCGGAACACACCATTTACAGCGTCAAAGGGGAAAGCGAGGAACTGAAGGCGGCCGTGGCCAGCGCCCGGACGACCTTCAAGTTCTTCTGGCGAGAGTTGTCGTGGGAATCGCGCAGGATCGTCAAGTGTCTGGATCTGGCGGCGGTCAAACTGTCGTTCACTCTCGACCCGGACGACCCTCAGATACCCGCAGTCGAAAACATGTGGGTGGGCAATGTCGAGTTCGACGGCCAGACCATCACCGGCGTGCTGATGAACGAACCTCGCTGGGCGACGTCATTGCAGGCGTCGGATACGGTCTCGTTGCCGTTCGAGGCCCTTAATGACTGGATGTACGTACGCAACGGCCACGTCTATGGTGGATTCACCGTGGACGCTTTGCGCGCGGGCATGAGCGAGGACGCTCGCGATGAGCATGACAGGGCGTGGGGGCTGGATTTTGGCACGCCGGGCCTCGTTGAAGTGGTGCCCGCCCCGGATGATCAGCAACCCTGGCTGCTGTCCCGAAACCTGGACAGCGCAGAGGATCGGCAGACGCTCGCCACTCTGGAACACACCGAACATCCAATGGCGTTGGACATGCGAGAAAAAGTAGAGGAGGGGTTGCAGGAGCATCCGCACGTCATTCACGACTACGATCCGGCGGGCTGGCTGATGCTGCACCGCGAAGTGCTGGCAGGGAATTATCCGGTGGTTGCTGCGCTGCTGCGCCACGGCGCCGATCCGCTGGCACCCAATGTTCATGGGCAGACCTCGCTGGCGCTGGCAAGCGCTGCGGGCTGGCCGCGAATCGTCGACTTGCTGCAACGCAGCGCCCCGGAATATCACGGTCAGGTCCCGTCCCGCGGGTTCCCTCTGTGGCCGATCGGCTTTGCACTCATGGCACTCGGGCTGGGCTGGCTGTACTACTTGGTGATTCACCCGCTGCAGGAGACCTGGGGCGGGCGCTCGGTCGAGATCGCCCGTTCATGGGATTTCCTCGGCGCGGTCATGGTGTTGGGTTATGGCATCGTATCCGGCACAGGCCCTTGGTACTTCAGGTTGCGCATGCGCACGCCGCAATGGGGCGGCTCGCGCGTGCTGGATCTGATCGCGCTGCTGATTGGCGCGGTTATCGCCTTCACGCTGCACGACCAGCTTCAACATTATGTGATCGGCTTCCACAACAGCACTCGCTAGTGCCACTCAGACCTGTCAGGCCTTCGATTCCTTGGTCCCCAACACATCGCGAATGCCATCCACCACGTTGCTGTCCTTGATCACGTCGTTCAGCCAGCCTTCCAGCGGCATGTTGCCCCATTTGATCGCGCGCTCGATCAGGTAGGGCACAGGGCTTTGCGGCTCGGTCTGTTTGAAGAACTGCGCCACGCCGGCCAGCAGGGTAAAGGCCTCGTCGCGGGTCAGCGGGGTTGTGCGCAATGGCGCTGGTGCGGTGTCTTTCGCGGTCATGGCCATGGCGCCACCTGAAGTATTCGGGGCCTCGATCGCGGCCGCAGGTTCGGATGGCGCCTGCGCTGCGGGAGCGTTGAGTTCGACGCCACGGTCTTTGAGCAGTTTTTCGGCGAGTTGCGCGGCACGGGAAAGGATTTCGACCAGCGCGGCGAAGCTCGGTGCTTCATGGCCGAACAGTTGATCGGCAGTGGCCTGCAGCTGACGACAGGCGTGCAGGCTGTCGTTGATTTCAGCAGCCTTGCGCACGAAGTGTTCAGTGTCGGTGAGGACCACCGAGCGCTGGAAGATTTCCGCATTGATCTTGCCTTCGTCCAGCGCGATGCGCATGGCCTGCTGATTCTGCAGGGCAAGGTTTTCAATGTGGCGCGACTCGTCGTAGCGCAACAGGCCGAAGCCGTCGCCCTGAGTGATGGGCAGGCCACCGACCACATCGGCCAAGGTGGTTTTCAGCCAGGCCAGTCGGGCGGCGCGCTCGTCCAGGCCCTCATCGAGCGCCGGATACAGGCCATCCCAGAACTGCCGCAGGATTCGCTCGGCCAGGGTCAGGCCGAAGGTGATTCCCTGGAAATGGTATTTGTGCGCAAGCGCTTCACTGAGCCAGGCGACGAGCATCAGGTCCTTGCTCTGCTGAGCAAGTCCCTGTGCGGCCAGGGTGATCGTCAGGTCCCAATCCGATGATTTCAGATCGGTCTGCCAGTCACCCTGGGTAAGGTAATCAGGGTCTGCTCGACGAGCCTCTTTGACGTTGTCGAACAGCGTGGAAAAGCTCAGGTCTTCGCCGCTGCCTCCATTGATCGGCGCTGTCAGTTCGGTCAGTGAAAGGTCGTTGAGAAATTCAGACATGGTCAACTCGGAAATGAATGAAAGAACACCATGCCGATCGGATCGGCATGGTGTTGAACAAGGGCCATCGCCATCGGCGGTGGCCCAGGGTGCTTACGCGATCACGCGAAAACCTTGTTGGCGGTACGGTCCCAGCCGCCAGTGACGTTACCGCCACCCTGGCCGTCGGCACGGCTCTGCTGGGTGTAGGTGGTTTTGATGCGTGCGAAGTTGAAGCTGATTTCTTCGATCGGCAGATCGCTCACAGCCTTGTCTTCGCCATCCTGGTTGCCACCGGCGATGGCCTTGACCGACGACACGACAACCTCTTCCAGGTTGATGGTCAGGTAGGTCAGCTTGTCGCCGCCGGCACGGTTGACGTTCAGCTGGATCTTGGCGATGTGAGTGCCTTTGCAGCAGGCTTCGAACAGCTTCGCGGACGCCTTGTCGACGGCTTTGCGAATGCTGAAATCGCTCAGCGCGACGCGCTCGGACGACGCACCACCCGAGGAGCTTGCAGTCGCCGAAGTCGCTTGAGTGGCGCCGTATTCGTAGCCCAGAACTTCGATCCAGTCCTTGTGCTTGTCGTCCAGCACTTCACCTGGAATCCCGTCGATCTGAATATATGCGTCAAATGCCATTTTTTACGTCTCCATTTTCTTACATTTAAGGGCCAGCCTTACCTGCGGCCAGATCTCAGCCCCTTGATTTGACCTCCTTGATCATTCAAGAGAGGTCTGTTGCCGCTGCCTCAGCCTCCGCACGCAGAGGCTCAGGCGCCGGTTTCTTCTGAGCGGTATGCGTACTCAGTTGAGCGCGCGCACCTCGATTTCCACCCGTCGGTTAGGCTCCAGGCATTGAATGAGTTGCGGCCTTGGCAACTGCATGTCGCACTTGACCAATGGTTTCTCGCTGCCTTCGCCCACGGCCTCGACCAGTTCGGCGGGCACGCCCTTGCCGACCAGATAAGTCTTGATGGTTTGGGCACGTTGCCTGGACACCTGCAGGTTGCCTTGCGGGTCACCCAGCTGGTCGGCGTGGCCGGCGATGATGATCTTGCCGATGTTCGGGGTGCTCAGCAGCTTGCCGGCGATTGCGCTCAGCTGGCTCTGGCCCTCGGTTTTCAGGCTCTGGAAATCAGCGCGGGCAAACGCGAACAGCGTGTCCGACTCAAGGGTGATCGTCTCGATCGAACGCAGCGACTGCGACAGCAGGCTGTTGATGTAATTGCGCGAGCTGGACGTCAGGAACGCGTTGTCGAGGATCCTCGGCACGTCCGGTTCGTGGATCTGATCGCTGTAGAAATTGACCTGGCGGCTGGCGAGCTCGTAGTCGGTTCCCGCATTCGGGGCGACCGCGTAGGCCGTCATGTTTTTGCCCGTCTGTCGTGCGATGGCGGGGTACCAATAATCCGGAATTCTGGCTTTGAGGAACGCCGGGTCTGCCTTCTCGCGCTGGGAGCGTGACAACATCACGTAGGTCTCCAGCGTGGCCTTGCCGAAGTCGGCAATCGACTGAGCGCGGTTATCGGCCGGCAGGGCTCGGGGCTCGACGCTGTCCACGCCGGTGACGGGCATCAGGTCCTTGGCGTTGCGCTGATACACCTTGATCGTGGTCAGCAGATACAACGACCGGGTCAGGTTGTCGGCGGTTGGTTTGAGCATCACGGTTTCAAGCCGGCTGAAGTAGCGGCTGCGCAATACCGGCTCGATTTTGTAACCCTGGTACAGGCCCAGACGCAGGCGCAGCGGAACGCCCTGATCGTGATGCCGCGCGTAATAATCGGCGGTCCAGAAACGCAGCCGGTCAAGGGTCTGCCAGGACGTGTACTGCTGCGGCGTGGCTTTGTCCTGCGCCGCTGCTGCGGTCAATTCCGACGACAATGTTTCGATGGCGGACGCGTTGTTCCAGTACGACCAGCCCCACAGACTGCACAGCAGCAGCGCGACCAGACTGGCGCCGCCCACCCACGCCGCCTTGCGGCGACGCTCGCGGAAATTGGTGGTGTACAGCGCGACCAGATGCTGGTCCGGAATGATGACCTTGCGAAACAGGCTGTTGATGAACAGCGGCTGCGGTTGCGCGTTGCCGCTGGCGCTCGCCAGCTCGGCTTGAAGGTGAAAACGCTCGCTGACCTGGCGAGTGTGGCCGCCCAGTTCCGGCGCGTCGGCGTCCAGCGCGCTGGTGAAATAGAAGCCGCGCAGCAGTTCCGCGTTCTGGTACGGGTTGGCGCGCAACAGGGCATCGACGAACTGCTGCAGCCTGGGCTTGAGCGCCGCCAGTTCCAGCGGGAAACGGTAGACGGCGGAGTCCTGCCGAGTGATCTGAATGTCCTGCAACACCAGTTGCTGACTGGCCACTTCCTGCCAGTACCGGGTCAGTTCGTCCATGGCGACGCCGAAGCGCTGACCCCAATCGGCCTTTTCGTAATCCTTGTGCGTGAAGGTCTTGCCCATCACCTCGCCACGGGCGACCTCGTCCAGGCGCCGGTAGAAGGCGCTGAAGCCCGGCACCAGGTCGCATTTGGTGAACACCAGATAGACCGGCAGGCGCACTTCCAACAACGAGTGGGTTTCCTGAATGCGCTCGCGCAGACGTTTGGCAAGGCGCTCCTGATCCTCCACCGAGCTCTGCAGGATGTCATGAATGCTCACCGTCACGATCAGCCCGTTGAGCGGACGCCGCTGGCGATGTTGACGCAGCAACTGGAGAAACGCGCGCCACTTGCCGGCTTCTTCCTGGTTGTTCATGTAGCGCCCGGCAGTGTCCAGAAGCACGGCCTCGGAGCTGAAAAACCAGTCGCAATTGCGCGTGCCGCCCAGCCCGGCGACCCGCACGCCTTCGCGTTCGGCATACGGGAAATTCAGGCCGGACTGATACAGCATGGTGCTTTTACCCGCGGCCGGCTGGCCCACCACCAGGTACCACGGCAGTGCGTACAGCGCGTCCTTGCTGGCGGTGCCGCGGGGCTTGTTGCTGTGCAGGCGGTCGATGCTCTGCAACAGACGTTCGCGCAGCAGGCTGACTTCTTCGCGGTCGGCAGGGCTGGCGTTGAGCACCGCCTGATCGGCGTCATCGCGCAGCAGGCCTTCCAGGTTGTGATGCCGCGAAGCGCCGCGATAGAGCAGCAGCACGTAACCGGCGGACAGGACCAGGAACAGACCGATACCGGCCAGCAGGCTGTGCAGGGAATTGAAGTCCAGCGCGCGCCCGATGGCCCACACCACGAAGAGCGTCAGAAAGAAACAGATCCCCAGAATGTAGGGCTGATAACGCAGAAAGTAATACTTGATCTTGTTCATACAGACTTCACATCCGGCGCGTCGACAAAACGGTCGATGACGTCATAAAGGGGGCATTCGGAGTCAGGAAATTCCGGCGGCCGATGGTGTTCGTCGAAGGTCGCGAAGTTCGCCAGTACGTCATAGTTGCCCGTGCTGTCGCCATTGCCGGTCAGCACGGCGTACAGGCTGTGGGCGCTTCGGGACGGAAAGCAGAACAGCTTCGGGCGCATGAAGTCATCGGCCAGCACGCTCACCTGCGGCGATACCCGGTTCACACTCAGGCGTGTCAGCCAGTCGACCCACAGATCCGCGGTGGGGTTTTTCAGGCCGCGCTCGGCGGGCAAGGGCAGGCACACGCTCGGCGCATCGGCGTGATGCAGCGGGCGGCGCAGGGCATGCAGCCGGGTCAGCACCGCATGGGTGATGAACTCCGGGTAAGAGTTTTTCAACGCGTCGCTGATGTCGCGCAGGTTGAAGTTACGCAGAAACTTTTCATGCACCTGGCGGAACAGCGCGAAGTCCTGACCTTGCAACGGGCGCAGCGCCCGGATTTTTTCAAACAGCAGCGCCGGCTGTTCACCCTGCACGCCAAGGTGCAGCAGCGACTTGATCTGCGCGCAGAACAGTTCGCTTAGCGTGAACGGGTTGATCAGACGTTCATTTTCCAACGCCTTGAGCGTCTGGAAAATGAAGAACGGATAGCGTCGCTGACTGGCATCCATCGAGCTGATCAGACCGCCCAGCAGCCAGTTGCCCGACCGCGCACGGTAGGAAAAGAAACACACCGGCAGGCGATCGAACAGATTGCGCCAGTCCTCGCGCGGATGAATCGACGCCAGCGAATCCTGCAGCCAGCCGTCGAATTCGCAGACCTCGTCAGCGGCGCCATGCAGGCTGACGAAGTCGGCGCTGGCCGGTATTTTCCCGAAGCAACCGATCATCGGCCGATCCTCAGGTTCAAGGCGTGCCAGCTCACTTGGTTCGCCCGTCCGCAACGTTGACCGAGGTGTTCAACGCGCTGAGCGCCTTGACGTTGGCAAGGTCGGTCAGCTTGACGCCGCCGTAGTTGCGCACAGCAAGGCTCACCTGACCGTTGGCGGTGCTCCAACTGAAGCGTTGTTGAATGCCGTCCAGATCATCCACACGAGCGCTGTCGTTCATCCGCAGCAAGCCCCAGCGGCCCGGGTAATCGAACACGGTGATGCGCTCGCCGGTCAGCGTCACCACATCCAGACGAGCGCCCGGTGCCGTGGTCGTGCCCGGCCAGGAGAAACGGCTCCAGCTGGTTTTGCCGTTGCGGTAATGCTGCTCCTGACCATCCAGGGTGAAGATGATGTCGGTGAAGTAGGCCGACGGTTCGAGCATGATTTCGAAGCCGTTTTCCTTGTCCGACAGGCTGGCGATCACTTCGCCCAGAGAACTGGCCTTGTCGATGCTGTTGACCATGTTCGGATTGACCAGCGGTGCAGCCTTGGCGCCGCTGCTCATGCCCAGGCCTTCACCGCCGGAGAGGTTACCGATCTCATTGCGCTTGAAGTTCGGCAGCAGGCCGGATTCGGGATCGACGAAACGCTGCAGGTCTTTGACCGAGGCTTCGTTGCGGCTGCCGGCCGCAATCGGGTAGCGGTGCGCCATGACCTGTTCCCACGGCTTGGCGATCTGCTGCGCCCAGGCTTTGGCGATCTGCTGGCCGGCCGGATCGCGCAGGGTTTCCCAGGCGAACTGGATCGGCAGGCTGAACAGGCTCTGCAGCGAAGCCGACAGGCTGCCCTGGCTGGTGTCGACAGTGGTTTCAACGTAGTTGCGTACGTTAGTCACTTCGCTCGGCTGACCTTCCAGCGTTTCGCTGATCAGCTGCTTGCTGCTCTTGCCCACATCCTGCGAACGCTGGATGTTGTTCATGCGCACCTTGAGCTTGCGCAGTGCCGCCAGATAGCGATCCATGATCGTGCTGTCGGCACCCTCGGAGTTCTGCGCGGCGAACACGCGGGACACCGGCTCGAAGCGTTTCGCCAGGCTGCCGTCGTCTACCGGCGGCAGCGGCGACAGCATCGCCATCGACGACTTCTGCGGATCATCGAACAGCCCGGTCACCTTGCCCCAGAACGTGTCTTGCGGCGTGCTGCCAGGTTGCTGCGTTTCACGCGGGGCAGGCAGGTCCCATTGCGTGTTGTCATTGACCGCCGAGAGCAGGATCTTGACCGGCGAGTTCTGCACGTCACTGAGCAACGACAGCTGTTCGGTGGCGTTGGCCATGTCGGTGAAATGCCGAACGCCGACACCGTTGAGCAGGGCGTACCAGACCTGCGCGTAGTCGCGTTTGTAACGCGCCATGAACTCACGCATGAAGTTGGCTTTTTGAACGATGCTGTCGCCGCCCTCGCCATCGAGCACCCAGTCGGATTCGTTGCGCAGATTGCCCGAGACCAGCTTGATCAACTCCGGTTTGACGAAGCCGTCCCAGCCTTGCCGGGTGAAGATGGCCGGCACCGCTTCACTGCCGTAGAGCAATTGGCGGCCGGGCAGTGGCACCAGATCGTTGAGGCTGATGGCCGGGAACTGACGGCTGGATTCCAGCTGCAGGCGAAGGTATTCGCGGTCCACCAGCGAGCTGGAGATCATGAACGACTTCAGGCTCTTGCGCGTGCTGTCGACCAGTTGTTCGTTGCGCGGCAGGGCAGGGGCCTGACCGTTCTTGAGCAACTGCACGTACATCGGCGCGTTGTCCTGGATCACCTGATCGCTGACCGGGCTGGCCTCGGTCGAGGTGCTGGCCCAGGCGACCGGCAGCGCGGCGCTGACGAATTCAGGGTCCGGATGGGCACCGGGCTGCGTCAGCATCAGGTACAGCTTGAGCGAGTTGTACGATTCGATGATCGACGCCACCTGCTGCTCATCCAGACGCCCGAGCATCTCCTCGGACAGCGACAGTCCGCCGGTGGTCGCCGAAAGTTCGGCCGCGTCACTTGCGGTCGCAGGGTTGCGCAGGTCGGCCATGGCGCCGTCGCGGGTTTTGCTGGCGGCGCCTCTGGCCATGCCTTTGAGCCGGTTGCCCGCATCGCCGGCACTGCGCGGAATACTGCTCAGCGTCGGTTTGCCTGCGTTGGCGGCAAGGTTCTGCACGCCCCGTTCGATCAGTTTCTGGCCCTTGCCGGCTTTACCGGTCGCCTTGCCGGCGGTGGCCGGGAAGTCGTTCTGCGGGTCCATCGACTTGGCGAACTCGTTGAACGTGCGCATCTGCATTTGCAGCTTCAACGCCACTGGCTCCAGCGCCTGAGTGCGCAGTTGCTGGAGGTACGCCGACTCGGCGGCAGCGAAGATATCGTCGCCGCGGTACAGGCCTGCGCTCAGTTGCAGCGGTACGCCTTTGGCGCGATGTTTTTCGATCAGTGTCAGTTGATCGCGCAGCAGCTCCAGGCCTTCGCCTGCCGCCATGCGCTGGTCACGATCGGGCGCTGCGTTCAGGTCGCTGATTTTCTGTTCGAGCGCTGCGATCCACGCGCGATTGTTCTGAAATGCCAGCGCCTGCCAGCCGATGAAGGCAAGGCCGGCCAGTGCCGCCAGCGCGATCAAGGCCGGGCTCAGCGAGGTGTCGCGGCCGGTGCGCGACTGATAACGGGTCAGATCACGGTCGGCAAAGATGACGCGACGGAAGGTGTCGGTAATGAAGTAACTGCGGTCGCCGACCTTTTTGCCGCTTGCCTCGCCGACGGTCAGAGGATCCTGACCCGGCAGCAGCGCGAAGGACTCCGCCAGATCGTCCTCGTACACCTGACTCAATTGCTGGTCGGTCTGCAACGCACTGGTGAAATACAAGCCACGCAGCAAGAGCGGGCTGCCGTGACTGGCCGGTTGAGTGAAATGCTCGAGGAACTGCTCGAGCACGCCCGACAGCTCGGCAAAATAGTTCGGGAAGTTGAGCAACGCGCTGTTGGCGTCCGCGCCCAGGTGGATCATCTGCGCGTCGACGTGACGCTGAATGCCGTTGTGCAGATTGGCCAGTTTGCTGTCGAGCACGGCGCGCAGGCCGAGGCTTCGGATCTCCGACAGGCCGAACGTCATGCCCAGCGGCTGCTGCCGTTCGGTGAGGTCCAGACCGTCGAACGCCTGATTGAAGCCAGGCAGTTGGTCAGTCTTGCTCAGCATCAGGTAGATCGGCGGGTTGGCGTCCAGGCAACGTGCATATTCTTCGATGCGCGAGACCAGCTGGGTGGCCATCTGCGCGCGCTCATCGGCAGTGGCCGCCAGCAATTCGGGCAGGCTCACGACCAGCACCAAACCGTTGACCGCCGCCTTCTTGCGCTGCTTTTTCAGCAGTTGCAGGAATGCGGTGAATTCGCTGGCCGACTGATCGTCGCGAAGGTAACGCCCGGCAGTGTCGATCAGCACCGCATCGGGGCTGAAGTACCAGTCGCAGTGCTGCGTCCCGCTGTCGTTGTCGTTCTGGCTGCTGGCAATGCTGGCAGACAGGCCCGAACGGGTCAGCAGGGAGGTCTTGCCCGCCGCCGACATGCCGATGACCAGATACCACGGCAAGTCGTACAGGGCCGAAGAACCGCCGCCGCCTGCAGAGCGGTCGGCACGCAGCATGGCGATGGCGTGCTTGAGCCTGTCTCTGAGCACCTGCTGGTCGCGGAATTCGCCATTGGATTTCAGCGAGCGATCGACTTCGATCTGCACCAGGTTTTCGAGGTTGCGCTCGATACGGATGCGCTTGTACTGACGCAGCACGATGATCAGCACGTAGAAGGTGCTGACGATCAGCATGGTTTCGAGCAATTGCTCACGCGACCACTGCACACGCGGGGCGATGAACCCGCACACGACCAGGCTTGCCGCCCACAGCGCGAGGATGAGGAACCAGAAGCTTTTTAACGCACGAAGTAATGTTTTCATGTCTTCCTGACTCGGTTACCTGACCATTGCTCAGGCACTGAACAGCTGGCTGATGTGTTCTGACAGTACGGCGACGTCTTTGCCCAGCAGCCAGTCCAGCGTCAGGTAAACACCCACGCAGACCAGCGCGATGAGCGCCAGATAGAGCCAGACCGGCACCTCATGGCGCAGCATCTGCGAGACCTGATCAGGCAGCGCCCAGTCGGGCGACAGCGCTTTGGGCGTCTTGCGGTACCGTGCGATGTCCTGACCGAGGGTATTGGCCAGATAGCGCAGCTGATCTTTCTCGCTCAGGCCGAACTTGCCTTCAAAGCCCAGCGCCAGACACAGGTGGTAAACCTCCAGCACATCGAGATTGTTTTTCACGTCGGCACGCAGCGAGTCGATCTTCTCGAAGAAGCCTTGACCGGCCAGGTGCACGCCGAAATAGCGGAACTGCAAGGGCGACAGTTCGAAGTGGCGGCGCAGCTCGTTGTCACCCGAGCGCAACACGCTTTCATCGAGAAATGCGCAGAGCGCGTACTGCGTGTCCTTGACTTGGTCGACGCTGTAATTGGCGCTGCGTGCGTCACGCTCCAGCTGGGTGAAGAACCCGTCGACGCTGGCTTCGAAAGCGCTGATCGACGTCACCTGGCGACCACGACGCACGATCAGCGCCATGCTGATGAAGTCCTGCACCAGATCTTTCAACGTGGGTTTTGCGACAATGGCGGTCGTTGCGCCTTGCATCACGGCTTCGTTCATTTGAGGACCGCCATCAGTTCAAGCTTGAGATTGGTGAAGGCACTGGGTGCGTAGAAAGATATGGCCTGGGCTCTCATCATGCGTTCGTAGACGCGGCCATGGGGCTCGATGGAGAAGTAGTGGTTGTCCAGTCGCACCGGGATCGCATTGGGCAGGCGAGTGGAGTGATTGAGCGTGACGCCGGGCATCGCGCTGTTGACGACCACTTCGATGTCTTCCGGCGAGCCGACCTTGAAGGCCCGTGGCACCAGCTCCAGCAGGCTGGAACCGGGCATGTCGGCGTGCACCGAAATATAGAAGTCGGCTTCGGCAAGGCGCGGATCGTGCAGCTGGCCCTGCCAGTACGATGGCTTGGTCTGGGTCAGGTTGATCATGATGCATTGGTTCGGAATGACGTTATCGAGCAGCACCCGGATCATCTCGTCGAGCTTGACCAGCGAGGCCGCCGGATCGTGATGGTCGTATTCGGGAATATCGTTGAGCTCGGTGTCCAGAGAGAAAGTCAGCAGGCCGCCCGCGAGCTCCGCGAGAAACAGATAAAGACGTTCCGGGTGCAGGCGTGGGTGGGCAAGCAGATGCGCCAGGTTCGGGTACGCACGGTTCACGGTATTGAGCAGCCAGAACAGCGTGACATCGCTGGAGCCGAACTCGGCGATCTGGTCGGCACGTTCGCGACGCCGGCCTGACAGTGCCTTGCTTTTGGATTGCAGCGCGCCGAGCAACCGTTTGCCCAGACCGTTCAGCGTCTCATGATTGCCCAGGTGCAAGGTGGGGTGCACGAAGTGCGTGTCCAGATTGAAGCCGCCGATGTTATTGCGCGACAGTCGCGCCACCGGGCAGTAGCTGTAGCCGTCCAGCGTGTCGCCGTCGACCAGCATCACCACGTTCAGCCGCAGGCTGGTGATCTCGTTTTCCAGATCCCCTTCGTTCAGGTCGGGCAGGGTGTCGAACTGCTTGCGAAACCGTCGCGCGCTTTTCTGCTCCTGACCGTCCTCGACGTAATTCAGACCGAATGGCTCGGGCAGTTTCAGCGCCGCGTAGACCTTGAAGTCATTGCCCTTGAGCAACTCCCTGAGGTCCCTGGCGGCCGGCAACGGGTCGTGCTGAGGTGCATCGAAGAGGCTGCCGTCAGGAAACACCAGCTTCAGTCGTTTGAGCTGCAACGAGCCGTTGGCCAACGCTTCTTCATCGATCTGCAGCGTCTGCACGCCCCAGTGAAACGGCGTGCCGCGCAAGGTCGACTCGGCGAGCTGGTGTTGGTGGAACTCGTCCTGATATTGAAAATGCTGCGGCAGAAGGAACATCCCTTCGGACCACATCACACGGCTCTGCTTACTCATGAACGCCTTCCAGGAGTGAATCGAATTTTGACTGCATGCCTTTCTGCGCGGAGTCGGCGGCGCTGTCCTCGGCTTTCTGAACCACCGCGTCCTGCATTTTCTGCGCGAGGGTCGGGTTGGCCGGGTCCTGCGGCAGGGCGTTGTTTCGGGCGATCTGGGCTTCGGTTGGCGTCTGGCGCAACACATCGGCGCCGCGTACGGCCACCACCTGGTTGTTGTCGACCAGCACACGCAGACCATCGGATGAGAACCAGATCCCGTCCTTGCGCAGCGAGTTGGCGTCGAAGGCGACTTTCCACCGGCTCTTTTCTTCCGAGCGGAAGAAGGCGGCAACGCCGACATAGCCGGTGGCCTTGTTCAACGGCCATTGGTTGTTCTGACCCATGCCCGGCAGCAAGGTGATTTCCTGGCTGTCGATCAGCGTGTTGCCGAGCGCGCGTTGCGGGTCGTCCCACAGGGAGTCGGCGTCGGTGGACGCAAAGCGCTCAAGTGCGGTGAGTTGATAGACCCGCAGCACCACCGACAGCGGTCTTCCCGAGTCGTCCGGGTTGAGCTGATTGCCGCCGTCGGAGGTCAGGATCACCTTCTCTTTATCGCCGAACAGCATGTCGCCCGCCCAGGTGTCGTCGACGCGCTTGCTGGCCCGGTCGGTAATGCCGCAGGCGGTCAGCGCCATCACCATCGTCAGAACGGTGAAACCCTTGATCCAGCCTGCGCTGGCACGTTCCATGTTGTGCATCTTCATGACTACTACCTATGAATGCTCGAATCAGGTCAGGCGGTAGGCGAAGTCGCCGTCGCTGCCCAGTTCGATGTCCAGCCGTTGAATCGGTTTGTCCTGGGCCATGCGTTCGAGCACGTGCTGGGCGAGCTCCGGCATGAGCGTCTTGGACAGAATGTTGTCGATGTTGCGCGCGCCGCTGTCGACCTCGGTGCAACGTGCTGCAATGGCCGCCACCAGCGACTCGTCGTAGCCGAGCACGGCCTGATGATTGCGTTCGAAACGCTTGCGGATGCGCTCCAGCTTCAGGGCGACGATGCGTTGCAGAATCGCGTCCTTGACCGGGTAGTAAGGGACGATGGACAGGCGGCCGAGGAACGCCGGTTTGAACACCTGATTCAACTCATCGCGCAGGCCCTCGACGATTTCGTCAGGCGTCGGCTGCTCGGTCGCGTTCAGGCACCACTGCATGATCCGGTCAGTGCCGGTGTTGGAGGTAAGGATGATCACGGTGTTGCGGAAGTTGATCTCGCGGCCTTCGCCGTCGTCCAGCACGCCTTTGTCGAAGACCTGGAAAAACAGCTCCAGCACATCGGGGTGGGCCTTTTCGACTTCATCGAGCAGCACGACGCTGTAGGGTTTGCGCCGTACCGCTTCGGTCAGCACGCCGCCTTCGCCATAGCCGACATAACCCGGCGGCGAGCCTTTGAGGCTGGAAACGGTGTGCGCTTCCTGGTACTCGGACATGTTGATGGTGATCACATTGCGTTCGCCGCCGTACAGCGTGTCGGCCAGCGCCAGCGCGGTTTCGGTTTTGCCGACGCCGCTCGGACCCAACAACAGAAATACGCCGATGGGCTTGTTCGGGTCTTCCATGCGCGCGCGGGAGATCTTGATGCGTTTGCCGATTTCCAGCAGCGCGTGGTCCTGGCCCAGTACGCGCTCGCCCAGAAGGTCCGGCAGGCGCTGCACGGTCTCGATTTCGTCACGCAGCATCTTGCCCAGGGGAATGCCGGTCCAGCCGGAAATCACTTCGCCGATGGTGCCGCCGTCGACCAGCGCGTGAACCAGCGGCTGTTCGCCTTGAACGGCTGCGAGTTCGGCGCGCAACGCCGAAATCTCCTGGGCGTCGGGCGTTTCGCTGGCGCTGGTGCGGGCAAGTTGCTCGACCAGTTCCAATTCGCGTTTCCATTGGTGCTCAAGGGCTTCGCGTTGCTCCAGGGCGGTTCCCAGCTCCTCGTTGAGTGCCGCGAGGCGACGAGCATGATCGCTGCCTTTGGACGCTTCCTGCTGCAATACGGTGATTTCCGCCTCGACGTTTTCAATGAGGCGTTTGCAGTCTTCCAGCGCGCCGGGTTGGGCAGATTGCGCCAGCGCCACCCGCGCACAGGCGGTGTCCAGTACGCTGACCGCTTTGTCCGGCAGCTGGCGTCCGGTGATGTAGCGATTGGACAGGCGAACGGCCTGCACCAGCGCTTCGTCCATCACCGTCACCTTATGGTGCTCCTGCATTTTGCCGAGCAGGCCACGCAGCATGTGAATGGCTTTGTCTTCGTCCGGCTCTTCGACCTTCACCACCTGGAAGCGGCGGGCGAGGGCGGCGTCTTTCTCGAAATACTTCTTGTACTCCGCCCAGGTGGTGGCCGCGATGGTGCGCAATTCGCCACGGGCCAGCGCAGGTTTGAGCAGGTTGGCGGCATCGTTCTGTCCGGCCTGACCGCCCGAGCCGATCAGCGTGTGGGCTTCGTCGATGAACAGGATGATCGGGTGCAGGCTGCGCTTGGTTTCTTCGATGACCGATTTCAAACGATTCTCGAATTCGCCCTTTACGCCGGCGCCGGCCTGCAACAGGCCCAGGTCCAGGGTGTGGATCGCCACGTCCTTGAGCACCGAAGGCACGTCGCCCTGCACGATGCGCAGCGCCAGACCTTCGACCACCGCGGTCTTGCCGACGCCCGCTTCGCCTGTGAGGATCGGGTTGTTCTGCCGACGGCGGGTGAGGATGTCCACCATCTGCCGCACTTCAAATTCGCGACCCAGCACCGGATCGATACGGCCTTCGCGGGCGCTCTGCGTCAGGTTGACGGTGTACTGGTCCAGCGCAGGCGTCTTGCCGTTGCCGGCGAGTGGGCGACCGGCGCTCGCCTCGGACGTGCCCAGTGGCTTGGCCAGTCGCGATTCCGGGCTTGATTCGACCAGCGCTGCAAGGTTGACCCGCAGGTCGTCGGCGTTGATTTTTTCCAGTTCGGCGGCCGAGCCGATCACGACGCGGCGCAGCTCGTCGTCGTCCAGCAGTGCCTGAACCAGGTAGCCGGTGCGAATCTGGCTCTGACCGAACTCGATCGAGGCCAGCAGCCACGCCTGTTCTATCATGCGGGTGATGTGCGGCGACAGAGCGGGCGTGCGGGTGTTGCCCTTTTTGAAGGTGCCCAGCGCCGTGACCAACTGCGCCTGCAAACGCTCAGGCACGACGTCGTAATGCCGAAGAATGGCCGGCAGGTCGTTGTCGTTGCCTTCAAGCAGTTGCAACAACAGGTGCTCGACTTCAACGTCGTAGTGATGCTCGGAAAGGCACAGTGCGGCGGCGGCTTCCGTGGCTGTACGACTGGTTTCGTTGAGCTTGGCGAACAGCGACTTCAGGTTCACAGGGAGACCCCATCAAAAGGAATATGGAAAACGGCACAGCGGGAAGGCTCGACCTCGACGTCCGGGCGTTTGAGCCAGCCCAGCCAGCCCAGCGCAACGTTGCCCTGACGACCCAGGCGGGCGAGGGGCACGGCCTGGCGCGCGAGGGTAGGCGCAATCTGAAAGTCCAGTTGGGCGCCGACGTAAAAACGCACCAGCTCCACCAGTTTCTGGTAGTCCTGTGTGCCTGGCTGAAAGCGCTGGTAATCGGCCAGTTGCAGCGGGCCGATGTCGATGCGCACGCACGACTGATAATCCCAGACGCGATTGCCCGCCACCGCGCTCTGACCGAGGACGGCATTCTTGCGGCCCAGTTGCGTCCACTGGCTGACATCGAGCTTCAGCCAGCGCCCGGCAAACTGACTCACCTTGAACGGCAGCGAGAAATAAAAGCCGAGCATCACCTGCAGGTTCAGCGCGTTGCGCGGCTTCTGCGCGAACATCCCGGAGAAGTAGCTGAACAGCTCCCGACGCAACGGCGAGCCGTTCGGGGCGAACTTCTGTTTCTGCGCCTGAGGCCCGAAACCCACCAGATTGAGCAGGTAACGGTCGAAGTTCGACGTGCCGGTGCGCTCGTACTCGATGTAGAACTTGTACTTTTGCCAGGCCTCGTAAAACAGCGTGGTCATGCGATGCGAAAACAGATCGAGAAAAGCGTGCGCAGCGTCGTCGCGGTATTGAATGTGCCGCTCCATCAGCAGTTCGGTGTAAGGACGCGGCAAGACGCCGGAAGGGCCGACCAGCCCCATGAACGTCACCTGCACCTCCGACAGTGGCAGGCCGGCGGCTGATACATTGCCTTCGCGCTCGAATTTCAGGTCGCTGACTTCACTCGCCGGGAAGTTGAGCGATAACTGCGAACGAAAGCGCAGCGGATCTTCATGCGGCCGCGTCTGCAGGTCCATGCGCCCGTTTCTGCTGTAATGCAGGCGGAGCAAACGCACCAATTGAAAGAACTCGAATCGGTGCGGCTCAGCCCGTGCCTGGTCAATCAGACCAGGGGTTGATCGCCGGTTCGCGGGGGCCATTGGACCACTCTCTTTTCGCGCTGCAAGGTGCGTAGGGTTAATTGGGTAAAGCTGTTGATCGAGCAGTACTGACCGAAGAAATGGTCCAGCACCATGCCGAACAGGAACACACCGCTGCCGGTGTACTGGCTTTCGTCGAAGGTGAGGGTGATGCCGACGCCGCGAACGAAATTGGGCCGCGGATGGCCGATGCGCGCCACCACCGGCTCGCTGGCGACCGAGACGATGCCATTGATCTGCTTACGGATCGCCGAGGTGTTGCGGTAGTTGTACAACGACAACAGTTCCAGCAGCACTTCACGGCCTTTGGACACCAGCGACATGTGGTTCAGCGACAGGTGCGAGATCAGCTTCCAGATCACGCCATTGCCCAGCGGCACGCGAACCGAAGCGGTGGGCTTGCGCAGGCAGCGGATGTCCTTGATCACCGAGCTGGCTGGAATGTTGAAATCGCCACGCGCGCCGCCGAAGGGCAGCATCAGCGGCATGTCGCGGTTGCTGCAGGTCAGTCTGAGGCTCAGCGTGTCGTTGCTGGAGTCGATCAGTTCCAGATCGCGGTCGACGACCCGGATGAACATGTTCGTGCCATCGTTCTGGCGGTTTTGCACCGGGCGACGGCGGGCGATCCAGAAACTGTTGCCTGGCCCTTGCTCGGCCCGTGGCTCGAAGAACGGATGGCAGGTCGCAACCTGATCGATGCCGCCGATATTCTTGACCCGGCGCACGCGATCGATGGACACCACTTCGGCGGACGACTGCAGGCGCACATCGGGGGTGACGGCATATTCGTGCTGCGCGTGGGTCAGCTTGATCGGCTCGGCCTGTTGGCGGAACAGGTTGATGATCGGCGTGCAGTTGAGCTTGAAGTTGGTGCGCCCGATGTTCTGCGTCAGCCGCGCCAGGCGGTCGTTCAGGTCGTAGTCGGAAAAGTAGAAGTTAATCTCGACCTTTTCCAGCGCCTTGCCGGCGAGGATGCGGCCAAAGCCGGACAGGTCGAAAAACATGAATTTGTCCGGGAAGGTGAAGTACTCGTGCAGCAGGCGATAACCCAGAAACGACCGTTCCGAGTAATCCACCAGTCCTTCGTCCAGCCCATAACCTACGGCCTTGAGCGCACCGGCCGGCAGCGCCACTTCCCGGCTGCGACCTTCGTCCTCGAAGGTGACCGTCGCCTTGGCGAGGTTGTTGAACAGCAACTCATAGAGCTGCAGCATCAACGTGCTTTCGCCATCGAGGAAGAAACGCAGGCTGTCCATCTCCATTTGGCCGAACAGCGCGTCGGTGGTCGTGCCCAGACCGATACGCAGACGGGCCACCAGATCGGCGCTGTGGCCGTTGAAAGCCGAACGTTCCATCTCGACGAAGGAGGCCTGTTGCACCTCGATTGGCCAGAGCTCCACCGGGTAGCACGTACGGAATTTGCACACCACACCTTCCACCGGGTTGGCGTGAATCTCGGTATGCCGGGCGACGCGGTACGCTTCAGTGACATTTTTGCTCTTGCCCATGCTGAACTCGACGATGGACATCGACGGGGTAGGGCGCAGGTAGTGCGGGTACAGCACCTCGAGGAACGACTCGACGATCTCCGGAAACTCGTCATCCAGTTTTTTGTGGACGCGGGCAGCCAGAAACGAAAACGCCTCGATCAGACGTTCGGTATGCGGGTCTTCACAGTTATCGCCCTCGATGAGCAACCGTGAAGCGATTTTCGGATACTGGCTCGCGAACTCCTGGCCCAAAAAGCGCAGGTGCGACAGTTCCTTTTCGTAATAGGGGAGCAGGTCGTCGAGCATCAGTTGAGGTTCTGTACTTTGTATTCCTGGGTGTTGACCTGCAGCACCGCGTCAAACGAAACCTGACGCGACACATCCTGCAGGCGCAGTACGGCGTCGACCCGAAAGGTCAGCATGCGTTGGCCAGTCTGTTGGGCCAGCAGTTGTACTTTCACGCTGCGAAAGCGCCGGTCGCCCACTGAAATCGCCTTCTCCAGCTGGCGCTGAATCAGCAGGCGATCCTGCGGGTCGAGCACACTCTTGCTGGTGAAATCGGGCATGCCGTAATCGAGGATCGTGCCGCTCAACTGGGCAAAGCCGTCGAGCTCTTCGGCGACCAGAGACTGGCGAGTGTTCACCAGAATCTCCAGGTCACGGACGATGCTGGCCTTGTAATCGGCCAGCGAACACAAGCGTTGCGATGACGCTTCGATGGACTGGTGCGGACGGTCGTCCAGCAACCGGTCCAGCAGTGACGGCAACAACTTGTGTTGGCTACTCATATTGCCTCCCTGGCAACGACATCGATCAGCCGCGTGTAGATTGCGGCAACTCTGCAACCAGGCGCAGGGACGCGGTCAGTTCGTCCAGTTGATAGTGCGGGCGCAGGTACGTCACGGCCTTGTAGACGCCCGGCTTGCCAGGCACTTCAAAGACCTCGGCACGCGCTTCGCGCAGCGGGAACTTGGCCTTGGCTTCCTGGCTTGCGGTGTCATCGAGCAGCACGTAGCTGGACAGCCACTTGTTCAGGAACAACTCGACGTCCTTGCGCGAAGCGAAGCTGCCGACCTTGTCGCGCATGATCGCTTTCATGTAGTGAGCGATACGCGAGGTGGCGAAGATGTACTGCAGCTGTGCCGAAAGCCGCGCGTTGGCGTTGGCGATATCGGTGTTGTACTGCTTCTGTTTCTGGGTCGACTGCGTACCGAAGAACGCGGCATAGTCAGTGCCCTTGCAGTGCACCAGCGGAATGAAACCCAAGTCCGACAGCTCTTTTTCACGGCGGTCGGTGATCGCGATTTCGGTCGGGCACTTGAGGGCAATTTCGCCATCGTCGGTCTTGAACGTGTGGGTCGGCAGGCCTTCCACCAGACCGCCGCCTTCGACGCCGCGAATCGCCACGCACCAGCCGTAACGGGAGAACGCATCGGTCACGCGTGTGCCCAGGGCGTAGGCGGCGTTCATCCACAGGTATTTGTTGTGATCGCGACCGTCGACGCTTTCGACAAAGTTGAATTCCTCCACCGGCGTGGTATCCGGCCCGTACGGCAGACGACCCAGCACGTGAGGCAGGGTCAGGCCGACATACCGCGAGTCTTCGGAGTTGCGGAAGGATTTCCACTTGGCGTATTCGACGGTGTCGAAAATCTTCGCCAGGTCGCGCGGGCCGGACATGTCGGTGAACGAGTCCCAGCCGAACAGCTCAGGCGATGCCGCGGAAATGAACGGCGCATGGGCCGCTGCCGCGACGTGGGAAATCTCTTCGAGCAGGTACATGTCTTCCGGGTTGCGATTGAATTCGTAATCGCCCAGCAGCATGCCGAACGGCGCGCCACCGAAGGTGCCGTACTCTTCTTCGTAGATCTTCTTGAACAGCGCGCTCTGGTCGAATTCCGAGGACGCCTTGAGGTCGCGCACCAGGTCTTTTTTCGAGGCGTTGAGCAGGTGAATCTTCAGCGTGGTGCTGGTTTCGGTCTGATCGACCTGATATTTCAGGCCGCGCCACGATGCTTCCAGCTGCTGGAATTCGCGAGCGTGCATGATCTCGTTCATCTGCTCGGAGAGCATCGAGTCGATTTCGGCGATCCGGGCATCGAGCACGGCAATCAGGTCTTTGCTCGGCGTCATCTCGCCTTCGAGGACCTGACCCACCAGCTCACCGATCAGGTCGCGGGTGCGGGTGCGCTCGGTTTCGGAACGGGCGACGCGGCTTTCGGAAATGATGCTGTCGAGCAGCGAGGACTGTGGCGCGAAGTTTTCCACTTCAACCAGATCGGCGTCCTGCTGAGCTACGGTTTGTTTATCGTTCATCGTCGTGCTCCTGCTTACTCTTTGGCGTCGGTGGCTGGCACAGCGGCTTCACGGCCGAATTCCTTGCCCAGCGTTTTCAGCTTTTCGGTGTTCTGCAACACGTCCATCAGCAGCTCTTCGAGCTTGTCGTTGCCGCCCATCTTGTTGCGCAGGTCGGCCAGTTTGTTGCGGACCTCCAGCAGCTTGCGCAGCGGTTCGACCTGCTTGACCACGTTCTGCGGTTCGAAGTCTTCCAGGGTGTTGAAGTTGAGCTCGACGCCCAGCTGCGTGCCGTTCTTGGCCAGCGTGTTGTCGACCCGATACGCCAGACGCGGCTTGATGCCCTTAAGCACGCCGTTGAAGTTGTCACGGTCGATGAAGATGAACTTGCGGTCCTTGAGCTTTGGCAAAGGCTCCAGCGGATTGCCGGAGAAATCGCCCAGCACGCCGACGACAAAGGGCAGCTCTTTCTTTTCCTGAGCGTCGCCGATGTCCACGTCGTAAGTGATATGAACCCGAGGGGCGCGAACGCGGTCGAGTTTGTGCTGGGTACTTTCCTTCTTCGCCATCGTGATCTCCTGTGCGAGTGACTCGCTGCAATTCGTTTGCGTGTCGGCCCGACGATGAGCCGGCCGCGTTACAGTCCTTCGATCGTCATCAGCAGGCGCTGACGAATCTCATCTTTCATTTCCATGATGCTGTCGTGGCCCACCAGCTCCTCGAAACTGGCGTTGCCGGCGATCTGGGTGCTGCTGCGAATGACCGAGTCGTCCGGCAGCGTCGAGCGCACCGGCGAGCTGATCACGCAGAAGGGCAGGTCGCCGAAATCTTTCAACCGCTCGAAACTGACCGGGAAGCGCAGCCCTTCGAACAGGCGGCCGAGGCCCGGTGATTTACTGACGCAATAGAACAGCACCAGGTAATGCACGACGAAGCGATACAGCTCGGCACTGCTGCGGTTCGGGTCCTTGATGACCTTGCGGAACTGCGCCAGATCGAATGAGTTAAAGCCCACTACCCAGCGCGTCGGGCTGGTGATTCGAATGGTCTGGCCGCTCTGTTCCAGCACCTTGTCGTATTCCAGTGGGAACAATTCAGGGGTGGTGCTGATGAGGTTCAGCGGCACTTCCATTTCATTGACCAATTGGAACGGAGACGCCGCGCCAATTCTGTCGTACAGCTCTTTGAGTTCTTTGAAGTGATGCTGGGTTTCACGACCACTGCTGCGCTGGGCGCCTTGCAGGTATTCGCCAAACAGCGTTTGCGGGCGTATCAGCAATGACAGCGTCGCCAGATAATCCGAAGCCTGCGCTTTGAGCACATCGGAAATGGCCCGCGTCTGGCTTCGCAGCTTGATCAATGCTTCTACATCAAACGTCTGAGTCATCGATACATCATCCTTGAACCCTTTCTTCAAATTTGCCGACCAACAACAGGGCAATGAAAGGGCTACACATTTCTCAACCGGCACACCTGCTCGAGAAGTCAGACCGGACAAACAACGTCGCGGAAACTGCGTCGCACAATAGGTGGAAGTGGGGTGCTAGCAAATCGATATTGACTAGCCAGTAGCGTCAGCTCAGGCACCATTTCGCGTAGGAAAGTTCCTACAGACGCCAAGTTTTTCTCGTTTCTGTTACACATCGCAATGATGTCCGAGTGCTACTAGTTACAATTCCGATACACATGAACATCGCTGCAGGCCTTGTGAATCAAGGGCTGTGGCGATTTTTTGGATCCCATAACGATTTGGGAATAAAGATGAAAAAGGTGAACCGGTTCACCTCGCGCGTTACGGATGAGCGTCAACTAAGGGCTGAACTTGGTTTTTTTTGGAAGGCGTTGATGATGGCAATGGGGGCGGTGGCGAAGCGCTCGGCCGGTCGGACGACAACCGCATTCGAGTCAAAAAACGAGTGTTATTGCCAGGTGCGGGTTACGCAGGGATTGGCATCAAGGTATAACGCCGCCATCGAGCTGGCTGGTTTTGCGTGTTGGGTTGAAGCCCGCCAGAGAGCTCGTTGAAGCCTCGGCATGGATCGACGTCGCCGGGTAGCAGCGAATACGTCACAGGAGTTTTACCCATGCAATGGTTGCGTCGCGTCAGCGCTTTTTTGAGTCGCGAGGAACCTGTCATAGCGTCGCAGGCGAACCGTGTGCAGAAGAACTTGAGCGGGTTACCGGCGTACGAAGTGCGCCAGCCCTTGTCCGTGCCGCCGCCCGGGTGCCCGCCGCTGGGCCGGGAAGATGAGGCGTTACGCAGTCGCTATCTGGCGTTCATCGACCACGCTCAAGCGCATTATCCCCAAGCGCTGACCGATGTTTGCCGTGCTCAGGGGCATGAACTGGCGCAGGCCTTACATTCAAAAGCGCTCGATTTGAGCTATGCCAGAGGGACCGATAGCTCCCTGGACATCTATTGGTTCATGCAGTGTGCGGCATTGGTTTCACTGTTTGCCGATGGCGCCGCGTCGGAGGCGTTCAGCCGTTACAGAAAGGACGTGCATGCCTACACGAACAACGAATTGACTCGTGGTCAGATCCAGTCTTTTGACTTCTACGTTCGTGCCTTCACCCCTGAACTGCAATCTGGCAACGTGCTGTTGATGCGCGGCCCGCAGGACGTCCGGTTGCCCAGTGAACCCATCCCTCAGCGTACAGACATGGACGAATTGCTATCGTTTTTGCCACGCCTTTATCCCAATGGCGTTGCCATCAAAACCTACACGGTCCTCGAAGGTACTTATTGGCCTCTTTACGCTGCAGTGGTAGAGGATTTTTATCGCGCCGTCGCCAAGGAATGCTGGAATGACTTCGATTACTTAAAACATGGCGCCGGATTGATGATCGAAATTGAACCTTATATCGCCCAGGCGAGCCTGGCCGACATACAGAGCGTGTTGACCTGGTGCCTCAGAGGCGAGCGCTTTTGCGATGGGCACAACGGCTCGGTGATCGAAGAGGGTTATGTGTTGAACATCTTGCGCAGGCTTCAAGTGCTGCGTGCCGAAATCAAGTGAAAGTGAAGCGTCGAGAGCAGTCGATGAAGTTCGTCACTCTCGTTTGTGAGCAGGCGCCCGTCGATGCTTGGTCGAGACATATATCAAGTGTTGTGATGCCCCGCCAGCTCAGGTTTTGAGTCGCCTAGCGATAGTTCGAGAGGCTTTCTGGAGGCTGGCCATCCGGTAGCTGGATTTTGAGCCCGCGTGCGATCTGGTCACGGATGTGGTCGGCGATAGCGAGTGCATCTGAATGCTCCGGATCATCTCGATGGAAATCTTCTGCCGGCCAGACACAGATCTTGAGCCTATGCAGTTGAGCTTTGTCTGTCTCGACGCCCAACACCACATTTCTCAAAAATTCAAGGTTGTAGAGCAGGCCGGAATACACGGCGTCTCTGGAGCCCGATTCCAGTCTCGACCGCGTCATGCTGATGGCTTCGTCGATGTAATCGATGGCTTTTTTCAAGTCCCAGGTTCCTTGGTGTCAGTCCCGTAAGGCTATCCCGACATATGTCGCATTGTCATTTTTTGGATTCTCGGAATAATTTAAGTGCCGGTGGCTCGCCTCCCGTCACTTCAATCGCGAATTTAGCAAAGGCATCTTCTAATTCTTCATATTGTTGAAGGTTCCTCTCCGTAAAGCGATACCGCCCGGGAACGTCCCTCGTTTCAAGTGGAGCCAATATCTTTTCAGCTTTCGCTGCCTCCAATAAAGGTTTGAGATCAGAGTGCAAACCTATTGACTCTGGGTCTATCTTTGAGTGTGCAACAAGCTCCTGCTCCAATCTAATTGCTAGTTCTTTAATTTTGAAGATGTTCATGGCTATTTCCTATGAAACCTATTGGTTTTGCTGGAGTCCAGAGACCTCGGTTTGGTACAACATATTGAATTGCTCCACCTGTCCGTTCCACTATTCCACCTAGCTCAATCGTTGGCGCAATGCTCTCCATGCTGTTCATCACGCCAGCTTTCATCTGTCCGCGTGTCAGGTACGTCACGATAGCTGTCAGCAGCAACAGCACTAGCTGCTCCTGTCCACGGGCCAGTTGCCGGGCAGCACGTTCGCTTCGTTCCTGGATAACCGCTGCCGTGCCGCCAGTAGGATCAAGCCCCACGGGCTTACGCCAGCCTCGGCAGTTCATGCCGTTGCAAGACCTTCCTGCAATGTGGACAGGCAAGCCGGGAGGCCTTCGTAGAAATATTCGGCGATGGCCGCGAGTCCCAGGCCCATGACCATCACGCCCGGTCCAGCGCCAACACAGAAAGCGAGTGAGCCCACAGCGCCCCCGATGGCGCTCTAAACGGCCACACTCCCCCTAAAATCAGCACCTGCCGGCCGCCTGGAACTTGATACTGCCACAATTTTTGCCTGCGTTAATTTTAAGCATTTGTGGGTACGTAATCAGGACCGCCTAACTTGTCGCGCACGTGCAGGGCAGTACGCACCAAAGGCTCCCATAGGCCATATTTGCTATTCCAAGTAGCGCCAGCCCAGCGAGTGTCCTCAATGAGTTCAGCTTTGTTAGCTTCCATTTGTCGTTTCAGTACGATGGAAGGGGCGGTTAGATCTATGTCCGGGAGGGCGGCATAGACTCCTTGAGGTTGGGCGTTTCGTTTTGATATGCAGAACCTGTAATACCAGATCCAACGCTGAGCCATATAAATTGCTCGATCTCGGTCCGGATAAGTTTCAAGCATTTTAACTAGAGAAGTGACAAGCGTCGCCTGAAACAGTTTATCGCCTGAGCGAAAGTAAGGCATGAACAAAAGATCGAATGCCACAACGACATTTTGAGGATCATCATTGTCGTCTTTGGTCTCAAAAAAATAAAATGGTTCGCCTACCAGAAACTTATCAAGTTCACCATTGGCTAGCGCAATCGCTAGGATGTCATCCGGATCATTGCTCATTGAATTTTCAGTACCTTTTGGCTACGCATGATTGTATCTATACTATTGTTGTGAGGGATAGATACGTTGTCTAACACTGCTTCACGCATCCGCCAGGAAAAGTTAATCCCCCAGGACGCCGTAGCGAGACCTTCCTGCAACGTGGACAGGCAAGCCGGGAGGCCTTCGCAGAAATATTCGGCGATGGCCGCCAGTCCCAAGCCCATGAGGATCAGGTTGCCGACTTGCAAACCGATTTTGCCGCCGACCATCACGCCGGGGCCAGCGCCGACACCGAAAGCGAGAGAGCCCACAGCGCCCCCGATGGCACCGCCAACGGCCACGCTCCCCCCGAGAATCATCACGACTTCCTGCACCAGCTTGAGCAACACCGGCAAGATGCCCGCGATGTTGATCGGCGCCCATTTGCGGAAAATGGTAAACGGGAGGATAAATGAACGCGTATTGGCAGCACGCGCGCCGGTATCTATAAGCCAGTGCTCGGGACCTTTATACCAATTATCTGTCCTTTACACTGTGCTCGGGCACTTTGCAAGCTCAATCTTTCTGAAACTGAAATATGACTGCGTCAGAGTACGGGCCGCGTCAGTGTTGCATGCAAAGCTCGAATAACTGTGTTCGCAATTTGGCAAGCTCATTGTTTTCACTAATTTGAGGCTGTCCGTTGTGGTACAAAACAATATCGGTGAGAGACCCCATTCCGCCATATAATCTGATTATCTGCGAGAGTGCGAAGTCATAGTCGATAGATAATTCTGCACGGTAGTCATCAAGTCGTTCGGCCCACGATTCTTTGTTTCCAGCACGCAGCAGGGCAGACATCCGGATCATAATGACATTTATTTGGCTTAGATTTTTCATTTTAAAGGACTCGAACTTATTACTTGAACCCCTTCGATCATCCATGGATTAACTACCACGATTTGCGGGGTGCCGCCCATATAAAAACCTCACTGTGATCCTACCTCACCAATGTAAACCTCCGTGCCTGCGGGGCAGTGATCCCAAAAATGCCTGCGTCTGCTAAGTCGGAGAGCGTCAATTGTATAAAATGGCCGCTTCCAAGTTTGCTCTGGAGAACTCTCTACGGCTGATTAGATTGGCATCCGGCATGATTATAGATCCGATCCAACGGCCGAACCCTACCATAGCTTATTTTTGGCTCCTGAACGCTTTTATCATGTCCTCCATCATTTTATATGACTCTGAGCCACGGACTCCGATAAGTTCGATGTAGAAGATGCTGTAAGCTTCCGAAAGGTCCTGATATTTTCGCAGGTTTGACTCATCCATGATCTTGCTGCCTGGTATGTCTCTAGGCTCAACTGGAGTGATAATTTCGCCTCGCTCAGCCGCAGATATTAAGGGCTCCAAATTCTCATTCAGGGCCAACGCTGCTGGCTCTTTTTCCTTATAAATTTCCAGATTTTTCCGCAGCTCTACTGCGGATTTTTTTAAGGCCAGAATGTCCATGATTCTCCCGGTTATCTGCGGAAATGCGTGTCATCGTCGAGATTGTTGGAATGGTATCTGTCATATCGAGGGTTCTGAAATTGTAAATGCCTTTTCATCGCAAGAATCACCAATTACATTTTTGGACAGGTCTCCGGGCCGAAGGTTATCTCGGTAATCGGCTCTGCCTGGGTGCTGGAGTAGCTGTAGGTGATCGTATTCCCAAGCTCAAGCAAGAGTAGATAGGCCGTCTGGCTACACAGCGCTTTCTGGATCTGCTGAGTCAGGTAGCTCTCGTAGTACACCCGCTCGCCAGGGCGATTTTTATAGTTATAAAGCGAAATTTTGTACATCACGTTGTGATTGGCGTAGCTGATGTTGTCGATCCGGGTTATCGGGTCGAGCATGATGGGAAGCTGTTTTTGTTGTTCGGCAATGACGCTGCGGAGCGTTCGTTCGCTGTCCCGAGCATAAGTCGGTGTGATGCAGAAGAGGGTAGCTGCTAATGCAAGCAGGAGTCGGTTTAGGATGGGCCTGGCCATATTGACATCCCTTGTCGGTTTTTAGTTGGGTTTCTCTGACCTAGTTATCCTGAGACCTGAATTCACGCATCCATTTCAGAGCTGGCGTCTCACCTCCCGTGAGCTCGACGCAGAAAGTTGCAAACGCCTGCTCCAACTCTTCGTACGCCTGGAGCCCTCTTTCGCTGAACCGGTATCGTCCTCGAATCTGTCCCCACTCCCAAGGAGTGGTGATTACCCCGTCCTTCACAAGCTTCAGCAACGGCTTCAAATCAGCATAGAGCGCTGATGCCTCGACGTCTCTTTTCGCAAATGCGATGAGTGATTTTTCTAACCTAAGTGCTGATATCTGAAGATCTTTTGCGTTCACTATCCATTTCCGATGCTGTCGATCTATTTCACTCGCGCCTACCAGCTTAGTTTGGAATCAAATCTTGTATTGCGTCGCGCGTTCGTTCCGTAATGCCGCTGCCGGGCCTAGCTCAATCGTCGGCGCTTGGAGGCACGCCTTGCGCCCCACCCCAAAAAAAATAAGCTGCGTCTTTCACGATAAGAACGTCGCATGTGCTCCCTGCCGTTTGTTCAGGATTAAAAATCTGCCAGTTGTGTAGAGTGCCGGTGGCTCTGTATTCATATCGCTTTATAGGCATGCTCCGCCTCAACAATAGTCGCGCCGAGGGCGAGGCTGTAAGGCCATTGGTCTGTAATTATTTCGCGATGCCGAGTTCGCGATACTCACGATCCGGCACCATGTCTTCCATAATTCTCACCAACGCTTCTAACAGCCGCTCCTTGAAATGCTCTAGCTGATTTTCGCTCGTGACGCTCAATATTTCTATCGAGGGCTGATGGGTGTCGTCAACAGCACGGATTGCTTGTTCGATTTTTCGTCTGGATAAGTTTTGGCGGCTCATGGCATGGTAGATCCGATAAATTTAAAACGTATTTTTGAATGTGTCCGCCAGACAGTCCCACTCCTTGGGATGATGTGCGCCTCGGTGCGGCAAGTTGATCGGAGCATCCTTAAGCGCACGTACCAAAGACGAAGGTATCGCTAAGATTGGGTAGATATCAAAAAAACTGATTTCGGATTCGTCCAATCTCGCTGAATAGAGGAAGCTTCGCATCGTTCAACGCTCTCGAGTTATGAAAAGCTATCATCCGCTTTAGGGTTGTTTTCTAACATGTCTTTAATGATCTGATAAGCCTTGGTGTTGCGGCCGTCTGTAAGTTCCAAATAAAATTTGCTGTATGCCTTTGACAAGTCGTCATATTGTTGCAGGCTGGTATCGACTATCAATCTATAGCCCGGAATGTCTCTCGGTTCGAGTTTATCTTTAATGAGCCCCTGTTCGGCCGCCAAGAGTAAGGGTTCTAAATCAGCGTATAGAGCTACCGCCGCACGATCGGTTAATTTATAGAAGTCAAGCCTTTCACGTAGGTGCTTGGCTGCTTGTTTAAGAAGGTTGGTGTCCATAATGGTTCCTAATTGTCAATTTCGCCAATGAGCTTTGCGGCGGACCATTCCTTCCGGTTTGGCACCAGAAATTGCGTACCCCCGCCTGTTCTCGCTATATTACCTCCGAATTCTGTTGTTGGTGCAATTTCGTTAACGAAGACCTCCGTTGGACTCAGGGGCGTGATTTCATAAATTTTATACTTTGCATCTTCACTTATTAATGGCAATCCAAGTGAGTCTGCGAGCGTTTTATCAGAGCTGGCTGCAGCCTTCAATTCCTTCATCGTCGTAAAGAAGGGAGAGAAATCACTGATTTTTTCTTCAGTTACAGGCGCTATTTTTACTAGTGGGCTGTTCAAATTGACAACTTTCGGAATTGTACTGCCTGACCCTATTTGTCCATATGCCCTTGCATATATTTCTTCTAGATTTGCCTTGGGATCTGCTGCAATAAGCTTGGCTAAGTATTTTTTTCCGTCTGAGGTGGCTAAGTAATCATCGATTTGCTCGCCGCTAAGACCAATTGGTTTAAAAGTGATGGTTTTCTTGCGCAACGTATCCGTTGATACGAAACCAGGATCTTGCTTCGCGTAGTGTTCCCGCATTGCCTCGAGTTCAGGGTCTATCTTTCCTAATGGCGTCGCATTCCTGATCTGCAACTCCGGCTCCGCCAGAATCCTGCTCTGATTCTTACCAAGCCAGCTCGCAAACTCCTTGTTCGAAATACTCGCCTGAAGCGTGGCACTGCGCGTCGCAATGCTCTCCATGCTGTTCATCACGCCGGCCTTCATCTGCCCGCGTGTGAGGTACGTCACGATGGCTGTCAGCAGTAGCAACACCAGTTGCTCCTGCCCACGGGCGAGTTGCCGGGCAGCACGTTCGGTTCGTTCCTGGATAACTGCTGCCGAGCCGCCAGTGGGGTCAAGCCCCGCAGGCTTTACGCCGTTTTCGGCATTCCATGCGGTGGCGAGACCTTCTTGCAGCGTGGACAGGCAAGCCGGTAAACCCTGATAGAAATATTCGGCGATGGCCGCCAATCCCAAGCCCATGAGGATCAGGTTGCCGACTTGCAAACCGATTCCACCGCCGACCATCACGCCGGGGCCAGCGCCAACACCAAACGCAAGTGAGCCGACTGCGCCCCCGATGGCGCCACCAACGGCAACGCTCCCCCCGAGAATCATCACGACTTCCTGCACCAGCTTGAGTAACACCGGCAAGATGTCCGCAATGTTGATCGACGCCCATTTGCGCGAGAGGTCCGACTGCATGATCGGGTAGGAGAGGGCCATCGCCTGCCGGACATAGTCTATCCGGTGGCCGCCCATGGCGCCGTACGCCTGACTTGCACCGTTACTGACTCGGCGGGTGAAACCGTCCCAGCCGTCATGGGCGCTCTGCAAACCGTGGCTGACGCTCTGGTTCAGTTCGCTGAATTTATGGTCCAGATTTCGTTCGATGTCGTCCCAACTGGGCACGTGGGCTAAAAGATCCATTTACACATCACTGTCCTTGGTTGAGAGCCGGTCGTAGAGACGGGTCGCGATACGGCGAATGACTCGATATCAGGTAGCCACTAGTGCCGGTCAGACCGCTACTTGAACATTAAATTTCCAGAAGCGCTGCATTTTTCTCAAATGCGTTACACTCGGCAATGATGTCATATAGATAGCACTTCTCTCATATAACCCGTTAATCCGCTGTTATGGCTCGAATTATTCTGCTTTTGCCAGACTGAATATCCGGCAATCTCACCACATCAGTGAACGGGTGCACTGCGAATGACTTCGCAAAAACCGGTCAGCGGGTTGACATGACACCGCCCGGGAGTGTCTCCTTCCTCGCTTTCGGACACTTGTAACAATTATGAGACTGTGACCCTGTTCGCTTTTCTGGCGCGCTAGTGGCACTTTCACATTGTTTCGCGGTCGCATTGTCCAGCGTGTACGCAGAGCGTCGAAGCGTCGAGACGAATGCAGCCTGCCAGTGGTTTTAATTCATCGTTATTCGCAGTTCGCCGGCGAATCTTGCGCTGACATATGGATTACACATTCGGGTAGTTAATGTCCTACGAAGCGTTCGGAACAAGGCTACCGGAGTCGGTGCATGTTGCAGTACTGCGCAGTCGGTGAATCAGCGATGGTGCTGCAGGGGTCTTGATCCCTTGTTGCTCGTAACCTGTTGTTGCTGAGCATGGCGGTAGCGTTGTCCCCCATGCCCCAAGGAGATACACATGTCGATGGACCTTGCCGCGTTGCTCTCGCCTCAGAACCGGCGTCTGTTCAAGTTCAACAACCTTGCCAATCCTGAGCAGCAACTGCTCATCGAATCCTTCAAAGGGCGCGAAGGCTTGTCACAGGCCTACAGCTTTGAACTGCTGCTGGTCTGCGAAGATTCCGGGGTTGAGCTCAAGTCCATGATGGGCCAGTTGGTCACCATCGAAATCGAGCTCGCCTCGGGTTCGCCACGTTTCCTGGCCGGTTATCTCACGCGCTTCGCCAGCATCGGCAGCGACGGCGGCATGGCCCGCTATACCGCAACGCTGAATCCCTGGTTCTCGATGCTCAAAAACCGCTTCGACACGCGGATTTTTCAGGGCAATACGGTCGAGGAAGTCGTCACCCAGGTGTTCGCGCTTTGCCCGGCGTTCTCCCGCCATGAGTTCCGTCTGACCAAGCCTCAGAAGCGCTACACCTACATCACCCAATACCGTGAAACCGACTTCAATTTCGTCCAGCGCCTGCTGGAAGAAGAAGGGATGTTTTACTACTTCGAGCACACCGCCGAAGGCCACACCATGATCATCTGCGATGACTCCAGCACGCTGGTGCCATTGCCTGAACAGCCGCAGATCCGCTTCCACACCGCTTCCGTCACCGAGACCGCAGACTCCATTACTCAATGGAGCGGCAACCGCCAACTGCAGTCCGGCAAGATCGCCGTTCAGACCTTCGATTACCGCCAGCCGAACAACCGGCTGCCGGTGACGATGAACAGCCTGAACAAACAGGGCGATGTCCAAAACTTCGAGATCTACGACTTCCCCGGCCAGTACACCCACGGCACCTACGACGAGGGCGAGGCGCTGGTGCGTCTGCGGGTCGAAGCGCTGGAGCTCAAGGGCAAAAGCTTCAGCGGCGCGAGCAACTGCCGTGCGATGAAGCCTGGTTACACCTTTGAGTTGTTGCAGCATTACGACCACGATCAAGGCTCGGCCGAAGACCGTCAGTTTCTGCTCATGGGCGTTGAAAGCGAAGGCCACAACAACTACCTCAACGGCCACCCTGCGAGCTACTACAACACCTTCACCTGTGTGCGCAAAAAGATCCCGTTTCGTCCGCAACTGTCCACGCCGCGCCCGACGATTCCCGGTCCGCAGACCGCCATCATCGTCGGTCCGCCCGGCGAAGAAATCTTCACCGACGAATTGGGTCGGGTAAAAATCCAGTTCCACTGGGATCGCAACGGGCAGTACAACGACCACAGCTCCTGCTGGGTGCGCGTCGCCCAATCCGGCGCCAGCGGCGGTTTCGGCAGCATCCAGATCCCGCGGGTGGGTGACGAAGTCGTGGTCGTCTTCCTCGACGGCAACCCCGACCGCCCGCTGATCATGGGCAGCCTCTACAACAGCCAGAACACCCCGCCGTGGTCGCTGCCGGCGAACAAAACGCAGAGCGGGTTCTTGACGCGGTCGATGAAGGGCGACGGCGGCACTGCGAACTTCTTCCGTTTCGAAGACAAGTCTGGCGCCGAGCAGATCATCATGCACGCCGAACGCAACATGGACACCGAGATCGAGGTCGACGAGAGCCATCACGTCGGCGCGAACCGGACCATTACCGTGGGCGGCACTCACACCGAGACGATCAAGAAAGACACGGTGATGAACGTGCAGGAAGGCTCGTTGACGATTCAGGTCGACAACCAGTTCATCCAGGTCAGTGCCAAGCAGCACATCATTCTTCAGGTGGGCGAGAGCAGCATTACGCTGACGCCTGATGGAATCGAGATCAAAGGCAACACGATTTCAACGGTGAGCACTGGTACGACGCAAATCACCGGCGCGCCAGTGCGCGTCAACGATTAAGGTGTGACCGATGACAAGGACCAGCATCTATGACCGCATCTCCGAGCGTCGTCTGGCGCTTGAAGAGGCGGCGCGTGTTGAACAGCAAAACCCATTGCCGGTAGCAGAGCCAGAACCGGAGCCTGAGCCGGTCGTGCCACTGCGCGATGTGCCCAGTCGCTTCAGCTTCGGCGGCTTCGACCTGTCCCTGCCCGATAGTTTCAGATTCCGGGATATACAGACAACCATCGAGCACGATGGCGAACCCGTGGTGCTTACGATCAAGCGACGCGATGTGCGCGAAGGGGCGACGCTGGACGTTCTGCTGCAAGACGCCATGCAGACCTTTCGCAAACTTTATCCTCAGTTGCGGGTTATCCGTGAGCGTGACTGCTCACTGGCGGGCAGTCCCGCGAAAGCCGTGGATTTTCACTTCACGATGGGACATGCAGAGCGACATGGCAGGCTAGTGGGCGGCATCGTTCCAGTGGCTGACGGCCAAACGTCGCAGTGGCTGAGCCTTTCGTGCGTGATTGACCCGGTCAAACCCAGTCTGAGCCTCTGGCTCGTCGATTTCGACAATATGCTCTCAGGCATGGCGACCCGCTGAACCCGATTTACTGATCTCAGGAAAGAATTTCACATGGACTATGAGTTGCAGGAAGGCAGCATTGCGCTGCCGCAGGGATTTCAAGACCGCACCGTCAACATGTTTGTATTGGGTGCGAGTATCCCGGCCCCGCTGAGCATTACCATTTCGCGCGACAACCTGCTGCCCTCTGAAACCCTCAAAGCCTACGTCGACAGGCAGGTAAAAATGCTCGCGTCCAAGCTGCGTGGCTACACGCTGCTGGGTAAAAAAGCCGTAGCACTGTCGGCCGTGGCGCCCATCGACGGGGTTCAGATCGACGCGTATTACATGAACGAAGGACGACCTTTTTATCAGCGCCAGGCCGCATTCCTCATAGAGCCTGGGCGTGCGCTGATATTTTCAACCACCGCGCAAGCTGACTTCAGCGCGCAGCAGAATCAGGACTGGGACGGCTTGCTCGCCAGCTTCCAGCCCCGCCAGAGCGACCCGGCCGCGCCCGACTCCAGCGAACAGGAGTAACGCTCATGTTCGAAGCTGCCCGGTTCGGCGATGACATTTCACATACCAGCGCCCTTGGAGGGTTTCTCCTCGGCGCTGCGTTGGGTATTGCACTGGTCGCGACCGTCGCCATTGCGACCTTCACGTGCGGGTTCGGCGTCGCGCTTTTGGCGGGTCTTGCAGCAGGCGTCGGAGGTAGCCTGCTCACCGCCGCAGGGGAGGCGATAGGGAGTATGTTCTCATCGCCCTCCGGGACGATCGTGACAGCCTCACCCAACGTTTTCGTCAACAGCCGGCAGGCGGCTCACGTTGCTCTAAGTCTGGGAGCATGTAGCAAACATCCGGGGCCGGTTCAGGTCGCCGAAGGTTCGACAAACGTATTCATTAACAGTACTGCGGCGGCGCGCAAGGGCGACAAGATTACCTGTGGCGCGACCATTTCGAGCGGCTCGAACAATGTGCTGATCGGTGGTGGCACCCAGCGATATCTCCCGGTTGACGATGAAATCCCTGGGTGGCTGCGCACCACTGTAGACATATTGATGGCTGTCGCCGGCGCGGCGGGCGGTATCGCTCAGTTGATCAAGGCCGGCACCCAGGCGGGCATGAAGGCCGTCATGCCATGCGTGATGAAGTTCACTGCAGGCTTTGTCGCGGGCGAGGTCGCCAGTCGTTATGTAGTCGGACCTGCCATTGAACGCGCCGTGGGTGGACTCACGGGTAACCCGGTCGACATGACCACCGGGCGCAAAGTCATTCCGGATGAAACCGACTTCAGCCTGCCGGGACTGATGCCCATCGAGTGGTCGCGCTTCTATGCCAGCGACCTGACCGTGGACAGTGTCCTGGGGCGTGGCTGGGTATTGCCGTGGGAGCAAAACCTGCGTCGCAGTGGCCGATTCGTCTACCTCACCGACAACCAGGGCCGTAGCGTGCCTTTCGTTGATGTTCAGGCGGGAGAGCGGGTCTACAACTCTCATGAACAGGTCTATCTGGTTTGCACAGAGGGTGGGCATTACCTGCTTCAGACCCTCGACAACATCTTTTTCTACTTCGGCGAAGTCCCGGACGACGACACTCGCGTGCCTTTGCAGCGTATCGAGAATGCGCTCGGGCATTTTCTGCATTTCACGCGGACCGTCGACGGTACGCTGACCGACATCAGCGCCACCGGTGGCGTCAGGGTTCACCTGCACTACGACAATCCGTTAGGCCGCCTGACCGACGTGAAGCGTGTGGTCGACAATGAGGCCGTTGAGACGCTGGTCCAGTATCGCTATGACGACAACGGCCAGCTCATCGAAGTCATCAACCGCAATGGCGACTCGATGCGTCGTTTCAGTTACGCCGAAGGTGTCATGGCGACCCATAGCAATGCGTTGGGGCTGAGCTGCAACTACCGCTGGGAAACCATCGACGGACAGCCGCGCGTGGTCGAGCACTGGACCAGTGATGGCGAGCATTTCCACTTCCGTTACGACTTCAGGATCCGCAAGTCTTGGGCAACCGACGTGCTGGGCCGCGAGCTGGAAATTCATTACAACGAAGACCACCGCGTAATCGCAAGCCGTGACTACGGTGGCGAACACTACAAGATCGACATAGACGACAGCGGTAATATGACCGGTCTGACGCTGCCGGACGGCAATCGCCTGCAGCTCGGATACGACGACTATTCGCGACTCATCGAGGAAACCGACCCGCTGGGGCGCAGTATCAAATACACGTATCACCATCTGACTACATTGGTGTCTTCGGTTGCGTACCCGGACGGCAGCGTCTGGCAAGCGCGCTACGACGACAAGGGCAACCTCATCGCCGAAACCGACGCCCTCGGCCACAAAACCGAATACCTCAACAGCGACGATGGCCTGCCGCACACCATCATCGACGCGACGCGCAAGTCGAAATATCTGTGGTGGA